>CAMLIA010000050.1 GCA_946479905.1 uncultured Frankiales bacterium | reverse complement strand
GTGAGCCCCGGCCCGAAGGCCATCGCGACGACCGGGCTGCCGGCGGGCGGCGGGGCCGTCGCGAGCATCCGCTGGAGCACCAGCAGCACCGTCGCGGACGAGCAGTTGCCGATGTCGCGCAGCACGTCGTAGGACGCCTGCACCTGCGCGTCGGAGAGCCCGAGCTGCTCGGCGACGACCTCCACGATGCGGCGGCCACCCGGGTGCACCGCCCAGCCGCCCACGTCGGCGACCGCGAGGCCGTGCGCGCCGAGCAGGTCGTCGACCACCGGCCCGGCGTGCCGGGCCAGCACGTCCGGGACCTGCGGCGACAGGCCCATCCGGAAGCCCAGGTCGGTGACGTCCCAGGTCATGTGGTCGAGCGTGGAGGCGTCGGTGCGGGCCGTGACGTCGAGCACGTCGAGCCCCGCGCCCGCCCCGTCCGACGGCACCAGGACCACCGCCGCGGCCGCGTCGGCGAACAGCGCATGGGCGACCCTCTGCTGCACCTCGTCGGTCGCCGGCTGCACGTGCAGGCTCGGGAGCTCCACGCACACCAGGACGGCCGGCCGACCGCGCGCGACCACGAAGTCCGCGGCGGCACCGAGCCCGGGGATCGCGGCGTAGCAGCCCATGTGCCCGACGTGCAGGCGCTGCACGTCGGCGCTCATGCCGAGGTCACGGGCGAGCAGGATGTCGAGGCCGGGCGTCGCGTAGCCCGTGCAGGACACCGCCGTCAGCAGCCCGACGTCGGCGGCGTCGACGCCCGCGTCGGCAAGTGCCTTGGAGACGGCCTCGTGGCCGAGCGGCACGGCGTCCTCGACGAACCGGGTCATCCGGGCCCCGGTGCCCCAGCCGCTGAGGTCCTCCTTGCGCGGGTCGGCGACCGCGTGCCGGGTCTGGATGCCGGCGCTGCGCCAGACCTTCTCGGCGACCCTGTTGTGGTCGTAGTGCTGGGCGAAGAACTGCTCCCACACGTCGAGGTGGTCCATGGCAGGCGGGAAGGCCGCGCCGTGCCCGACGATCCGCGCGGTCACCACCGGCCCTGCCCCTCGTCGGGGTCGACGCCGAGGGCGGCGCAGCCCAGCCAGTCGGCGCAGACGTCACTGGTCGCCGGCTGCAGCGCCCCGCACCGCGCGTCCCGGTAGACGCGTTCCAGCCGCGACCCCTTGCGCATGGCCGACGACCCGCACGCCTCGAGCAGCGACGCGGCCACCTCCATGGCGGTGTCCCCGGCGAGCAGCTTCGCCCGCCAGACCCAGCGGTTGGTCTCGGGCTCGCCGGGCGCCTCGGTGACCGCCCGGGCCATGGTCCGGACGACCTCGCGCGTCGCCGCCACCTGCGCCTCCGCTCGCCCGAGCCGGCTGCGCACCAGGGGCAGCCGGCCCAGTCCGCGCTCCTCGACGTGCGCCACGGCAGCGTCGACCGCCGCCTGGGCGACGCCGACGTAGACCGCGGCGTAGGACGCCACCAGCCACTGCGGCATCACCTGGGCGAGCAGCAGCGCGAGGCCCTCGACCTGTCCCAGCAGCGCCGTCTCCGGCACGACGGCGTCGAGCTCGAGGTCGTGGCTGCAGGTCGCGCGCATGCCCAGCGAGTCCCAGGTGGGGAGCACCCGCACGCCGTCGCCGGCGGGCACGAGGAACTGGCTGACCGCGTCCCCCCGGCGGGCCGCGACGAGGTAGGCGTCGGCGTGCCCGGCCCCGCTGCAGAAGGTCTTCGTGCCGCGGATGCGCCAGCCGCCGGCGACCGGCTCGTACTCGGTCTGCGTCGCCGACAACCGGGCGCCGGCCCCCCGCTCGCTCATCGCCACCGCGTAGTGCAGGCCCGCCGCCGCACCCCGCAGCACCTCGTCACGCGCGGCGAAGAACGTCTCGGGTACGCCCAGCGCGCGGGCCACGTCGTCGTCGGTCAGCGCGAGGGCTCCCGTGACGGAGGCGTGCATGTTGTAGACCAGGGCGGTCGAGCCACTGCCCGCGGCGAGCTCGAGGGCCACCTCGACGTAGTCGGCGAAGGTCGCACCGGCTCCCCCGAGCCGGGTCGGCACCATGAGGCCGAGCAGCCCGCTGTCGCGCAGGTCGGCGAAGTCGTCCACGGGGAAGCTGCCGTCGACGTCGTGCTTGTCCGCCCGCGAGGCGAGCACGGGTCCGAGCCGGCGGGCCTCGTCGAGCATCGTGAGCGCCGTCATGCCTTGGTCCCCACGGCCTGGAAGAGCCCGGCGGTGGACCGGGTCGGGAGCATCCGCACGTCAGCACGCCGCCTGGCCAGCCAGCGCAGGTAGTCCAGAGCGGCCGGTCGCAGCCCGATCAGGCGCAGGGCGACGCCGTGCGCGGCCGCGGCCGCGACGAGCGCGTCCCGGTCGATGAACAGGTCCGGGTCGTGCAGCCGCGGCGGTGGGCCGGCCGGGATCCGCTCCGCGACGGTCACCGACGAGAACCTCCCCCACCAGGTGTTCGCGATGGTGTCCATGACCAGGGTTCCTCCCCTGCGCAGCACGCGGCACGCCTCGGCGACCACCTCGGCCGGTTCGCGGACGTGCTCGAGCACCTCACCGGCGACGACGACGTCGAAGCTTCCCTCGGCGAAGGGCAGCCGGCGGGCGTCGGCCCGCACCGCGGCCACCCCGTGCTCGCGGGCCTGCCGGAGACCGTCGACCCCGAGGTCGAGGCCCACGTGGGTGTAGCCCGCGGCGGCGACGTGCGGCGCCATCAGCCCGCCGCCGCAGGCGACGTCGAGCAGCCGTCCCGGGCCGGGTGGCACGTGCCGCATCCGCGCCTCGGCGATCCAGTGCAGCATCGCGAAGGCCCCGCGCGGTGCCCACCACTCCCGCGCCAGGTCGGCGTACTGCTCCAGGTCGTTGCGTGGGCGGACCGGCTGCACCCCGCGACTGTGGCACACGGCCCCGTGCGGACTCAGCCGTCAGCCGCGCGTAAGACCGCGGCGCCGGTCGGAGATCTACGGTGAGGTCATCATGACGAGCGCCGAGGGAAGTCCGGTCGGACGGCGGGTCTTCCTGGGCCTCGTCGGCCTCGGGGCCGGCGCGGTCGCTGCCGGCGGGCCGCTGTCACGCGCGCTGAGCGGGGTGCAGCGCTCCGCGGCGGCCCACGACCCGACCGGGCTGAGCGCCCTGATCCCCGGCGGCGGCTGGCGCTACTACACCGTGACGGGTGGCTACCCGAGTGCGGGGCCGGGCTACCGGCTGCGCGTGACCGGGCTGGTGCGCCGGCCGCTGACCCTCGAGCTGGCCGACCTCACGTCGAGACCGCGTACGACCCTGGTCCGCGACTTCCAGTGCGTGACGGGGTGGCGGGTCCCCGACGTGTCGTGGAGCGGCGTCACGCTCGCCTCGCTGCTCGAGCAGGCGCAGCCGCTGCCCGAGGCCACCGCCGTGCAGTTCGTGTCGTTCGACGGGACCTACACCGAGTCGCTGACGCTCACCCAGGCGAGGCGGCCGGACGTCCTCGTCGCGGACACCCTCGGCAGCGACCCGATCTCGCGCGCGCACGGCGGTCCGGTGCGCCTCGTGGTCGCCCCGATGTACGGCTACAAGTCGTGCAAGTGGCTCAGCGAGGTCCGGCTGGTGCCGCGGCTGGTGCCCGGGTACTGGGAGGGCTTCGGCTACGCCCAGGACGGCTGGGTGGGCCGCTCGAACGGGCGCGACGATGCCCCCACCTGACCGGCTGGCCCGGTTCACCCCGGCCGAGCGGATGACGCACCGGGCCACCGCGGCGCTGTGCGGGGTGCTGGCCGTCACCGGCATGACGCTCTACCTGCCGTCGCTGTCGCTGCTCGTCGGGCGCCGCCCGCTGGTCGAGGGCGCGCACGTCGTGGCCGGGCTGCTGCTGCCGCTGCCGACGCTGGCGGCGCTGCTGTCACCGGCCTTCCGCGCCGACCTGGCCGTCCTGAACCGCTTCACTCCCGCGGACCGGCAGTGGCTGCGCCGCACGCCCGGGCCCGTGGCGACGGGGAAGTTCAACGCCGGGCAGAAGCTCGCCGCGGCCGCCTTCGCGGCCGCCGGGGTGCTGCTGCTCGGCACCGGGATCATGCTGCTGCTGCCGACGCAGCTGGGTCTCAGCGACAGTCTGCGGCAGGGCGCGACCCTGGTGCACGACACGGTCACGCTCGCGCTGCTGGCCCTGCTCGGCGGGCACGCCTACCTGGCCTACCGCCACCCCGAGGCCCGCGCCGCACTGCGTACCGGCTCGATGGACGCCGGCTACGCGCAGCAGCACCACCCCAGCTGGGTGAGCGAGCTACCGTAGCCGCGTCGGTGACGGTTCTCGCCGGTCCCTCAGTCGAGGCAGAACTCGTTGCCCTCGACGTCCTGCATGACGATGCACGACTCGTTGAAGCCGTCGGCGCGCAGCACCTCGACGCAGGTGGCGCCGAGCGCCATCAGCCGGTCGCGCTCGGCCTCGAGCGTCGCGAGCCGCTCGTCGCCGACGAGACCGGTGCCGGCCCGCACGTCGAGGTGCACCCGGTTCTTGACCGCTTTGCCCTCCGGAACGCGCTGGAAGAACAGCCGCGGCCCCACGCCGTTCGGGTCCACACAGGCGAAGGCGTGGCCCTGGTGCTCCGGCGGCAGCGACCGGTCGAAGGCCGCCCACGAGTCGAACCCCTCCGGAGGCGGGGGCACGACGTAGCCGAGCACCTCGCACCAGAACCGGGCGACCCGCTCCGGCTCCGCGCAGTCGAACGTGACCTGGACCTGCCGCACCGCCGCCATGAGGCCACCCTAGGAGCGCGTCCGACGCCGGCGCGAGCGGGTTACGGTGGGCCACCACCAGCCAGGAGGGCCCGATGACCACCCTCGCGGACCGCCCGCACACCGCCCTGCTCGTCGTCGACGTCCAGCAGGAGGTGGTCGCGGCGGCGCACCAGCGCGACGCCGTGATCGCGAACATCGCGACCCTGGTCGACCGGGCGCGAGCAGCGGGGGCGCCGGTCGTGTGGGTGCAGCACCACGACGAGGGCCTGCCGAGGGACAGCGCGGGGTGGCAGTACGTCAGCGAGCTCGGTCAGGACGACTCCGAGCCGGTCGTGCACAAGACCTACGGCGACGCCTTCGAGGACACCGACCTCGAGGAGGTGCTCGCGGCACGCGGGATCGGCTGGCTGGTCGTGGCCGGAGCCGAGACCGACGCGTGCATCCGCTCGACCCTGCACGGCGCCGTCACCCGCGGCTACGACACCACGCTCGTCGGGGACGCCCACACCACCAACGACCAGAGCGCCTGGGGTGCCCCGCCGCCCGAGGTCGTGATCGCGCACACCAACCTCTACTGGGACAACCACCGCGCGCCGGGCCGCACCGCGGAGACGCGCCCGACGGAGGCCGTGACCTTCAGTCGGCCCTGACATCGAACCCGAACCCGCGCGCGACGCCGACCGCCTGGTCGTAGGTCACGATCGCGTCCGCCACCTTCGACTCCGTGGGGTCCAGGGCGGACAGGTCCGAGCGCCGCAGGTCCGCACCGGTGAGGTCGGCGCCCAGCAGCAGGGCGGCGGACAGGTCCAGGCCGGTGAGCGTGGCCCCTGCCGCCTTCACGTGCGAGAGGTCCGCCTCCCGCATCCGCACGTCCTCGAAGCGCGCGCTGCGCAGGTCGGCAGCCGCCAGCGACACGAACGACCAGTCGCCGCCCTCGACCTTGAGCAGGTCGAACGTGCACTTCTCGAAGGTCGACCCGACCAGCTTGCAGCCGCCGAACGAGGCGTCGAAGAACGACGACCGCAGGAACGTGCAGTTGACGAAGGCGCTGGCCCGGTGCGCCGACCCGTTGAGTCGCACGCCCTTGAAGGTGCAGGTGTCGAAGACCGCCCCGGACGTCACGACCTCGGACAGGTCGGCCTCGAGGAACGTGACCTCGTCGTACGTCCCGTCCAGCGAGCGACCGGCCCAGTCCTCGCCGTCGACGAGGTCACCCACGGACAGCGGCCAGCGCCTCGGGCAGCGTGAAAGCCCCTGCGTACAAGGCCTTTCCGACGATGGCGCCCTCGACGCCGGGGACACCCGCGATGGCGACCAGGTCCGCCAGCGACGACACTCCCCCGGACGCCACGACCGGCTTCGTCGTCGCCGCGGTGACCGACTCGAGCAGCGACAGGTTGGGCCCGGTGAGCGTGCCGTCGCGCCGGACGTCGGTCACGACGTAGCGGGCGCAGCCGTCGGCGTCGAGCCGCGCCAGGACCTCGAACAGCTCCCCGCCGTCCTGCGTCCAGCCCCGCGCGGACAGCGTGGTCCCTCGTACGTCGAGGCCGACCGCGATCTTGTCCCCGAACCGGGCGATCGCCGACCGCACCCAGTCCGGCGACTCGAGCGCCGCCGTACCCAGGTTCACCCGGGCGCAGCCGGTCGCCAGCGCGGCCTCCAGGGACGCGTCGTCCCGGATGCCGCCCGACATCTCGACCTTCACGTCGAGCCGCCCGACGACCTCGGCGAGCAGCTCCCGGTTGGAGCCGCGACCGAACGCCGCGTCCAGGTCGACGAGGTGCACCCACTCGGCGCCGTCGCTCTGCCACTGCAGCGCGGCGTCCAGCGGCGAGCCGTAGTGCGTCTCCGACCCCGCCTCCCCCTGCACGAGGCGCACGGCTTGGCCGTCCGCCACATCGACGGCGGGCAGCAGCTCGAGGGTCATCGGGTAGGGCTCCTTCTGGCGGACACGACGTAGACGAACAGGATGGCAAGCGTGACGACGGCGAGCCCGAGCCGGACCCGGAGCGAGACGTCGAGCAGCCAGGCGATGAGCTCGACCCCGCCGACGACGATGGCGGTGCGCAGCACGGCGCGCGACGGTGCCGGCACGGGGACCCGCAGCCGCTCTCGCCGGGCGGACCGGCGGGCGGCCAGCTCGCGCTGCCGGGCAGCCGCCTCGACCTCGGCCCGGCGCGCGGCGATCCGCGCCTCGCGGGCGCGGGCACGCTCCCGGCTCACGGTGCCGCTGTCACAGTGCTCGTGTCACAGTGCTGGCCTCACAGCGACCGGACCCAGTTCTCGAGCAGGTGGGCGCCCGCGTCTCCGGACTTCTCCGGGTGGAACTGCGTCGCGGACAGCACCCCGCGCTCGACGGCGGCCGCGAACACCTCGCCGTGCTCCGCGGTCGTCACGAGCGCGTCCGGCACGTCGCGCGCGGCGTAGGAGTGCACGAAGTAGAACCGCTCGTCCTCGACCCCGGCGAACAGCCTCGACCCCGCCGGCACCGTCACCGTGTTCCAGCCCATGTGCGGCACGATGTCGGCCTTCAGCCGCGTCACCGCACCGGGCAGCACGCCGAGACCGGTCGACTCCACCCCGTGCTCGACGCCGCGCTCGAACAGGATCTGCATGCCCACGCAGATGCCGAGCACCGGCCGCTCGTCGCGCAGCCGGTCGCGCACCACCGGCCCGCCGCGGATCGCGTTGAGCCCCTCGATGCACGCCGCGAAGGCGCCGACCCCCGGCACCACGAGGCCGTCAGCCGCCGCCGCGAGCGCCAGGTCCGACGTCACCGTCACGTCGGCACCCGCGCGCTGCAGGGCGCGCTCGGCACTGCGGAGGTTCCCGGACCCGTAGTCCAGGACGACCACCTCCACCGCTACAGCACGCCCTTGGTGGAGGGGACGCCCGTGACGCGCGGGTCGAGCTCGACGGCCGTGCGCAGGGCGCGGGCCACCGCCTTGAACTGCGTCTCGACGACGTGGTGCGCGTTACGCCCGGCGAGCACCCGCACGTGCAGGGTGATCTGGGCGGTCGCGACGATGCTCTCCCAGATGTGCTTGGTCAGCGTCGTGTCGTAGGTCCCGATCAGCTCGACGAGGTCGGGCTCCTCGTGCACCAGGTAGGGCCGGCCGGACAGGTCCACGGCCGCCTGCACCAGGGCCTCGTCGAGCGGGACCAGGGCGTCGCCGTAGCGGCGTACCCCCTGCTTGTCCCCGAGCGCCTCACGCAGCGCCTGCCCGATCGCGAGGGAGGTGTCCTCGACGGTGTGGTGGGCGTCGATGTGCAGGTCGCCCTTGGTGACGACGGTCAGGTCGAAGCCGCCGTGCTTGCCGAGCTGGCTGACCATGTGGTCGAAGAACGGCACACCGGTGTCGGAGGACGCCTGCCCGGTGCCGTCGAGGTCGAGCTCGACGCGGACGTCGCTCTCCTTGGTCGTGCGCTCCACCAGCGCCGTGCGTGCCATGCCTCCAGGCTATCGGGACGCGTGTCAACGACGGCTTCATATCACCTGTGAGATAGTCTGTGCTGCATGAGCGACGCGTACCTGCAGCAGATCGGCGCCCTCGTGCGCGACGCTCGCAAGCAGCGCGGGCTCACCCAGACCCAGCTCGCCGAGGCCCTGCAGACCAGCCAGAGCGCCGTGGCGCGGATCGAGCAGGGCAAGCAGAACGTCAGCCTCGAGATCCTCGCGCGGATCGGCACCGCGCTGGACACCGGGCTGGTCCAGGTCGGCACGGCAGTCGGCCCCACGCACCTGCGGGTCTTCGGGGGCCAGCAGCTGTCGGGCGCGATCGAGGTGAAGTCGAGCAAGAACGCCGCCGTCGCGCTGCTGTGCGCGTCGCTGCTCAACGACGGCACCACCACGCTGCGCGGCGTCGCCCGCATCGAGGAGGTCAACCGGATCGTCGAGGTGCTGCGCAGCATCGGCGTGAGCTGCACCTGGGAGGGCAACGACCTGCGGCTGCGGCCGCCGGCCGAGCTGCACCTCGACCGGCTCGACGAGGCCGCGGCCCGTCGTACCCGCTCGGTGCTGCTCCTGCTGGGACCGCTGCTGCACCGCTCGCCGCGCTTCGAGATCCCCTACGCCGGCGGCTGCGACCTCGGCACCCGCACGGTCGAGCCGCACAAGGTCGCCCTGCGACCGTTCGGCGTGAAGGTCGTCGCGACCGAGGGGAGCTACCACGTCGAGCGGGACGCCTCAGTGAGCCCGAGCCGCCCCGTCGTGCTGACCGAGCGGGGCGACACCGTCACCGAGAACGCGCTGATGGCCGCCGCCCGGCTCGACCGGACCACCGTGATCCGCAACGCCTCCAGCAACTACATGGTCCAGGACCTGTGCTTCTACCTCGCGCTGCTCGGTGTCGAGGTCGAGGGCGTCGGTACGACGACGCTGACCGTGCACGGGCGCAGCGACATCGCGTGCGACGTCGAGTACGCGCCGTCGGAGGACCCCATCGAGGCGATGTCGCTGCTCACGGCGGCGGTCGTCACGCGGTCGGAGATCACCGTGCAGCGGGTGCCGATCGAGTTCCTCGAGGTCGAGCTCGCGGTGCTGGAGGAGATGGGCCTGGAGGTCTCGCGGTCCGAGGAGTACGCCGCGGCGAACGGCCGCACCCGGCTCGTCGACCTCACGACCCGCCCGTCGGTGCTGCACGCCCCCATCGACAAGGTCCACCCGATGCCGTTCCCGGGGCTCAACATCGACAACGTGCCGTTCTTCGCGGCGATCGCCGCTGTCGCCGAGGGCCGGACCCTCATCCACGACTGGGTCTACGAGAACCGCGCGATCTACCTCACGGAGCTCAACCGCCTCGGTGCGCGGGTGACGCTGCTCGACCCGCACCGGCTGTGGGTCGACGGCCCGACCCGCTTCTCGGCCGCCGAGGTCATGTGCCCGCCGGCGCTGCGACCGGCCGTCGTGCTGCTGCTCGCGATGCTCGCCGCGCCCGGGGTGTCGGTGCTGCGCAACGTCTACGTCATCGACCGCGGCTACGAGGACCTCGCCCAGCGGCTGTCCTCGCTGGGCGCCCGGATCGAGCCCTTCCGCGACGTCTAGGCTCCGGCGCGTGCTCAGGACGGTGACGGCGACGCGGTACGTGACGCCGTTCCGCGAGGGCGGCTCGCTGCCCGGGCTGATGGAGGCCGACGACCTCGGGACCTACGTCGTGAAGTACGTCGGCGCCGGGCAGGGCCGCAAGACGCTCATCGCGGAGATCGTGTGCGCCGGGCTGGCCCGCGCGATCGGGCTGCGGGTCCCTGAGCTGGTCCTCGTGGACGTCGACCCTGAGCTGGGCCGCAGCGAGCCGGACGAGGAGGTGCAGGACCTGCTGAAGGCGAGCGGGGGCCTCAACCTCGGCATGGACTTCCTGCCGGGCTCGCTCGGCTACGACCCGCTCGCGCACCGGATCGATCCCGTCGAGGCCAGCACCGTCGTGTGGTTCGACGCGCTGGTCGGCAACGTCGACCGCAGCTGGCGCAACCCCAACATCCTCATGTGGCACCGGCAGCTGTGGCTGATCGACCACGGCGCCTGCCTCACCTTCCACCACGCCTGGTCACGGGCGTCGTCCTGGGCGTCGAAGCCCTACGACACGAGCGGTCACGTGCTCGCTGGGATGGCGACCGCCGAGGTGTCGCCGACCCTCACGCCCGATCAGGTCCGCACGGCGGTCGACGACGTCCCCGACCTGTGGCTCGAGGGCGAGGAGGGCTTCGCCTCCCCCGCCGCGGTGCGCGACGCCTACGTCGACCAGCTCTCCAGGAGACTGGCCCGGTGACCGCGCTGTTCGAGTACGCCGTGCTGCAGGCGGTCCCGCGTGTGGAGCGCGGCGAGTGCGTGAACGTGGGTGTCGTCCTCTACAGCCAGGACCTCGACTACCTCGACGCCCTCACCCACGTCGACGAGGCGCGACTGCGGGCGCTCGACACCGACGTCGACCTGGCCGCTGTGGAGGAGGCGCTCGACGCGGTCTGCCGGGCCTGCCGGGGCGAGGGACCCGCGGGTGAGACGCCACTGCGGCAGCGGTTCGGGTGGCTGACCGCGCCCCGCAGCACCGTCGTGCGCGCCGGCCCCATCCACCTCGGCAAGACCGACGACCCGGCCGCCGAGCTCACCCGCCTCCACCAGAAGCTGGTCCTCTAGCAGCCCAGCCGAAGACGCCCTTGGCCATCGTCGAGGACTCGGCCGCCGCACGGGCGGCGAACACCTGCCGTCGTACCTCGGCGATCGCGGGATCCTCGGGTGCGGCCTGCGACGCCAGCTCCGCGAGGTGACCCGCGAGCCTGAGGTCGCTGTCGAGCAGCTGCACCGCGCGGTCGGCGAGCCGGGCGGCGCCGCCGGCGAGATCGGCGAGCTCCGCGGCGAGGACGGCGGCGGGCGCCGGCTTCAGCGACGCCGGGTCGCCGTCCCACCAGCCGCCGTAGAGCCGCCAGGTGTTGCGCACGACGAACTCGGGCTCGTCGTAGACGGGCCGCAGGTAGGGCCGCTCGAGCAGGTGCGCGGGAGCACGGACGGTGTGCACGATCTCGTCGAGGCGGGCACCGGCGTTCATCATCGCGACCGTCTCGTCGTGCAGGTGCTCCAGGAGCTCCGCCGTCTCCGTCAGCGCCTGCTCGATGCGGTCCGCACCGGCGATCGGCACCCCGTGTCCGGGCAGCATGAGCTCCGCGCCCAGCGCGGCCATCGTCCGCAGCCCGGCGGCCCACTCGCGGGGGTACCTCTGCACCTTCTGCGGGTTGCCGGCGTTGGGAGAGGCCCAGATGAACAGGTCGCCGCAGCAGAGCACCTTGCGCGACGGGACCCACGTGAACGTGTGGTCGTCGGTCTCGCCGCGGCAGTGCGTCAGGACGAGCTCGAGCCCGCCGACCCCGAGGTCGAGAGCGCTCCGGTACATCTCGTCCGGGTAGCGGTACGACCGTGGCCACGTCAGGTCGTCGAGCCCGAACTGCCGCCGGTTGACCACCTCGTTGTAGCCGGCGGTGAGCACATAGCGGTCGAACCGAGCCGGCATCGCCTCGTGCGCCACGACGCGCGGCGCCGCCCAGCCCTTCGTGGCCGCCTCGTCCTCGAACGGCGCGACACCGAAGACGTGGTCGATGTGCCCGTGCGAGAAGACCGCCGTGTGCAGGCGGTCGGCCGACCAGGTCCGCAGCGTCCGGTGCACGTGCCCGGCCAGCGGCGGGCTGCCGGTGTCCACGAGCACCAGCCCGTCGTCCGTGGCGAGGGCGCTGACGTTGGCGAACGACGGCACGAACGCCACGCCGTCGGCGAGCTCCTCGACCTCACCCAGGACCGAGAACGGGTGGCTGTCCTCGATCCGGACCCGCCCGTCCCACAGGTCGTCCGACAGGTCCAGGACACCGGCCATGCGGGGAACCTACGCCCCGGCGCGGCGGGTCAGCGCAGGAAGAAGGCGCGCGTGCCCGGGGTGGAGCGCAGGTCGAGCACGGCCTGGTCGACCTCGGCGGCGACCTGCGGGTCGACGTACACGACGGTGCCGCGGCTCCAGACCACCGTGTCGTCGTGGCCCGGGGCGTCGGCCACGTCGAGGGCGAGCGACCCGCACCCGCTGCGGGTCACCCGCAGGCCCGCAGCACGCTGCGAGGCCGTGAGGTCGTCGATCGCGCGCAGGGCGCGGGGCGTGATCGTCAGCACGCAACCCCCTGAGGTGGGACACCCAGGGGGAACCCGCGGTCGCGGCAAGGAGTCCTGTCCACCGTCCTCCTACCGGCCGGGCAGGTCAACCTCTGCCAGCGCGTCCAGGAACGCCGTCGTCTCCTGCTCGGTGCCCGCGTTCACCCGCAGCCAGCCGGCCAGGCCGGGCCCGGACGACACGTCCCGGACCAGCACGCCGTGGTCGAGCAGCTGCTGCCAGGTGGCCGCGGGGTCGGGCCACGACCCGAACAGCAGGAAGTTGGCCTCCGTGGGCACGACCGTGAGCCCGAGCTCCCGGATGCCCGCCACCATCCGGTCGCGCTGCGCCTTGACCGCCTCGACGGTGCCGAGCAGCTCGTCGGTGTGCGCGAGCGCGGCACGGGCGGCGGCCTGCGTGAGCGCGCTCAGGTGGTACGGCAGCCGCACCAGCTGCAGCGCGTCCACGACCGCCGCGTCCGCGGCGAGGTAGCCGAGCCGCAGGCCCGCGCCCGAGAAGGCCTTCGACATCGTCCGGCTCACGATCAGCCGTGGGTACCGGTCGAGCAGCGTGACCGCCGACACCGTCCCGCCGAACTCCGCGTAGGCCTCGTCGACGACGACCATCCCGGCGCTCGCCTCGCAGACCGCCGCGACGACGTCGAGGCCCGTGACGGTGCCGGTCGGGTTGTTCGGGGTGGTGACGAACGTGATCGCGGGCCGGTGCTGCTCCACCGCAGCCACCGCTGCCTCGGCGCTGAGCGTGAAGTCGGCGGCCCGACGCTCCGCGACCCAGCCGGTGTTCGTGCCGGCTGCCAGCAGCGGGTGCATGGAGTACGACGGCTCGAACCCGAGCGCGACGCGCCCCGGGCCGCCGAAGGCCTGGCAGACCTGCTGCAGCACCTCGTTGGACCCGTTGGCCGCCCACACCTGCTCGACACCCAGCGGCACCCCTGTCACCCGCGACAGGTAGCCGGCCAGGTCCTCTCGCAGCGCGACGGCGTCGCGGTCCGGGTAGCGGTTCAGCGTCGCGGTGGCCTCGGCGACGGCCTTCGCGACGTCCTCGATGAGGGCGTCCGAGGGCGGGAAGGGGTTCTCGTTGACGTTGAGCTGGATCGCCTCGGGCAGCTGCGGCGCGCCGTAGGGCTGCTTCCCGACGAGGTCCGGCCTGACCGGCAGGCTCACGAGCTGCCGCGGACGTTGACGGCAGCCGCGTGCGCAGGCAGGTCCTCGGCGTGGGCGAACGCGGTCACCAGCGGCGCGGCCTTCTCCAGCGCCTCCTGGGTGTACTCGACCAGCGACATCCGCTTGAGGAAGCTCTGCGTCGACAGCCCGGCGGCGAACCGTGCGGTGCCGCCTGTCGGCAGGACGTGGTTGGACCCGGCGAGGTAGTCCCCGAGCGACACCGGCGTCCAGCTGCCGACGAACACGGCGCCGGCGTTGCGGACCTGGCGCGCCCGGGTGGGCGCGTCGGCCGTGATGACCTCGAGGTGCTCGGCCGCCCAGGCGTCGACGACCTCCACGCCCTGGTCGAGGTCGTCGACCAGCACGGTGGCCGACTGCCCGTGGAGGGCCGCGGTGATGCGCTCCTGGTGCTTGGTCTCCCCGATCTGCCGGACCACCTCGGCGTCGACGGCGTCGGCCAGCGCGACCGAGTCCGTGACGAGCAGGCACGCGGCGAGCGGGTCGTGCTCGGCCTGGCTGATGAGGTCGGCGGCCACGTGGGCGGGGTGGGCCGTGCCGTCCGCGAGCACCGCGATCTCCGTCGGGCCCGCCTCGGAGTCGATCCCGCAGCGGCCCTGCACGAGGCGCTTGGCGGCGGCGACGTAGACGTTGCCGGGCCCGGTGATGACGTCCACCGGAGGGACCCCCTCGACGCCGTACGCGAGCATCGCGATCGCCTGGGCGCCGCCCACGGCGTACACCTCCTCGACCCCGAGCAGCGCGCACACGGCCAGGATCTGCGGGTCGGGCCGACCGCCGAACTCCGCCTTCGGCGGCGAGGTGACGGCGAGCGACTGGACGCCGGCGACCAGCGCGGGGACGACGTTCATGACCACGGAGCTCGGGTAGCAGACCCGGCCGCCCGGGACGTAGAGCCCGACCCGACGCACCGGCACCCAGCGCTCGGTGACGGTGCCGCCGTCGACGATGCCGACCACGACGTCGTCGCGCAGCTGCGCCTCGCACAGCGCGCGGTGCCGCCGGATCGACTCCTCGATGGCGGCGCGGACGTCAGGGTCGAGCTGCTCGACCGCGGCCGACAGCGCTTCCGCCGGCACCCGCAGGTCGGTCAGCGTCACCCCGTCGAAGCGCGCCGTCGCCTCGAGCACCGCCGCCGCGCCACGGTCGCGGACCGCCTCGACGACGGGCCGGATGTCCTCGACGGCGTGCGAGACGTCGACCTCGGCGCGCGGGAGGACCCGCGCGAGGTCGGCGTCGCGTCGGCCGCGGAGATCGATCCGGTTGAGCACGCCTCAAGGCTACCGTCGCCAGGTGCTCCCCCTCTTCCCGTTAGGGACCGTGCTGTTCCCCGGCCTGGTGCTGCCCCTGCACGTGTTCGAGGAGCGGTACCGCCGGCTGGTCCGCGACCTGTTGCAGCTGCCCGAGGAGGAGCAGCGCTTCGGCGTGGTGTGCATCCGCGAGGGACGCGAGGTGGGCAGCGACGGGGTGCGTGCGCTGTACGACGTGGGCTGCGCGGCGCGGCTGTCGCAGGTGCACGGGTACGACGACGGGCGCTACGACCTGGTGACCGTCGGCAGCGAGCTGTTCCACCTGGATGCCCTGCACGACGACCTGCCCTACTTCACCGGTGAGGTCACGTGGCTGCCGGACGAGCCCGGCGACAGCGGCGAGGCGGCCGCCCTCGCCCCGCTCGTGCGGGCGGCATTCACCGGCTACCTGGGTGCGCTGGCCGAGGTGAGCGGCGGCCAGGTCGAGGTTCCGGAGCTGCCGGACGACCCTCGGGTGCTCGGGCACCTGGTGGGCGCGACCATGGCGCTCGACCTGGCCGACCGGCAGGACCTGCTCGAGCAGCCGGACGGGGTCGCCCGACTCCGACGGGGCCTGTCGCTGCTGCGGCGCGAGGCCGGCGTGCTGGCCGCGCTGCACGCCGTACCCGCCCCGGAGCTCGCCCGGTCGAGAGCCGTGCCGAACTAGTCGAGCTCCTCCGGCTTGAGGAAGGCGGGCACGAGGAACGCGACCAGGGCCGCCACCGGCCAGATGACGACGGTCCACGGCGCGCGCAGGTGGGTGGTGTCGCCGCTGCGGACGCCGAGGAACAGGTCCACCGCACCCTTCTTGCCGTCCAGGGCGGCGAACGCCTCCTGCCGGCCGGGGAGCAGTCCCACCCGGGCCGCGACCAGCCCGGCCAGCACGCCCCCGACGGCCAGGGCGACGACGGTCCACGGGCCGGAGCGGCGGGCCAGCCACCAGGCGAGCAGCCCGCAGGCTGCGCCGACGACGAGCGAGACGGCTGCGAACGTGCCGTCGACGCCCACGAAGGCCTTGCTGCTCTCCAGCAGCGGGTAGGTCGGCTGCCCGTCCTTGAAGATCACGGTGTAGCGGGGTGCCAGCGCCGACCAGAGCAGCCCCACGGGCGCTCCGAGCAGGACCATCCCGGTGACGATGCCGGCGAAGCGGGCCGCGTCCGCCTTGAACCGGGACGGTCCGGGCGGCGGGACGACGGTCTGCCACCCGGCGGCGTCGCTCGCGGCCGGCGCGGCCCAGACGTCGGCGCTCACGCCCGCACCGCCCGCCGGAAGGCCACCGAGGCCAGCGCGAGGGCGGCCACGGCGACGGCCGCGCAGACCCCGAGGTCGCGGACCACGACGGCCGCGTTCCACCCCGGGCGGAACGACGACGCGAGCGCGTCCACCGCGTAGGTCGACGGGACCGCGGCGCGGACGGCGCGCAGCACCTCGGGCATCCGGGCCGCCGGGATGATGCCCAGGAACAGCACCCCCGACATACCGAGCTGCCCGAGCACGGTCGCCAGCTCGGGACGCGGGGCGAGCAGACCGAGCGCGGCACCCAGCCCGGCGAGCCCCGCTCCGGCGAGCGGGAGCACCGCGACGAGCAGCCACAGGTGGGCGAGCGGGAGGCCGTAGACGAGTGCCCCGACGATCGCCGTCAGCACCGCACCCGGCAGCGTGAACGTCGCGTAGGCCGCCGCCGTGGCCAGCACGACCGTCGCTCCGGACACCGGCAGGGTCGCGTAGTGGTCGAGGGCACCGGAGGCGCGCAGCGCGCCGAAGCGCTGGGCCAGCAGGTTGAGGGCGACGAAGGCGACGACGAGCACGGTCGAGCCGGCGACGACCTGCTGCGCCGTCGTCTCGCTCGTCCGGTCGACCACGCCGCGCAGCAGCAGCAGGATGCCGAGCGACTGCAGCGTCGCGACGAACAGCAGCGGCACCCGCGCAGCGCGGGCCCGGCTGAGCTGTCCCGCGTAGAGGGCGGCGAAGGCGTTCATGCGCGCTCCAGGTCGCTGTCGCGCCCACCGAGCGCCTCGTAGACGTCCTCGAGGGTCGGGGTCGCGAGCGTGAAGTCGTCGAGCAGCGCCAGGGTGGCGCCGGTCGTGAGCTCGGCGAGAGCCGCACGGGCCTGGGTGGCGGGCATCCGCAGGCTCCACCGCCGGCCGTCCACGACGGCCCGGGACCGCAGCGGGTGCTCCGGCGGCTCGTCGCGCCAGACCAGCTCGAGCCGCACGTCGTCGGACACCAGGGCCTTCAGCCGCCCGGGGGTGTCGCAGGCGATGACCCGGCCCCGGTCCACGACGGCGACCCGGTCGAGCACCTGCTCCGCCTCCAGCACGTTGTGGGTCACGAGGACGACGGTGGCCGTCCGCCTGCGGATGGCCTCCCAGACGCGGCGGCGGGCAGCGACGTCGAGCCCGGTGGTCGGCTCGTCCAGCACCAGCAGCGGCCGGTCGGCGACGAGCGCGGTGGCCAGCTCGGCGAGCCGTCGCTCACCGCCGCTCAGCCGGCACAGCGGTCGGGCCCGCAGGGCAGTCAGCCCGAGCTCCTCGAGCAGGTCCGCGGTGGCCTGCCGCGCCGCCGCCCGGCTCAACCCACGCAGCCGCCCGGTGCTCTCGACGGCCAGTCCCACGGGCAGCTCGTGCAGCGCCGGCTCGGTCTGCGCCAGGTAGGCCAGCTGCCTGCTCGCCGCACGGCAGTCCCCGGTCACGTCCTGGCCGTGCAGCCGGACGGTCCCCTCGTCGGGGCGGAGTACGCCGACGAGCTGGCGCACCAGCGTGGTCTTGCCCGCGCCGTTCGGACCGAGCAGGCCGAACACCTCACCCGCGCCGATCTCGAAGCTCACCGCGTCGGTGACGCACGCCCCGCCCCGGTGGGTGGTCAGCCCGGCCACGGCCACGGCCGTGGCACGCGGCGGTGCCTCGGTCGTCGTCACCCGTCCACGGTACGGGACCCGGGACACCGGCTGCCTGCCCACTACCCTGCGCGCGTGACCCGTCCCCGGCTCCCCGTGCTCGTGCTGCTTCCCGTGCTGCTGGCGGGCTGCAGCGGCGGGTCGACCGCGGGCCCCGCTCCGTCCCCGCCGCCCTTCACCGCACCCGCGCCGGGGGTGACGCTGCCGCCCTCGGCCCTGAGCGTGCTCGTCCCCGCCCCCGACGAGGTTCCGCCCGGGATGGTCCTGGTCGTCAAGGGGAGCGGTCCGCGCGACCTGCAGGCGGTGGCCGGCTACAGCTCGACCGGCACCGGTGCCCAGGCGACCGCGTCGGTGGCGGCCGCCGCGGCGAAGCTGCGCGCGCACGGCTTCTCCGGCGCCTACGTCGCGCAGTACGTCGACACCGCCACCGGGGCCGTCGTCTCGGTGGTGGCCGCCCGGTTCGCCACCGCGGCGGGAGCGGCGGCGGACTACGCCGACGACGCGAAGGTCCGCTCCGGGTCCCCCACCGTCGTGGAGAGGGTCGGCGAGGCCTCCTCGGCGACCGTCCAGACCCTCCAGGGCTCGGTCAGCGCCCAGCTGCTGCTGCTCCGGTTCCGGCAGGGCACCACGACGTGGTCGCTCGCCTACCAGAAGGCGCCGATCGCGGACCCGGCCGTCGCCGTCCGGCTCGCCAAGCTGCTCCTCGCCCGCGCCTCCTGAGCCCTGGCTGAGGGCCAGGGGTCGGGCTAGGGCCCTGCCCGGGGCTGTCTGAGGGCTCCATCCCGACCCCTGGCCGCCGCCCTCGCACCCTGTGGAGGGGGCCCGTCACGCGATCGCGCCAGCGGCCACACTGCCGCCGCATGACGGAACCCTTCAGAGGCTCGATCTCAGAGGTCAGCAAGAAGCGGCTGCGTGGGCCCGGCTACGAGCGCGTGACCCGCGACGTCTACGTGCTCCCGGACAAGGACGTCGACGTCCGCACCCGGGCGGAGAGCGCGGCCCTGCTGTTCCCCGAGGCTGTCGTGTGCCTGTGGACCGCGGCCGTGCTGCTCAAGCTCCCTGTGGACGACGACGGGATCGTTCACCTCGACCGCGGCCCGGGTGCGCCGCGGACCCAGCGGGCTGGCTTCACGACGCACCGGCTCGGCATCCCCGAGGGGCGCGTGCACGAGCTCGACGGCCTCAAGGTGGCCGACGGCCCCCGGTGCCTCGCGGACCTGTCGCGGTTCCTGGACCTCGAACAGCTCGTCGCGCTCGGCGACGTGGTCGCCCGCCGTTGGGAGTCCGCTGAGATCGCCGCCGCCGTGGCCGACCACGGCCGGCGGCCGGGCGCGGTCCTGCTCCGGGAAGCCGTCCCGCTGCTCGACAAGCGATCCGACTCACCCGCGGAGTCCCGAGCCCGCCTGCGCCTGCACGCCGCAGGCTTCACGGCCATGGTGCACGGGACCGTGATCCGCGACGCCGCGGGCGGCTGGCTCGGCGAGGCGGACCTCGGCGACCCCCGCGCGAAGGTCGCCATGCAGCACGAGGGGGAGGTCCACTTCCTCAAGGGCATGCAGCAGCGACGGCACGACATCGACCGCGACGAGCTTGCCCGCGCCGAGGACTGGGAGGTGTTCAGCACCACCGCGATCGACGACCGGAGACCGGAGCGGCTGATCGCCAAGGCGACGGCCGCCTACCGCCGCGCGGCCGCCCGCCGGGGCCCCGACGTGCTGCCACCCCACATGCGGTAGCTACTGCCAGACGTCGGAGGCGCGCCACACGAGGATGTCCAGGATCCGCAGCTTCGTGACGGGGCAACCCGCCTCCTCGGCCGCGAGCTGCAGCTCGGTGAAGGCGTCCCGCTCGGTCTGCAGGTCGGCCCGCATCTGCATGCACAGCAGCCGCATGAACTCCTGCCAGGCCCGGTCGAGGGTGCGCGGCAGGACGCCCGGTGCGGTGTAGGCCTCGAAGATCCGGCTGTCGTAGATGGGCACCAGGTCGGGCCGCTTGCGGTGCAGCACCTTGCTGACGATGGTGCCGCGCACGCCGCGGCCGGAGTACCGCGGCTCGTCCAGGATCCCGAACAGCCCGGCGACGCACATGACGTGGTCGTCGTCCGCGTCCTCGAGGGAGACCTCGGGCAGGTCCGCGACCGCCTCCAGCGCGGGCATCATCTCGCGCAGCAGCGCGAAGCGACCCGCGTCGATGTGGACGCCCATGAGCACCGGTGCCAGCAGGTCACCGTCGACGAGGGTCGGCGAGTTGTTGGTCTGCAGCAGGTCGTACGCCGGGTAGGAGTAGCCGTTGCGGATGTCGAGGTAGTCGAGCAGCACCTCGTCGGGGTGCTCGACCGTCAGCGTTCCGGCACAGAGCTTGATGGCGTCCACGCCCCGTGACCTTAGTCGCGTCCGCAGGGGTCGAGAGGGAGCCCTTGGTGGACCCCGCCGAGGGCCCTGGCCCGACCCCTGCGCGGCGGCCGCCACGAGCCGCGGGCCAGGGGTCGACCTGGCGCCCCCAGCAAGCCCGCGCCGGGGCCCCAACCCGACCCCCACGGCCCCCGCCGACCCGGTGACCGGGCGCTGGGCGTCAGCCGCCGAGGGGGAGGCAGCCGGGGCCGAGCAGCGCCTTGAGGTCGGCGAACAGCGAGGCGGACGCCGTGACCCGGTGGCTGTCGTCGAGGCGCACGGTCGTGGTCTTGGCGCCGGTGGTCAGCTGCAGCAGCACGTCCGTCGTCCCCGGGTGTCCCCTCAGCACCTCCTTGAGGTGCTCCACGACCGGAGGTGTGCAGCGCGCCGCGGGCAGCGACACCGTGACGGGGCCGCGCGGACCGACCGACAGGTCCGGGACGGTGATGTCGGAGGCGATGAGCTTCGGGGTGTCGTCACGCTTGTCGACGCGGCCGCGGATCAGGACGACCGCGTCCTCGACCAGGTGCACCGCGGCCAGCGAGTAGGTCGCCGGGAAGAACATCACCTCGACGGACCCCTCGAGGTCCTCCAGCTGCACCGCGGCCCAGGCGTTGCCCTGCTTGGTGACCTTGCGGGTGACCGAGGACAGCAGGCCGCCGACCACGACCGAGGCGCCGTCGTCCTTGTCGGTGATCCCGGAGATCGGCGTGTCCACGTGCGCGGCGATGACGTGCTCCACACCGAACAGCGGGTGGTCCGACACGTAGAGCCCGAGCATCTCGCGCTCGTAGGCGAGCAGGACCGCCTTCTCCCACTCCCCCATCGGGACCCGGACGTCGAAGACGCCGCCGGCGTCCTCGGGCGACTCCATGCCGCCGAAGAGGTCGAACTGCCCGATCGCCTCGGCCTTCTTCACGTCCACGCACGCGTCGATCGCGTCGGCGTGCACCGTGTGCAGCCCCTTGCGCGGCTCGCCGAGGGAGTCGAAGGCGCCCGCCTTGATGAGCGACTCCACGGTCTTCTTGTTGACCGCCACCACCTCGACCTTGGACAGGTAGTCGGCGAAGCTCTCGAAGCGGCCCTTCTCGGTGCGGGTCCTCACGATGGACGCCACCACGTTCGTGCCGACGTTGCGGATCGCGGACAGGCCGAAGCGGATGTCGGTGCCCCGCGGGGTGAAGTCGGAGTCGGAGTCGTTGACGTCCGGCGGCAGCACCTTGATGCCCATCCGCCGGCACTCGGCGAGGTAGAGCGCGCTCTTGTCCTTGTCGTCCTTGACGGAGGTGAGCAGCGCCGCCATGTACTCGGCGGGGTAGTTGGCCTTGAGGTAGGCGGTCCAGAAGCTGACCAGCCCGTAGCCCGCGGTGTGGGCGCGGTTGAAGGCGTAGTCGGAGAAGGGGACGAGGATGTCCCACAGCGTCTTGATGGCGTCGTCGGAGTACCCGTTGGCCTTCATCCCGTCGCGGAACGGGATGTACTCCTTGTCGAGGATCTCCTTCTTCTTCTTGCCCATCGCCCGGCGGAGCAGGTCGGCGGCGCCGAGGGTGTACCCGGCGAGCTTCTGGGCGATCGCCATGACCTGCTCCTGGTAGACGATCAACCCGTAGGTGTCGCCCAGGATGTCCTCGAGCGGCTCGGCCAGCTCGGGGTGGATCGGCACGACCGGCTTGCGGCCGGTCTTGCGGTCGGCGTAGTCGTTGTGCGCGTTGGCGCCCATCGGCCCGGGGCGGTAGAGCGCCAGCACCGCGGAGATCGACTCGAAGGAGTCCGGCTGCATCGAGCGCAGCAGGGCGCGCATCGGGCCACCGTCGAGCTGGAACACCCCGAGGGTGTCGCCCTTCGACAGCAGCTCGTACGTCGGGCCGTCCGGCACCATCTCGTCGATCGTCTCGAGGACGACCGTCTCGCCGCGGTTGGCCTGGATGTGCTTGAGGCAGTCGTCGAGGACGGTGAGGTTGCGCAGCCCCAGGAAGTCCATCTTCAGCAGGCCGAGCGTCTCGCAGGCGCCCATGTCGAACTGCGTGATGATGGCGCCGTCGGCCTCGCGGCGCTGGATGGGGATGACGTCGAGCAGCGGCTCGCGGCACAGGATGACGCCCGCGGCGTGCACGCCCCACTGCCGCTTCAGCCCCTCCAGGCCGAGGGCGGTGTCGACGACGGCCTTGGCGTCCGGGTCGGAGTCGTAGAGCGCCCGGAACTCGCCGGCCTCGGCGTACCGCTTGTGGTTGGGGTCGAAGATCCCGGCGAGCGGCACGTCCTTGCCCATCACGGGCGGCGGCATCGCCTTGGTGATCTTGTCGCCGACGGCGAACGGGTAGCCCAGCACGCGGCTCGCGTCCTTGACGGCCTGCTTCGCCTTGATCGTGCCGTAGGTGATGATCTGCGAGACCCGCTCCTCGCCGTACTTCTCGGTCGCGT
>CAMLIA010000049.1 GCA_946479905.1 uncultured Frankiales bacterium | reverse complement strand
GTTGAACTTCCTGTTCATCGAACGTTCCCTTTCGTGGGGCTCACTCTTCGCGGCCGGTGCTGGTCGAGCTGATGGGCTGGGTTCCGCTCGGGTAGATGTCGCCGCCGCCGACGAGACGTCCGACGGCGTTGGCGAGAGACCCGAACAGGCTGAGGTCGACGTTCTTGGTGACGGTGACGGTCACGGTGTCGCCGGACGCTGCGGCGATCGGCTCACTGGTGTCCGCGGGGCTCGCGCACGCCGCCATGTTGCCGTCGGGGCAGACCTTGACGACGACAGACAGCGTGGAGTCGTCCGCCGCGGCTTGAGCGAACCGGGTCACGTCGTCGGCGGTGGGACGCCGGGTGATGCGGACGACCCCCGACGAGGTCGTGACGCTGTGCGCGTTCGCGTCGACGCCCGTGGCGTAGCGGAGGCTGTCGGCTGCGGCACTGTTGGTGTTCTGGTAGGCGCGTCCCATCGCGAACAGCGGCAGTGCGCCGAACGCGAGGAGCATCAGGACGGTGCTGATGATCGCCATCTCGACGGCAGCCACACCGTCGTCGGGATGCTGTTGATCCCTCACGGTGCCTCCACCCTTGCTCGTCCCGTTCCGGTGACCATCAAGGAGCTGGTGGTGCCGGTGAACGGCGCGAGGATCACGCTGAAGGGGTTGGTGAAGTCCTTCTGGATCTGGACCTTCACGTACCCGTTCGGCTTGACGCAGGCAGCATCGGCGCGAATCGTCCCTGAGCCGTCACTGACCTTGACGTCGTAGGTCGACGGGTCCTGCACCGCGGAGGGAGGCGACGCCACCGGCATCGCGACGCTGCCGGTGAACAAGTCGCTGTTGACCTTGTCGACGATCTTCGACTCGCAGAAGGCGTAGGAGCCGTCGGTGGTCGGGACGGCCGCGTAGCGTGCCGCGTTGTTGGCAGCCCGGTCGACCTGGGTCTGGGTGTAGTAGATCCACGAGAAGTACATGCCGATGCCGACGAGCAGGATGAACATCGGAAGTACGAGCGCGAACTCGACGGTCGTCGCGCCTTCGTCGTGCCGGGGCCTGCTCATGGCACCCACCGGTCATCGCTGCTGCCACGGACCAGGGATGCGCGGAAGGCACCGTTGGCCTGTGCTGCCGAGACGGGCACTGCCAGGAAGTTGTTGTTCCCGATGTCTCGCACCATGGTGGGAGTGACGTCCAGGATGGGCACGTCGTACAGACCTGTGACTGCTCCTGCCGTCGCCGCGGCCGTCCCGGTCAGGGTGCCCGGTGCCAGCTGGACGCAGGACAGGGCGTCGACGGTGGCCACGGCGCCGGCGCAGGACTCGACACCGACCTGGATGATGTCGACGGGCTCCTGGTCCGCCGCGGCCTGCGCCATGACGTCCTGGACGGAGGCCACCGCACCCGACGGGGGGTCGTAGACGTCGGCCAGCGTCTGGCGGACGCACTTGAGCAGGTCAAGGTTGCCGACCGAGACGTTGGCCGACGGGAGGACGTTGCCGCTCTTGGCGTTCACCTTGTCGTACACGCCGTTGAGCTTCTGCACCTGCGCGTTGGTCGCTGTCAGCTTGGCGTTGATGGCCGCGTCGAGCTTGTCGAGCTCCTTCAGGAGGAGCTTCTGCACCTTCTGCAGCAAGAGCGTGTTGAGGTTGACCGCCGGCGTCGTGACCCCGCGGCTCAGCGAGGAGTGCCCGTCGAGGTTCAGGGCCGCCAGGAGCGGGTCGGAGCTGAGCCGCTGACCGTTGAAGACGGGGACCACGACAGCGTTCTTCATGACCCGGCGCGCGGTGGACCGCCCGTTGGGCGTGGAGGTCTCGGAGAAGACCGGCCCCTTCACCGGCTGGTCCACCCCGACGCTGACCTCGGGGCACAGGGCGTTGGGCAGCGTGGTGTCGAGGTGGACGCCCATACCGGCCAGGGTCTGCTGCACAGTGCTGAACCCGGTCGGGACGTCGAGGCTGAAGGTGCTGCCGGAGCTGATGGACGTCCCCCCGAAGCCCAGCAGCGGGTTGCCGGTGGACGCGCTCACGCTCACTCGGCCGTTGCTGCAGGTCGGCTGCGCCTGGTTGTCGTTCTTCCCGTAGAACCGGATCGCGTAGGGCGCAGCGGCGTCCGTCACGTTGCCGCTGGCGACGTCGCACGCGGTGCTCACCGAGCCTGCCGGGACGGGAGGGATCGCGGGGACCATCGGCAGCCCGGAGCAGTTCGACGGCAGCGAGTTGAGGATGGCCTTCGTCGTCGTGTCGAGCGTCGACAGGCCCGACGTCACCGGCGTCAAGGTCGACGTGACCAGGCCGGTGATGCTCGTCGTCACGGTCGCCACCGTGCTGGTGACGGCGGCGAGCAGCGGATCACCGAGCGTGGTGCACGGGTTCAACGTCGGCGCTGTCATCAGGGGCTGTCCCGTGACGCCCTGCAGCGTCGGGTAGAGCGCGTTGATGTTGTTGTTGTTGGTCAGCGTGTCGATGGTGGTCGAGGGGAAGTCGAGCAGGAACTCCGTGGCGGCGGCCTGAACAGCCGCCTGGTCCGACGCCCGCTGGACCTCGGTCTCGCTCGCACCCCACACGATCGTTGTGAGAGCCAACGCCATCACGAGAAGGATCACCGGGATGATGACAGCGGCCATCACCGCGATCGACCCGCTGTCGTCGCGACCGCGAAGCCTGAGGCGACCAGCCTTCAGCACGTCGTCTCCCTGATTCCCGTCCGTGTCAGAACTTTTTCGGACATCGGGCCCACGCGACACGGCACAGCGGGGCTGTTTGGCGTAGTCCTTTCGAGCCAGGACGGCGCGGCGTTCAGCCCAGCCCGTTGAGCACGAGCCGGAGGCTCGAAGGACCCGAGTTGACCATCCGGACCGGGATCCCCCAGTCCTGCTGGGTGACGTGGCAGGCAGGGTGCTCGCCGTCGATGTCACAGCTGGCCGCGGACGCGGCGACGTGCAGGACACCTTCGCCGGTCCCGAGCTGCAGGGACCGGCGGAGGTCCGTCGAGCTGCCGCCGCCGGCGACGAGCAGCTCGGGCGGGCTGGCCGACACCGTCAGCCGGGTCGACGGACCGAAGGACTCGTCGAGCTTCTGGCCCGGCGGGGGCTCGAAGACCACGTCCAGCAGCACCGCGCCGCTCTGCAGCTCGGTCACCGGCCGCGCGGTCCGCTGCGCGACGCCGTCGACGACCAGCGCCTCGTCCGGGAGCCGCAGTCGGGTCACCTGGTGCGCGGCGGACTCGACGACCAGCAGGTGCGTTCCGTCGACGACCGCGTCGCTCGGCTCGGCCAGCCCGGTCATCAGCGTCGTCACGGAGTCGGTCGCCGGGTCGTACCGCCGGATCGCCCCGTTGTAGGTGTCGGACACCGCGACGCTGCCGTCCGGCAGGACCGTGACCCCCAACGGGTGCTGCAGCAACGCGTCCGCGGCCGGCCCGTCGCGGTGGCCGAAGTCGAACAGGCCGGTGCCGACCGCCGTGCCGACGTTGCCGTCGGCGTACCACCGCAGCGCACTCGTCTCCGCGTCGACGAACCACAGCCGGTCACGCCCGGCTGCCAGCCCGCTCGGCTGCGCGAGGTACGCCGACAGCGCCGCCCCGTCGCGCAGCCCCTCCCCGGTGGTGCCCGCGAGCACCGCGACCGCGTCACCGTCGAAGGACCACAGCTGGTGGGTGCCGGCCATCGCGACGACGACGTGGTCCTCCCAGAGCGCGACGTCCCAGGGGCTGGACAGGCTCGTCTCGAGGGCCGGACCGGCCGTGGGGTCGCCGGGTCGCCAGACCTGTCCGGTACCGGCGACCGTGCGCACGTCGCCGCTCGGGAGGTCGAGCGCCCGGAGCAGGTGGTTGCCGGTGTCGGCGACGAGGACCTGGCCGCTGCGGAGCAGGACCAGCCCCTGCGGCTCGGCGAACGTCGGACGGTCGCCGTCGCGCTGTCCCCGAGTGCCGGTGCCGATGCGGCGCACGACCCGGAGCTCGTCGTCGAGCACGACCAGGCTGTGGTGCGCGGAGTCGCTGACGAGCAGCCTGCCGTCGGGAAGGCGCAGTGCCTTGCCCGGGAACAGCAGCGGCGACGGCGTCGCGGGTGGCGCGACGTAGGGCGAGTCGCCACGGCGCAGCGTGCCCTTCGCCTCGTGCTCGGCGACCAGCTCGTCGAGCAGCCGGCCGATGCCCTCGACGTGGCCCTCACCGGAGGCCGTGTGCACGACGTAGCCCTCCGGGTCGACGAGCACCAGCGTCGGCCACGCCCGGACGGCGTACTGCTTCCACATCTCGAGGTCGGGGTCGTCGAGCACCGGGTGGTGGACCTCGTAGCGCTCCACGGCGGCGGCGACGCTCTCGTGCACCGCCTCGTGCGCGAACTTCGGCGAGTGCACGCCGATGACGGTCAGCACGTCGGCGAAGCGCTCCTCCAGCGGCCGCAGCTCGTCCAGGACGTGCAGGCAGTTGAGGCAGCAGAAGGTCCAGAAGTCCAGCACCACGAAGCGGCCGCGCAGCGACGCAAGGGTGAGTGGCTCCGAGCCGATCCAGCCGCCTGAGCCGACGAGCTCGGGCGCCCGGACGCGGGCCTGCCTGGGCTGGGTCATGGCCTGCAGTCTGCCCGCTGGCGGCCGGTGCCCGTCGCTCGTCGCGCCGCCGGTGAGCGGAAGCGGCACCCCCACCGGGAGCGGTTCTTCGTCGTCGTCGGAGAACGCGGAAGTGTGAGGGCGCCCTGACCCGGTGTCCTCTCCGACTTCGTCTGTACCGGCGTGGGACGGGCCCGGGCTCGTCCAATAGTCGGAAGGGCCAGGGTGCTCTGACCCGGTCGTGTTACCGAGTTCGGCCGGCGGCTGCTGGATGTTCGGTGGACGGCCCAGGGCGGCCTCGCGGTCAGGCCCAGGCGAGCGCGGTGGCGGGCTCCGCGAGCACCTGGGCGATGTCGGCCAGGAACTGCGACCCGAGCGCGCCGTCGACGTGCCGGTGGTCGAAGGTCAGCGCGAGCTGGGTGACCTGCCTGATCGCGATCTCGCCCTCGTGCACCCACGGGGTGGGCCGGATCGCCCCGAAGCAGAGGATCGCCGACTCCCCCGGGTTGATGATCGGGGTACCGGTGTCGACGCCGAACACCCCGACGTTGGTGATGGTGATGGTGCCGTTCTGCATGTCCGCCGGGCTCGTCCTGCCCTCGCGCGCGGTCGCGGTGAGGTCCTGCAGCGCCCGGGCGAGCTCGACCAGCGACATCGCGTCGGCGTCCTTGATGTTCGGCACCACGAGGCCGCGTGGGGTGGCAGCGGCGATGCCGAGGTTGACGTACTCCTTCACGACGATCTCGGAGCCGGTGAAGGTGGAGTTGATCTCCGGGTTGCGCCTGACCGCGAGCAGCAGCGCCTTCGCGACGAGGAGGAGCGGCGAGACCTTGACGTCAGCGAGCTCCGGCAGGGCACGCAGCCTGGGCAGCAGCTCCATCGTGGGCGTCACGTCGACCGTGATGAACTCGGTGACGTGCGGCGCGGTGAACGCGCTCTCGACCATCGCCTGGGCCATCGCCTTGCGGACGCCCTTGACCGGGATGCGGCGCTCCCGGGTCCCGGGTTCCCAGGTCGAGAGCGGCTGTGCGGCAAGGGATCCGGCTGCCTCGACGTCGGCGCGGGTGATGACCCCTCCGGCGCCGGTGCCCTGCAGGGAGCCCAGGTCGACGCCCAGCTCCTTGGCGAGCTTGCGGACCGGCGGCTTGGCGAGCACGGCCACCGCGCCCATGCTCTGCGCGGCGGCCTGGCCCACGGCCGCGGCCGACACGCGCGCGGCCGTCGCGGGTGGCGGCGGCACCTCCTCGACGACCGGCGCGGCCGGGCCGTCGTGGCGCGGCCGGCGCTTCGCCGTCCCGGACTTGGGCCCGTAGCCCACCAGGGTCGCCGTCCGGCCGTTGGCTCCGACCTCGCCGATGAGCGCGCCCTCGGGCTTCGCCGGCTCGGGGACGAGGTCGAGCGGCCCGGCGCCCGGGTCGGTGTCGAACGTGATGATGACCGATCCGACGTCGACGACCTCGCCGGCCTCGTGGTGCAGCTGGGTGACCACCCCCGCGAACGGGGACGGGACCTCGACCGCGGCCTTGGCCGTCTCCACCTCCACGATCGGCTGGTTGAGGGTGACCTCGTCGCCGACCGCGACGAGCCACTGGAGGATCTCGCCCTCGGTGAGCCCCTCGCCGAGGTCGGGGAGCTTGAACTCCCGCAGCCGCGACATCAGAAGGCCAGGCTTCGGTCGACGGCGTGCAGCACCCGGTCGAGATCGGGCAGGTAGTCCTCCTCGACCCGGGACGGCGGGTACGGGATGTCGAACCCGGTCACGCGGAGCAGGGGGGCCTCCATCTCGAAGTAGAGCTCCTCCGACAGGCGCGCGGCGATCTCCGCTCCCAGTCCGACGCTGCGCGGTGCCTCGTGCACCACCACGGCCCGGCGGGTCCGTCGTACCGACTCGCGGATGGTGTCGAAGTCCAGCGGCGACAGCGTCCGCAGGTCGACCACCTCCAGCGACCGGCCCTCGTCCTCCGCGGCGGCCGCGGCGTCGAGGCAGGTGCGGACCATCGGGCCGTAGGCGATCAGGGTCAGGTCGGTCCCCGACCGCGCGACCCGGCTGCTCCACAGCGGGCCTGGGGTCTTGTCGGTGTCGACCTCGGCCTTCTCCCAGTACCGGCGCTTGGGCTCGAAGAACACCACGGGGTCGTTCGCCGCGATGGCCTGCTGGATCATCACGTAGGCGTCCTCCGGGTTGGAGGGCGTGACCACCTTGAGGCCGGCGGTGTGGACGAAGTACGCCTCCGGCGACTCGCTGTGGTGCTCGACCGCGCCGATGCCGCCGCCGTAAGGGATGCGGATGACCACGGGCATCGCCACGCTGCCCTTGGAGCGCGCGTGCATCTTGGCGAGCTGGCTGACGATCTGGTCGTAGGCCGGGTAGACGAACCCGTCGAACTGGATCTCGCAGACCGGCCGGAACCCCCGGATCGCGAGCCCGATCGCGGTGCCGATGATCCCGGACTCCGCCAGCGGGGTGTCGAAGACCCGGTCCTCGCCGAAGTCCTTCTGCAGGCCGTCGGTGACCCGGAAGACCCCGCCCAGCTTGCCGATGTCCTCGCCCATGAGGATCACCCGCGGGTCCGCCTCCATCGCGGCCCGCAGGCCCTCGTTGAGCGCCTTGGCCAAGGTGAGCTGCATCAGTGCGCCCCACCGGAGAAGCCGGCCAGGTACTCCCCGAGCTCGGCGCGCTCCTCCTCGAGCAACGTCGTCTGCTCGGCGTACACGTCGTCGAACATCGACAGCGGGTCGGGATCGGGCATCTCCAGGCAGCCCTTGCGGATGCGCGCCGCGAGCGCGTCCGCGTCGGCGTCCACGCTGTCGATGAAGGCGGCGTCGGCGATCTGCTGCTTGAACAGGAACGACCGCATCCGCTCGAGCGGGTCCTTCAGCTTCCACGCCTCGAGGTCGCTGGAGAGCCGGTAGCGGGTCGGGTCGTCGGACGTGGTGTGCGCCCCCATCCGGTACGTGAAGGCCTCGACTAGCGTCGGGCCCTGTCCGGTCCGCGCCGCGTCCAGCGCGGCCCGGGTGACGGCGTACGACGCGAGCACGTCGTTGCCGTCGACCCGCACGCCCGGGAAGCCGAAGCCCTCAGCCCGCTTGTAGAGCGGGATCCGGGACTGCGTGGACGTGGGCGTGGAGATGCCCCACTGGTTGTTCTGGCAGAAGAACACGATCGGCGCGTTGTAGGCCGCGCTCCAGACGAAGGCCTCGTTGACGTCGCCCTGCGACGAGGCGCCGTCGCCGAAGTAGGCGATGACCGCCTCGCCGTCGGCGTCCCCGACGGCCCCGTCCTTCTGGATGCCCATCGCGTAGCCGGTCGCGTGCAGGGTCTGGGAGCCGATGACGATCGTGTAGAGGTTGAAGCGCTTCTCCTGGGGGTCCCAGCCGCCGTTGCTCGCGCCGCGGAACAGCCCCAGCAGCGTCAGGGGGTCGACGCCCTTGCACCAGGCGACGCCGTGCTCCCGGTAGGTCGGGAAGGCGAAGTCCTGCGGGCGGAGCGCCCGTCCGCTCCCGACCTGCGCGGCCTCCTGGCCGAGCAGCGAGGCCCACAGGCCGAGCTCGCCCTGCCGCTGCAGGGCGGTGGCCTCGACGTCGATGCGGCGCACCAGGACGAGGTCCCGGTAGAAGCTGCGGTAGTCGTCGTCGGTCAGGTCCACGTCGTAGTCGGCGTGGTGCAGCCGCTCGCCCTCCGGCGTGAGCAGCTGCACGAGCGGGGTGCTCGCCTCGGGGGTGACGGTCACGCAGCAGCTCCTCGTGGGTCGGCCGGGGTCTCCGGCGTCCGCCTCGCCATCTTGACGACACGCGACGCAGAAGAGCAACAGCCGCGGGGGCTAGTGCGCGTGCCGGCCCTTGGACATCGGGCGCGGGTGAGCGTGCCGGCCGTGGCCGCGTTCGGTCTCGCCCTCGTCGCGGCCCTTGCTCCGGCCGTGCCCGTGGCCCACGCGACTGGCGTGGGTGGGGCCGCTGCTGGGCTGCGTGACGGGTTCCTTCACGGGTTGCGTGACGGGCACGACGACAGGGCCGACGACCGGAGGCGTCACGGTCGGCACCTCCGGCGCGGTGGTCGGGAGCGGGACGAGAGGCGCCGTGAGGGTGCGACGCGGGGTCGCGCGACGGGCGGTGAGGGCCTCGTGGAGGGCCCGTTCGGTGGCGTCGACGGGCGGGGCGGGCGCCGGGGTGCCGGCGAGCCGGCCGACGACCAGGCCCTGCGGCGGAGCGGTGCTGTCGGGCGGCAGCGGGCCGCCCGGCAGGGAGGTGGGGCTGCTCGTGCCGTGCGCGACATGGGTGACGAGCACGGCGGTGCCGCCGGAGGCGAGGGTGACGAGCGCCGCCGTGGTCGCGCCGAAGGCGAGCTTGGAGCTGCCCTGCACCCTGAGGAGCGCAGAAGGAGCGGACTGCGGCACGGCGCTCGCCCCTCCTCTGCACGGCCCTGCACGGGCGCTCCTGAAGATCACATTCTGCCACAGAACGGCAACGCAGAGTGGCAGGCCAGGGGCGCGTCGATGTCGTGCCAGCCCAGTGTGGACCCGATCGGGGGATCGTGGATAGGGCCGTCAGGGTGCTAGTGCACGGTCTAGTGCACGGGCTACTGCACGGTCGGCTGCTCCGCGAGCGCCTTGAGCGCCGCCAAGGTCCGCTCGAGGTTGCGCGCGGTGCTGTCGTCGTCGCGGTTCCGGACGCCCGTGACCAGCCCCGCTGGGCCCTTGAACCAGCCGGGACGACGGTCCGACCAGGTCTCCGTGACGTCGCACCCGCCGTCGCCGGTCGCTTCGACGTCGTACCTCCACTCGCTCACGGGGATGCCGAAGGAGGACACGGCGAACCCGAAGCGGCGACCCGGCTCGCACTGCAGCACCTTGGCGGTCGTGCTCCAGCGCCGGACCCCGTTGCGGTTCCGGCCCCGGAAGACGGCACCGACCGCTGGTCCGGTCGCGCCGCGGCGCCAGCTGCCGCCGGTGTTCTCGGGGCTGAGCCGACCCATGCCGGGCAGGTCGCTGACCAGGTCCCAGACCCGCTGCGCCGGTGCGTGGACGTGCACCTGTCGGGAGATCGTCATGCTCGGCAGTCTGTCAGCAACGGGCCTGGCTACCGTGTGGCCGTGACCTGGCCGCGCCCCGTCCCCCTCATCGGGGACACGACGTCCGCGGCCGAGCGGGCCTCCGCGCCGGAGGCGTGGGCGTTCCCGGCGGAGAGCCGCGCGGCGGTGTACGACGTGGTGGCGGCCCGCCGCGACGTCCGCCGCTACCGGCCGGACCCTGTCCCGGACGAGGTGCTGCAGCGCGTGCTCGCGGCGGGTCACCAGGCCCCGTCGGTGGGCCACTCGCAGCCGTGGCGGTTCATCGTCGTGCGCGACCCCGGTCTCCGCGAGCAGGCGGCCTGGATGGCCGACCAGGAGCGGCTGGCCCAGGCCGCGCAGCTCGAGCCGGAGGCCGCCCGGCAGCTGCTCGACCTGCAGCTGGAGGGGCTGCGCGAGGCACCGCTGGGCGTCGTGGTGTGCTGCGACAGGCGGGTCGCGGCCGCCGGTGTGCTCGGGCGGGCCACCTTCCCCGACGCCGACCTGTGGTCCTGCGCCTGTGCGATCGAGAACCTCTGGCTCGCCGCCCGCGCGGAGGGCCTGGGGATGGGGTGGGTGACGCTGTTCGACCCGGCGCAGCTGGAGGGGCTGCTGGGGGTCCCGGAGGGCGTCGTGACTCTCGGCTGGCTGTGCCTGGGCTGGCCCGACGAACGTCCCCCGGCTCCCGGGCTCGAGCGCGCCGGTTGGTCGCGTCGGCAGCCGCTGTCCGACGTCGTGCTCACCGACGGCTGGGCCGAGACCGCGCCGCCCGTCTCGCGGCTGCGGGCTCCGTCGCAGCGGGCCGTCGTCGGCGCCCGCGACGACGCCGACCGGCTGCTCACCCCCCCGGGCTCGCTCGGGGTGCTGGACCGGGCGGTCGACCGCGCGGTGGCCGTCGGCCGCGGCGACGCGACGGGCGGGTGCCTCGTGCTGGCGGCCGGCACCCACGCGGTGACCGCGCTGGGGGTGTCGGCGTTCCCCGACAGCACGACGGCGGACGTCCTCGCCGCGGCGCGCGCCGGGACCGCGCTCGGCGCGGTGGCCGCGCGCAGTGCCGGCCTCGAGGTGGTCGTGGTCGATGCCGGCGCCTCCCGGGGCGACCTGCTGCACGCCGACGCGCTGCCGGTGACCGAGGCCGAGGCGCTGGTCGAGCGGGGCCGGGCGCTCGGGGCGGAGCACGCGACGGCCGGGCTGGTCGCCCTCGGCGAGATGGGCATCGGGAACACGACCGTCGCCGCAGCGCTCGCCGCCGTCCTCCTCGACCGGCCCGTGGACGAGGTCGTCGGCCTGGGTGCTGGTGCCGACGCCGCGATGCTCGAGCGCAAGCGCGCCGTGGTCGCCGGCGCGGTCGCCCGCTACCGCTCTCAGCCGGGGGTGACCGGCTCGCTGCCGTTGCTCGCCGCGCTCGGTGGCCCGGAGGTGGCGCTGCTCACCGGCGTCGTCCTGGGCGCCGCCGGTGCCGGGGCGGTGGTCGTGCTCGACGGGCTGCTGACGTCGCTGGCCGCGCTGTGCGCCGTGCACCTCGAACCGGCCGCGGCCCAGCACCTGGTCGCGGGCCAGCGCAGCCGGGAGCGCGCGCACGCCGACGTGCTGCTCCGGCTGGGGCTCGAACCGCTCCTCGACCTGCGGCTGCGTGCAGGCGAGGGCGCCGGTGCCTGCTTCGCCGCGGGACTGCTGCTGTCGGCCCTCCGGGTGCGCCGCGAGACCGCCCGGACCCACTGAGCGACGGGAAGCGGGCAAAACAGCGGGGCGCCTCCCCCCGGAAGCGCCCCGCTGGCCCGAACACGACGACCACAGCCCTGGGCCGCGGTGGATGTCGCGCGATGGCGACCTGTTTCGCCGCCGCGCCACGATCTCCTGCCCCCGCAGATGCACTTTTTTCCCCCATCCGGCGAGGTACCGTCACGCCCGTGACGCGCAGCCGCAAGCGGGGGGCCACCACCCTCGCCATGGTCGGGGCCGCGCTTGCGCAGGGCCAGGGGGTGGCGGACGCCTTCCCGCCGCCGCCGGCGGAGTGCCACGACATGACGATCAGCTTCGCGAACGTGAGCTACCGGTCGTACGACGTCGTCGTCAGCGCGGTCGTGACCCGGCCGGGCCTGTTCCAGCTCGGGGACGGTCACGCCTACTTCGGCACGTCGGAGACCGAGCCCGACCCCGCGGGTGTGCCCATGACGGCCACCGCCACGATCATCACGCCGGAGCCGGGCACCGAGGAGCAGTGGACCGCGAGCTGCATCGGCGGCTCCGCCACCGGCGTCGTCCGCGTGCCCGCCGCCCCCACCCCGCCCAGAGTGACGGTGCGGGGGCCCGCGACCGTCTCGGCCACCGGCCACACCGGAACCCGCGACCCGCTCAGCGCCACGGCTGTCGACGGCGCCGGCCGTCCGCTGGCCGCCCGGTGTGCTCCTGCGACGCTGCCCCTCACGCCGTCGCGCACGCTCGTCACGTGCACCAGCGACCCGGACGGCGCCGGACGCGTCGGGCGGGCCACCCGCACCGTGACCGTGCTCGGTGCGTCAGCCCAGCTGGCCGCGCTGCGCGACTCCCTCGGCGACGGCCGGCTCCGCGACCTGGTCTCCGCCGCGCGCGCCGCGGTCGTCGACCGGAACGGTCCGGCGGCAGTCCGGCGGCTGGGGCTGGTGCTCGACGCGCTGCCCGATGCCGGCCTGAGCGCGTCCCGGACGCGGGACGTCGAGGCGCACGTCGTGCGGATCGGCCACGTCCTCGGCCGGCCCATCCCTGCCCTGCACGCCGTCCGGCCGGGGGAGTCGGTGTGGTCGGTGGTCGGCGCCGCGCTGCAGCGCCGGACCGGCGAGGCACCCGACGACCACGCGGTGGCGCTCGGCGTCCGGCTGGTGCTCGCGGTCAACCCCGGGGCACTGGACCGCTTCGGTGTGCTGCACCCCGGCACCGTGCTGTCACTGCCGCTCTGAGCGGACCCGGGGGAGGAGCGGGCGCGCCGTCCGGAGCCGTGCGCACCCGGTGACGACCCCTGCTCCGTAGGCGGCCTGCTCCAGCAGACCGGCTCCGACGTAGCGGAAGGGGCTCGCCTCAGGGCGCTGCTCGAGCTGCTCGACGACCAGCGGGAGGGCCAGCAGCGCCAGCAGCTGCGGGCGCCGCCACCCCGCGGTCCACGCGAGGGGGCCGAGCAGCGCGAGCGCCCGCCCCAGCCCTTGCGCCGTGCCCGCGACGGCCCGCCCGGTCACGCGGGCGCTGGCGGCCGGGTCGTGCAGGTGCCGCTCCACCCGACCCGCGGTCACGCCCGCCGCGACGAGGCCGGCCAGCGGCCGGCCGGCGAGGAGCGCGACGACCGCGGCGGTGGGCCACGGCGGGACGACCAGGTGGGTCACCGCCCGCGGGTGGCGGAGCGACAGCGGGGCGGCCGACGTGCCGTAGCGGAAGCGCCGGACGAGCCGCTCGGCCAGCCTCGCCGGCTCCTCGTGCCGGACCACCACCCGCGGGTCGTAGCGGACCCGCCAGCCGCTGGCGACCATCCGCCAGACGAGGTCGACGTCCTCGCCGTACCGCAGGCTCTCGTCGAAGGGGGTCAGCGCCTGCCGCCTCACCAGCAGTGCCGCGGTCGGGACGTAGCCGACCGGGTTGCCGGGTCCCACCAGCCCGGGCCGGGTCCCGAGGTCCAGCGGCGAGCGCAGGCCGCCCGTGACCCGCGGCGCGACCGCCCCCAGCTCGGGGTCGTCGAAGTGGCCGCGCAGCTGCGCGAGCCACCCGGCGGGTGGCACGCAGTCGGAGTCGAGGAAGGCTACGAAGTCCTTGCGCAGCAGGGGAAGTGCCGAGTTTCGGGCAGCGGCCGGACCGCCGTTGCCACGTCGTACGACGACAGCGCCGTGCCGGGCGCAGACCGCGGCGACGGCGTCGGGGTCCGCCGAGCCGTCGTCGACCACGACCACGTCGGGGTGGGCCAGCGCGGTGAGGCAGCGGTCCAGCTCGTCGGCGCGGTCCAGGACGGGGACCACGACGGTGACGTCGTCCGCGGGCCGGGGGTCCGGCAGGGGGTGGGCCGCGCCGGCGTCGAGCAGCGCGCCCGGGATCCCGGCCGGCGGCTGGGCGAAGCGCAGCAGCCGCCCGGTCGGGCTGAGGAAGGAGCGGCCGTCCCGGAGCCGCAGCGTCCGCCGGTCGAGCTCAGAGCGCGAGGCCACCGTCGACCGCGACGTCGGCTCCGGTGACACCCGAGCTGCTCTCTCCCGCCAGCCAGACGAGGGCGGCGGCGACCTCGCTCGGCTCGAGCAGTCGCTCCAGCGGCTGCTGCCGTGCGAAGTGCTCCGCGTCGGCGAGCCCGTAGAGCCGCGCGCTCTCCTCCAGGACGGGGGTCCGCGTGGAGCCCGGGCTGACGCAGGAGGCGGTGACGCCCGTGCCGCGCAGCTCCGCCGCGAGACCGCGCACCAGCCCGTTGACGCCCGCCTTCGCCGCGCAGTACGCGCTGAGCATCGGCAGGCCGCGGGTCGCCGCCGCGGAGCTCACCGCGACGAACCGGCCGGACCGGGGCTGCGGACGGCGGAGCAGCGCGGGGATCGCGACGCGCGCGAGGACCATGACGCCGAGCAGGTCGACCTCCAGGACGGCGGCGACCTCGTCCTCCGGCTGCTCCCACAGCGGGACGCCTCCGGCCACGACGCCTGCCACGGCGAGGGCGGCGTCCAGCCCGCCGTAGGTCTGCTCGGCGAGAGCGACCGCGCGCTGCAGGTCGGTGGCGCTCGTGGTGTCGGCGACGCACACCGTCACGGCGTCGGAGCGCAGCCCCTCCAGCTCCTCCCTGGTGCCGAGCGCGTACGGCAGCCGCGGGTCGTCGGAGCAGCGGTCGGTCGCGACGACGTTCCACCCGGCAGCGACGAGCGCGTGCACGGTCGCCGCACCGATGCCCCGGGCGGCGCCGGTGACGAGAGCGGTCCTCACGCCGACTCCGTCGTCAGCCACGCGATCACGGCCCTCTCGAGGTCGTCGAGGGCCTCCGCCAGCAGGGCCTGGCCCTCCTCGGCGGAGGCGCCGGTCGGGTCGCCGAGCACGCCGTTGGCGGTGACGGCCCGCAGCCCGCCGCGCCGCAGGGCAGGCATCAGGTCGGCGAGGTTGTCGATCGACCCGGCGTCGCGCGCGGCCCCCACCCGGCTGGCGTCCAGGGCCAGCTGCAGGGACGTCTCGGTGCGGCCGGCGTGGGCGTCGCCGCGCCAGGCCGGGCTCCAGACCAGCACGTCGCGGCTCTCGTCCCGCAACCGGGCGCACACGGCGCTCAGTGTCGCGGCGTTGCCGCCGTGGCCGTTGACGAGCAGGACGTGCGGGAACGTCTCCGTCGCCGATCGGACCAGCTCGACGAGGACCAGCTCGAGCGCCTCGTGACCGATCGACAGCGTGCCGGCGAACCCGGCGTGCTCCCCGCTCGCGCCGTAGGGGAGCGCCGGGGCGACGAGCACGTCCGGCCGGCGGACGGCGAGGCCGTGCGCGAGCGCCAGGGCGATGTCGGTGTCGGTCGACAGCGGCAGGTGCGGCCCGTGCTGCTCCGTCGACCCGAGCGGCACCGCCAGCACGTCGGCGTCGACCCGCGGCCACGTCAGGTCGCCGAGCCGGGTCACTGCGCGGTCCAGCCGGTGCGGGCCTCCGAGAGGTAGCCGTTGCGCGCCAGGAACTCCAGCAGCGCATCGGCAGCCTCGACCGCGTCGACGGGACCGATCACCGTCGGCGGCTCGTGGCTGAGCAGGGCGCCCGTCAGGGCGAGCAACCGCTCCCGGCTGGAGCCGGTGGGCGGGGAGACGTGCCGGGGCCGGACCCTGGCCGGCCGGGAGCGCAGCACCCGGACCGCCGGTCCGGGGACGACGACCTCGGCCACCGGGACGTCCGCCCGCGCCGCCGCGAGCGAGTCGGGCAGCGACGCCCGGCGCAGCCGGACACCGGCCGCCTCGACCGAGCAGACGGCCGGCAGCGGGATGCGCATCCGCTCCCGCCGGCCGTAGTCCAGGCGACGCTCCCCCACGAGGTCGTTGCCGTCGAGCGACAGCGAGACCAGGCCGGGGGCCTGCACGGCGCCGAGCTCGTGGGCCACGAAGGCAGGGAGCGCCCCGGTGCCGCGGTCGGCGGAGCGGTCGGCGCAGAGCACCAGGTCCGGCTGCTCCCCGATGGCCGCGACCAGGGCCCTCGCGAGCGCTGCCTCGTCGGTCGCGAGCTCCTCGACGTACGACCCTCGAGTCTGGACCCGACGGACCTCCGCGCCGAGCGAGATCAGCTCGCGCAGCGGCGGGTCGCACTCCGGACCGCCGGCCGTGAGGACGAGAGTCCTTGCGCCCCAGGCGGACCCGAGCCGTAGACCGTGCTCGACCGCGGCCGCGTCCGAGGCGCTCAGCGCCACGGTGCGGGGGTCTCGGGTGATGGCGCCGGTCAGCGGGTCGACCTCGACCCGCAGGTCGGTGCAGCGGGCGAGGACGACGACCAGGCGGGGATCAGCCATGCCGGAACACCACCCCGTGCCCGCCGTCGGGGTAGGTCCAGGTGAGCGCCCCCTCGGCGTTGCAGACCTGGTAGCAGGTGCCGCACTCGAAGCACTGCTCGTAGTTGAACAGGATGCCGCCGTCGCTGGTGGGGGCGAACAGGTTCGCCGGGCAGGCCGTGACGCAGGCCTTCGTCGTGCAGGAGCGGCAGACGTCGCTGTCGACCACGATGTGGGGGCGCTCGGCCACGCGGAACTCGACAGTGGCCATCCGGTCGTCGAAGGCGATGGCGTCGTAGTTGACCGGACCGCTCACCGGAACACCCTCCCGCCTGCCAGGCCGTCGGCCAGCAGGTGCCGCAGCTTCACGCCGTTGTTCTTCGCAGCCCCGCGCAGCAGGCGCAAGGCCCCGGGCTTGGCCTCCGGGTTGGTCACGGTGAACAGGCCCTGGACCAGGTCCGCCATCATGCCGGGGTACCGCTGCTGGATCCGGTCGCTGAGCAGCAGGCCGGAGGCACCGCGCAGCCGCTTGTGGTCCTGCAGGACGAAGGTCTGCTCCAGAGCCCGCCGGTACGGCCGCTCGTCCCCCGTCTCGAGGATGCGGCGCGCGTGCCGGCCGGCCTCGAGGCCCGAGCCGATCGCGAAGTTGACGCCCTCCAGCCAGATGCCTGCGGCCAGGCAGAGCCCGGCGGCGTCGCCGGTGACGAGCATGCCCGGCGCGCTCAGCGGCGTGAGGTGGTCGTAGCCGCCCTCGGGGATGAGGTGCGCGGTGTACTCCTTGAGCTCCGCGCCCTCGACCCACGGCGCGACGGCCGGGTGGGCCTTCAGGTCGGCGACGAGGTCCTCGGCCCGGACCTTCGCGGCGGTCAGGTGCTCGAGGCTGACGACGACGCCCACACTGAGGCTGTCGCGGTTGGTGTAGACGAACCCGCCGCCCGGGATGCCGCGGGTGCAGCCGAGCAGCTCGACGTCGACGCCCTCGTCGCCACGGACACCGAAGCGGGCGTCGATGACCTCGCGGGGGAGCGCCAGCACCTCCTTGACGCCGAGCGTCAGGTGCCGCGGCTGGGTGCGCGGGATCAGCCCCGCCTCCTTGGCCAGGAAGGAGTTCACACCGTCCGCGGCGATCACGAGCGGCGCGCGCAGGTCGCCGTCGGGGCGGTCGGTCCGCACGCCCACGACCCTGCCGCCCTCGACGATGAGGCCGGTCGCGACGGTGCTCGTCACGAGCTGGGCCCCGGCGTCGACCGCCTTGCCCGCCAGCCAGCTGTCGAAGTCGGCCCGGAAGGTCGTACACCCGTTGTAGGGCGGCTGACCCCAGTCGGTCGTGCGGAAGTCCACCGTGAGCGCCTGGGTGCCGGTGAGCATGACGGTGGACCGTCGGGTCACCCAGCGCTGGACGGGGACCTCCTCCCACCAGCCGGGCAGCACCTCGTCGAGGACGCGGCCGTAGACGACACCGCCGTAGGCGTTCTTGCTGCCGGGGAAGGGACCGCGCTCCAGCAGCACGACGTCCAGGCCGTCTCGCGCCGCCATCAGCGCGGCGACCGACCCGGCCGGTCCGGCGCCCACGACGATCACGTCGGTCACGGCGTCACTCCCAGCCGGTCGGCGAGCTCGTCGAGCAGGGCGCGGGCGTCGGTGACGAGCCCCAGGTCGGCCATGGCGGTCATCGGGCAGGAGGGGTCGGTGTTGACGCTGACGACGTGCTTCGGGCTGCCGAGCCCGCCGGTGTGCTGGCTGGCCCCTGCGACGCCGAAGGCGACGTAGAGGTCGGGCGAGACGGTCACGCCCGTGGTCCCGATCTGGCGGTCGTGGTGCATCCAGCCGGCGTCGGTGATGACCCGCGTCGCTCCCGTGGTCGCGCCCAGCCGGGCGGCGACGGCGCGCAGCAGCGCGAACGCGGCGGGCGCGTCGGCGTCGTCACGAACCAGCCCCGCGCCGCCGCCGACCACCCGGGTCGCCTCGGACAGGTCCATGGTCTCCGGATCCGGCTCGAGCACCGCGAGGCGCTCGGCGTCCACGCCGGGCGGGACGTCGAGCACGACCTCGAAGACCTCGCCGTTGCTGGGCGGCAGCGGGTTGCGGGCACCGGGCACGAGGGTGACGACGCAGGGCCGCTCGCAGCGCACGTCGACGTCCAGCCGGCCGTCGAGCCGGCTCAGGGTCGCGGTGGTCCCCTCGTCGTCGACAGCCGCTGCGGTCGCCCATGCCAGCAACGGCCGGTCGAGCGCGGCTGCCAGCCGGGGCGCGAAGTCGCGGCCGTCGGGGCTGGCAGGCAGCACGAGCATCTGGACGTCCCTCACCAGCGGCGCCAGGGCCGCCGCGAGGCCGGCCGGCGCCGCACCGACGGTCTCGGCGTGCCACGTCCGGGCAGCCCCGAGCTCGAGGGCCGCCTCCGCGGTACCGCTGCCGAGCAGCAGGACCCGGTTGCCCGCCTCAGCAGCCGCCTCGGCCGCACCGACCGGCAGGACCCCGGCCCGCACGAGGACGATCGCCAGCCGGCTGACCTGCAGCGCCTCGATCGGGTGGGTCCCCCGGTGCGTGCTCGTGACGCTCACAGGGACACCGCCGCGCGGTGGCCCTCGACGACCGCGGCGTGGGCGCGGCGCGGGGCGACGCAGTCCCCGACCCGGTGGACCGGGAAGGGCGCGTCCTTCAGCTGCTGCCACAGCGCGTCGTCGGCCCGCTGCTGCACCGCGCACACCACCCAGTCGACGGTCCGGGTGACGTCGGTGCCCGTGGGGTGGTGCTGAAGGGTCATCGTGATGCCCTCCGCCGCGGCCATCGGCACCACGTCGGTGAGCTGACCGATGCCCTTCGCGTCGGCCTTCACGTTCCAGGTCTCCAGGTCGAGCGTGATGCCCAGGTCCTGGCCGACCACCATGCCGGGAGTGGCCACCTCCACGGAGCAGCCGCGGTCCGCGAGCAGCTCCGCCACCGACGTGGCCTGGTGGAAGCCGAGCTCGTCGATGACGAGCACCCGGCCGCGCGGGGCGACCCGGCCCTCGAGCACGTCGCGCACGTCCACCACCTGCTCGAGATCGCCTGCCCACCAAGGCCTCGCGGGCAGGGCTCCCGTCGCCAGGATGAGCGCGTCGGGCGCCTCGGCGAGCAGCTCCTCCGCGGTTGCCTCGTGCTGCAGCTTGACGTCGACACCGACCCGCTGGGCCGCCGCGGCGAGGTTGCGGGTGATGTCGAGGAACTCGGCACGTGAGGGCACCGATGCCGCGACGGGCACCTGCCCGCCGAGCCGGTCGGCGCTCTCGAGCAGCGTCACGTGATGACCGCGCTCGGCCGCGGTGACGGCCGCCTGCAGCCCGGCGGGCCCGCCGCCGACGACGAGCACCCGCTGCGCCCGCCGGGTCGGCATCGGGAGAACGACCGCCTCCCTGCCGGTGCGCGGGTTCTCGATGCAGCCGAGCCACCGGTTGAGCCCCATCCGACCCACGCACTCCTGGTTGCACGACAGGCAGGTCCGGATGTCCTGCGCCGCACCGCTGCGGGCCTTGCGGACGAAGTCGGGGTCGGCGATCTGGCCGCGCACCACCCCGATGAGGTCGGCCTGGCCGGCGGCGAGGGCGCGCTCGGCCTGCGTCGGGTCCTTGAACCGCCCCACACCGACGACCGGGATCGACACCGCCTCGCGGATCGCGGACGGGATGAACATCGCGTATCCCGGCGGCACCTGCATCGACGCCTCGATCATGTACAGCGTCGCGGTGGCCACCCCGATCGAGGTGTTGATGTAGTCGACCTGGCCGGTGGCCTCGACGAGCCGCGCGACGGCCACCGCCTCCTCGATCGTCGTACCGCCCTCGATGAGCTCGTCGCCGCAGAGCCGGACCCCCAGCGCCTTGGCCGGACCGAGGGCCGACCGCACGGCCGCCACGATCTCGAGCAGCAGCCGGGCACGGTTCTCCAGCACGCCGCCGTAGGCGTCGGTCCGCGCGTTCGTCGCCGGTGACAGGAAGCCGCGCACGATGGACGAGTGGCTGCACTGGAGCTCGACGCCGTCGAAGCCGCCGGCCACGCAGTGCTCGGCGACCTGCGCGTAGCCGTCGACGACCGCGCCGATCTCGTGCGTCTCGAGCGCCTTCGGCACCTCGCGGAACAGCGGGTCCGGGATCGGGGACGGGGCCCACACCGGCAGCCGGCTGTACATCGAGGAGGCCTGCCCGCCGTTGTGGTTGAGCTGCGCGAGGATCGGGACGCCGTGGGCGTGCACGGCGTCGGTGATCCGCCGGTACCCGGGGATGACCGCCGGGTCGAAGCCGTGGATCAGCTTCTCGTAGGGCCAGTCGGTGACGTGCGTGCTGTGCTCCTCGGTGATGATCAGCCCGGCACCGCCGGCCGCGCGGGCGGCGTAGTAGGCGGCGTGCTGCTCACTCGGCTTGCCGTCCACGGCGTAGTTCGTGAGGTGCGCGCTGAAGACGACCCGGTTCCTCAGCGTCAGCGGCCCCAGCCGCAGCGGCGACAGCAGGTGCGGGTAGCGGCTCATGCGCCGATCTCCAGGGCGACCCGGCGACCCTCGAGCACGGCCTCCAGCACGGTGCGCGGGGCGACGCAGTCACCGGCCCGCAGCCTCCCCGTCTCGTACAGGTCCTCGCGCGGCAGCCGCGGGCCGCAGTCGACGACGACCGCCGCCGGGACGGTGCGGCGGGTGCCGGTCCACACGTCCTCGAGCAGCGCGCTGCCGTCAGAGGCCTTGCGCAGCAGGGACTTCAGCTCACGCCGTACCCCGAGCCGTTGGAGCCGGGTGTTGCAGTCCGCCAGGTCGCCGGTGAGGGACAGCAGCGTGCCGACGATGGGGTCCTGGGTCACGATCCGCACGTCACGACCTTCCGCCGCGAGCTTCTCCGCGACGCTGACCCCGACCGGCCCTCCGACGGTGTCGTGCACGAGGACCGGCCCGTCAGGGAGCTCGCCGCGCAGCGCGTCACGGGAGTCCACGAAGCCGGTCGGACGGGCGACCGATCCCGTGGCCAGCACGACCACCCCCGGGTACGACGACAGCTCGCCCTCCTCGACGGTGTGGCCGAGCACGACCTTGACGCCGAGGGCGTCGCACTCGGCCGCCAGCCAGTCCACGAGACTGCTCAGCCGGGCGCGTCCGGCGCCGAGCGCGGCGTCGCGCACCGCACCGCCGAGCTGGTCCGACGCCTCCCGCAGCTCGACCGAGAACCCTTGCAGCGCAAGCACTCTGGCGCACTCGAGCCCCGCCGGCCCGCCCCCGACGACGAGCACCTGACCGCCGGCACCAGCAACGGGGTGCGGGTCCTGCAGCTCGTGGCCGGACCGGGGCTCGCCGATGCACGACACGATCGGGTTGCGGGCGTCGCGCACCCGGCAGGCCTGGTTGCACAGCACGCACGGCCGCGGTGTCCGGCCTGTCCGCAGCTTCGCGACCAGCTCCGGGTCGGCGATCTGCGCGCGGGTCATCTCGACCAGGTCGCACACCCCGGTGTCGAGCGCGTCCTGGGCGAAGGCACGGTCGACCACGGACCCCTGCAGGACCACCGGGCCGCGGGCCACCGCCTTCACCGCGGCGCACAGCGAGCGGTTGAAGCCCTCCGGCTCGTGGGCATCAGGGCGGTACGCCGAGCCGGCGTACGGGCCCGCCCGCACGACGGTGAGCAGGTCGACGTCGAGCGTCGGCACCAGCTCGAGGGCGTGGTCGGGGGTGATGCCGGCCCAGGGGGCCAGCTCGTCGCACGACAGCCGGAGGGCGACGATCCCGTCGCCTGCCGCGGCGCGCACCGCGCCGAGGACCTCGCGCAGCAGCCGCGACCGGTCCGTTCCGTAGCCGTCGGTCCGCTGGTTGGTGATCCCCGACAGGAACTGCCGCAGCACCGAGCGGTCGCCCGCCTCGATCTCCACGCCCGCGCACCCGGACTCCATCGCCAGGCGCGTCGCCGAGACGAAGCCCGCGGTCAGCTCGGCGATCTCGGCGTCGTCCATGACCATCGGCAGCTCGCGCGACACGGCGTCCGCCACCGGCGAGGGCGCCCACAGCGGCAGCTGGGAGTACGCCGAGGAGCCCTGGCCGCCGGTGTGGCCGAGCGAGGCGAGCACCAGCGCCGGCGAGCAGGCCGCCGCGATCGCGCTCCACCCCGGGCCGCAGTCCGCAGCGAGCGGCGCCCGCTCGTACGGCCAGTCCGACTCGTGCACCGACGCCGTCTCGACGACGATCACGCCGCAGCCGCCCGCGGCCCGCTCCCGGTAGTAGGCGACGTGCCGGTCCGACAGCGACCGGTCCCTGCCCAGGTTGGTCTCGTGCGGCCCGAACACGACGCGCGACGGTGCCCTCCGCGCGCCGATCGCCACCCCCTCCGTGACGATCTTCGTCACCTTGCGGTCCACGCTGCGGCCGCCACGACAACCTGACGAAGATCGTCGGGCAGGAGGCGGGGGAGGGACTGCTGGGCCATCAGACCGGGAGCCCCGCGAGCGGGTTCTCCTCGCAGGCACGGTCGGGACGACGCGTGGACAGCACCAACGGGACGGGACCGCCCCGGACGCCGCCGGTGTGGGAGTGGTCGCCGCTCGGCCTCGGGACCTCGCGCACCCCGGCGAGGGCCAGCTCGCCGTACCCCTGCACGCACTCCGGGTCCGGGCCGTCGAGCGGGAGCCCCGTGAAGAACTTCGCGGCCATGCAGCCGCCCTGGCACGAGTCGTAGTGCTGGCACGACGAGCAGGTGCCGCCGGACTGGGGCGTGCGCAGCTCCGTGAACAGCTCCGAGGTCTGCCACACGGCCTGGAAGCCGGCGTCGCGCACGTTGCCGGCGAGGAAGGCGTCGTGGATCGCGAACGGGCAGGCGTAGACGTCGCC
>CAMLIA010000048.1 GCA_946479905.1 uncultured Frankiales bacterium | reverse complement strand
ACCTCGCCCTTGACGATGGCCTGCGCCAGGCCCTCGACGACGGCGGTCTTGCCGACACCGGGCTCGCCGATGAGGACGGGGTTGTTCTTGGTGCGGCGCGACAGCACCTGCATGACGCGCTCGATCTCCTTCTCGCGCCCGATGACCGGGTCGAGCTTGGACTCGCGCGCGGCCTGCGTGAGGTTGCGGCCGAACTGGTCGAGCACCAGCGACGTGGACGGGGTGCCCTCGGCCGGGCCGCCGGCGGCCGCCGGCTCCTTGCCCTGGTAGCCGGACAGCAGCTGGATGACCTGCTGGCGGACCCGGTTGAGGTCGGCGCCGAGCTTGACGAGCACCTGGGCGGCGACGCCCTCGCCCTCGCGGATCAGCCCGAGCAGGATGTGCTCGGTCCCGATGTAGTTGTGGCCGAGCTGCAGCGCTTCTCGGAGCGAGAGCTCGAGGACCTTCTTGGCGCGCGGGGTGAAGGGGATGTGACCGGACGGCGCCTGCTGGCCCTGACCGATGATCTCCTCGACCTGGTTGCGGACGCCCTCCAGCGAGATGCCGAGGGACTCCAGGGCCTTCGCGGCCACGCCCTCGCCCTCGTGGATGAGGCCGAGCAGGATGTGCTCGGTCCCGATGTAGTTGTGGTTGAGCATGCGCGCTTCCTCTTGCGCAAGCACGACCACCCGGCGGGCTCGGTCGGTGAACCTCTCGAACATGTCTCGCTCCTCACGAGGCGGGTGCCTGCAAGCGTCCCCGCCTCAACCGCACACTAACGCCGGGCGGGGCGGTGCGAGAGCACAGTCCCGGACATTGCCCGGCACGGGTGACAACCCGAGGACGAGCCGCGACGTTCCCGAGAGCCGCTTCGCTACGGGCGAACGTCGGTGCGGGTCCCTCAGTGGGCAGCCTCGTAGGCCTGCACGAGACTGGCCGAGAGCCGGCCGCGCTCGCTCACCTGGTGGCCGTTCTTGCGCCCCCACTCACGGATCGCGGCGACCCGGTCGGGGCTGCCGGCACCCCCGCGGGGGGCAGCGGTCCGGCGGCGACCCGCGGCCGCGCTCGCCCGACCGGCGCGGCGGGCCTGCCCGACGAACGGCGCGAACGCGTCCCGGAGCTCGGCGCCGTGCGCGTCGCACACGTCGATCTCGTAGCTCGCGCCGTCGAGGCTGAAGGCGATCGTCTCCGTGCCCTCGGTGTCGTCGTCGTGCAGGTCGCACACGAGGAGGACCTGGACCTTTTGCGCCATCTTTTCGCTGCCTTCATTCCGGGAGGGGAAAACGGGGTTGCGCCCAGCGAAGCGGAAAAGCCCGGAAAAGGCAAAAAGACAGGCCCGCGAAATGCCGTTTCAGGAAGTGGGCCGCACCAGCGGGAAAAGCAGCGTCTCGCGGATTGCGGTGCCGGTGAGCAGCATGACGAGGCGGTCCAGCCCCATGCCCTGCCCACCCATGGGGGGCGCACCGAACTCCAGGGCGTGGAGGAAGTCCTCGTCGAGCTGCATCGCCTCGGGGTCCCCGCCGGCGGCCTTCACGGACTGCTCGGTGAGCCGGCGGCGCTGCTCGACCGGGTCGATGAGCTCGGAGTAGCCCGTCGCCAGCTCCGTCCCTCCGATGACGAGGTCCCACGCCTCGGCCAGCCGGGGGTCGTCGCGGTGGTCACGGGCGAGCGGCCGTGCGTCGACCGGGTAGTCCCGCACGAAGGTGGGCTGGATCAGGGTGTGCTCGACGAGCTTCTCGAAGAGCTCGAGGGCGATCTCCCCCGCGGTCCACCCCGGCTGCAGGGCGACCTCGTGCTTGTCCGCCAGGGCGGTCAGGTCCTCGGCGCTGGTCCCCGCGTCCACGGCGGTGCCGACGGCCTCCGACACCAGCTCGAAGAGCGTGGCGCTGCGCCAGGGCTGCTCCAGGTCGACCTGGCCGTCGCAGACCACGGTCCTGCCGATCGCCCGGGCGCACGCGATGATCATCTCGCGGGTGAGGTCGGCGACGGTGTCGTAGTCGCCGTAGGCCTCGTAGAACTCGAGCATCGTGAACTCGGGGAAGTGGGTGGCGTCGATCCCCTCGTTGCGGAAGTTCTTGCCGATCTCGAAGACCTTGTCGATGCCGCCGACGACCGCCCGCTTCAGGTAGAGCTCGAGCGCGATGCGCAGGGTGACGTCGAGGTCGAGCGCGTTGAAGTGGGTGCGGAACGGCCGGGCAGCGGCGCCGCCGTGCACGACCTGCAGGATCGGCGTCTCGACCTCGGTGAAGCCCAGCCCGTGCAGCATCTCCCGGACGGTCCGGATCACCGTCGAGCGGTCGCGCACCAGCTGCCGGCTCTCCGGGTTCACGGCCAGGTCGACGTACCGCTGGCGGATCCTCGTCTCGGGGTCGGTGAGCCCCTTGTGCTTGTCGGGCAGCGGCCGCAGCGCCTTGCTCGTGAGCGCCCAGCTGTCGGCCAGCACCGACAGCTCGCCCCGCTTGCTGCTGATGACCTCGCCCGTGACGCCGATGTGGTCACCGAGGTCGACGTCGGTCTTCCAGTCGGCCATCCGCTGCTCGCCGACCTTGTCGAGGCTGACCATGACCTGGACCTGCGACTCGCCCTCGATGATCGTGGCGAAGGCGAGCTTGCCGCTCCCCCGGCTGAGCAGCACCCGGCCGACGACGCCGACCCGCTCGCCGGTGTAGGTGTCGGGCGAGAGGTCGGGGTGCCGCTCCCGGAGCTCGGCGATGCTGGTCGTGCGGGGGTAGCCGAGCGCGTAGGGGGCCGCTCCGGCGGCGCGCAGCCGCTCGTACTTCTCGCGCCGGACGCGCACCTGCTCCGGGAGGTCCTGCTCGTCGCTCACCCGCGTCAGCCTAGTTTGCGTTCGTGGACCCTCGGCGCGCGTTGTCGTTCGGAGCCGCGGCGCAGGCCTACGCCGCCGCCCGGCCCAGCTACCCGGTGGAGGCCGTGCGGTTCGTGCTCCCCGCAGGTGCTCGTCGGGTTCTCGACCTGGGCGCCGGCACCGGGAAGCTGACGGCGGTGCTGCTGGAGCTGGGGCTCGACGTCGTGGCGGTCGAGCCGGACGACGGGATGCGCGCCCTCATCGGCCCTCGCGCACAGGTGCTGGCGGGCACCGCCGAGCAGGTGCCTGTCGGTGACGCCTCGGTCGACGCGGTGGTCGCCGGGCAGGCCTGGCACTGGTTCGACCCGGAGGCGGCCCTGGCGTCGGTGCGCCGGGTGCTGCGGCCGGGCGGCACCCTCGGGCTGCTGTGGAACGTCCTCGACGACACCGACGGCTGGCCGCGCGACCTCGCCGAGCACGTCGGCATGGAGGACCGGCTCTCCCTCGTGCAGCCCGACGACCAGGTCCCGTACGACGGGGCTCCCGGCAGCTGGCAGCGGCAGCTGTTCCGGCACGAGCAGCCCGCCGACGCCGACCTCGTGGTCGCCAACCTGGCCTCGCGGTCGATCGTCATCGTCATGGCGCCGGCCGCGCGGGAGGCCCACCTCGCGCGGGCCCGCGAGCTGGTGCCCGCGGGCGCGTTCACGATCCCCTGGGTGACCGACGCCTGGACCACCACGCCCTGACCGGGTGCGTGCCGTGCCCCGGCGTGAGATCGCCGCGCAGGGCGGCACGCCTCGGCGTATCCCGACGTGCGTGCCGGGCACCCGCACAGGAATGCCGCGGAGAGCGGCACGCATCGGGGTGAGGGGACTGGCCTAGGCGTTCTTCTCGTAGACGAGGCGCAGGCCGATGAGGGTGAGGTCCGGCTCGTGCTCGTCGATGGACGGGCACAGGTCGTACATGAGGTGCGACAGGCCACCGGTGGCGATGACGACCGGGTCGGCGCCGAGCTCCTTCGTGATGCGCTCCACCATCCCGTCGACCTGCGACGCGAAGCCGTAGACGAGCCCGGACTGCAGGGCCTCCACGGTCGTCTTGCCGATGACGGACCGGGGCTCGGTGAGCTCGACCTTGAACAGCCGCGCCGCGCGCGCGGCGAGGGCGTCGACGGAGATCTCGACGCCGGGAGCCAGTGCCCCTCCGAGGAACTCGCCCTTCTCGCTGACGACGTCGAAGTTGGTCGAGGTGCCGAAGTCGACGACGATCGCCGGGCCGCCGTAGAGGGTGTGGGCGGCGAGCGTGTTGACGATGCGGTCGGGCCCGACCTCCTTGGGGTTGTCGTACATCAGGGCGACGCCGGTCTTGACGCCGGGCCCCACGACCACGGTGTGCGCGTCGGCGTAGTAGCGCTCGAACATCAGGCGGAGCTGCTCGAGGACCTGCGGCACGGTCGAGCAGACCGCCACGCCGTCGGGGTGGACGTGCCGCGACAGCAGGCCGTTGAACCGCAGGGCGAGCTCGTCGGCGGTGACGCGCGCGTCGGTGCGCAGCCGGTAGCTGGTCGTCAGCTCCTCGCCGTCGAACAGGCCGAGGACGATGTTGGTGTTGCCGACGTCGACGGTGAGCAGCACTACAAGAGGTCCATTCCGAGGTCCAGCACGGGTGCGGAGTGCGTGAGCCCGCCGACGCTGAGGAAGTCCACGCCGGTCTCCGCGACGGCCCTGGCCCGGTCGAGGGAGAGCCCGCCGGACGCCTCGGTGCGCACGCCCTTCGGACGGCACAGCTCGACGGCGGCGCGCAGGTCGTCGAGGGTCATGTTGTCGAGCAGCACGAGGTCCGCGCCGGCGGCCACCACGTCGGAGACCTGGGCGACGGTGTCGCACTCGACCTCGACGTCGAGTCCGGGGAACTCCCGTCGTACCGCCTCGAAGGCAGCGGCCACGCCACCGGCCGCGACGACGTGGTTGTCCTTGACCAGCGCCGCGTCCGACAGCGACATCCGGTGGTTGACGCCACCGCCGACCGTCACGGCGTACTTCTCGAGGGCGCGCAGGCCGGGCGTCGTCTTGCGGGTGTCCCGGATGCGGGCGCCGGTGCCCTCGACCGCGGCGACCCACTGCGCCGTCAGGGTGGCGACACCCGACAGGTGGCAGAGCAGGTTGAGCGCGGAGCGCTCGCCGGTCAGCAGCGCGCGCACCGGCCCGGTGACCCGCAGGACCTGCTCGCCGGCCGTGGCCGGCCCGTCCGCACGCACCAGCTCGTAGCTCAGGGGCACGCCGGCAGCGACGTCCAGGCAGGCCATCGCGACGCCGATCCCGGCGACGACACCGGGCTGCCGCGGGACGAACGCGGCGGTGCCGACGAGGTCGGCGGGGACGGTCGCGACGCTGGTCACGTCGACGCCACCGGCGAGGTCCTCGTCGAGGGTGCGCCGGGCGAGGTCGGTGACGGCGGCGACGTCGATGCCGGCCGCGGCCAGCGCGTCCCGGGTGGGCGGCGAGACCATCAGATCCTCTCGAAGGTCGTGCCTGCGAGCGTGGTCACCAGGTGGCCGCGCCAGGCATCGTCGGCGAGCGGGAAGTCCTCCCGCCAGTGGGCTCCGCGGGTCTCCTCGCGCGCCGCGGCGGCGGCGACGAGCGCGGTGGCGACCGCGTGCAGGCCGGTGGCCTCCCACGCGTCCGGCGACGGCTGCGTCGACGGCCGGTCCTCCAGCGCCAGCAGCGCCTTCGCGGTCGCGGCGAGCGAGTCGGCGCTGCGCAGCACCCCGGCTCCGCGGGTCATCGCGAGGCCGAGCTCCCAGCGGGTGGAGGGGTCGAGCAGCGCGCCCTCAGGGGGCTGCGCGACCGGGGCACCCGGGTCGGGGAGGCCGCGCTCGAGGTGCGCCCCGATCCGGCCGGCGAAGACCAGCCCCTCGAGCAGCGAGTTGGACGCGAGCCGGTTGGCGCCGTGGACGCCGGTGCAGGCGACCTCGCCGCAGGCGTAGAGGCCGGGTACGGAGGTGCGGCCGTCGAGGTCGGTGCGCACGCCACCGCTGGCGTAGTGCGCTGCCGGTGCGACCGGGATGAGGTCGGTGACGGGGTCGACCCCGAGCTCCCGGCACTTGGCCACGATGGTGGGGAAGCGCTCGACGAGCCCGGGGACCTGCCGGGCGTCGAGGAAGACGTGGTCGGTGCCGAGCGCCTCCATCCGCCGGGTGATGGCCTTGGCGACGACGTCGCGAGGCGCCAGGTCGGCGAGCGGGTGGTCCGCGGTCGTGATGACCCGCGCGCCGGTGCCGTCCACGAGGAAGGCGCCCTCGCCCCGGACCGCCTCGCTGATGAGGGGCTGCTGGCCGCGCGAGTCGGGGCCGAGCCACAGCACGGTCGGGTGGAACTGGACGAACTCCAGGTCGGTGACCTCGGCCCCTGCCCGCAGCGCGAGCGCCACGCCGTCGCCGGTCGAGACGCTCGGGTTGGTGGTGGAGCCGAAGACCTGCCCCATGCCCCCTGTCGCCAGCACGACGGCCCTGGCGTGGACCGCACCGACACCGTCCTCGGTGCCCTCGCCGAGCACGTGCAGGGTGACGCCCGCGGTCTGCCCGGCGGCGTCGCGGAGCAGGTCGAGCACGAGGGCGTGCTCGATGACCTCGATCCGCGGGTGCTGCATGACGGCGGCCACCAGCGCGCGGGACACCTCGGCGCCGGTGGCGTCACCGCCGGCGTGCACGATCCGGTCGCGGTGGTGGCCGCCCTCCCGGGTCAGCAGCAGCTCACCGGTGTCGCCCCGGTCGAAGGCCGCCCCGAGGGCGATCAGCTCGCGCAACCGTGCCGGGCCCTCCTCGCAGAGGACGCGGACGGCCTGCTCGTCGCAGATGCCGACGCCGGCTGTGAGGGTGTCCTGCAGGTGCTCGTCCGGCGAGTCGTCCGCACCGAGCGCGGCCGCCACACCGCCCTGCGCCCAGCGGGTCGAGCCGTCGTCGACGTGCACCTTGGTGACGACGAGGACCCGGCCGGACCGGGTCGCGTGCAGGGCGGTCATCAGCCCGGCGACGCCTGAGCCGACGACGACGACGTCGGTGTCGCGGGTCCAGCCGGGCGCGGGGGCGAGCAGCCGGGAGGCTGCGCTCATCGGGGGTTCCCGCGGAGGCCTGAGCGGTCTCGTGGGGTGTTCACCAGACCAGGGTCGGGTCGTCGTCGTAGCTGCCGACGTGCTCCTCGCGCGGGTCGGCGGGGTAGCGCAGGTCGCCGCGCTTGAGGTCGGTGCCGGGCAGCGCCTCCGCGGGGTCGGTGCCGGTGCCGATCACCTTGTTGTCGGCGTCCACGAACACGACCTTGGGCTTGCGGGTGCGCGCCTCCGTGTCCTCCATCAGGCCGTAGGCGATGAGGATGACGAGGTCGCCGGGGTGGATGAGCCGGGCCGCCGCGCCGTTGATGCCGATGACGCCCGAGCCGCGCGGCCCGGCGATGGTGTAGGTCTCGATCCGGGCGCCGTTGGTGACGTCGACGATCGCGACCTTCTCGCCCTCGTAGAGGTCGGCGGCGTCGAGCAGGTCCTCGTCGACCGTCACGGAACCGACGTAGTGCAGGTCGGCCTGGGTCACCGTGGCGCGGTGGATCTTGCTCGTGAGCATCTGGCGCAGCATCAGCGGGGGTCCTCGGAAAGGTCGATGTTGTCGATCAGTCTCGTCGTGCCCACCTTGGCGGCGATGACCATGAGGTCACCGTCAGGTGCTGCCTCGAACGTCGCGGAGTCCACGCGCTCGAGGTAGTCGAGGACGGCCGGTGCGCCGTCGAACAGGGCCCTGCCCGCAGCCACGTCACGGGTCTGCAGGGCCTGGCTGAGCAGCAGCGCGGTGGCGTGCTCGCTGTCGGACAGGTAGCGGTTGCGGCTGGACAGCGCCAGGCCGTCGGGCTCCCGGACGGTCGGCACCGCCACGACGCTGACGGGGACGTCCAGGTCGCTCACCATGCGCCGGATGGCCGCGAGCTGCTGGGCGTCCTTCTGGCCGAACAGGGCGACGTCGGGCTGGGTCAGGTTCATCAGCTTCAGCACGACGGTGAGGACGCCGTCGAAGTGCCCGGGGCGCGACGCTCCCTCGAAGACCTCCCCGAGCGGTCCGGCGGACACCCGCACGACCGGCTCGCGGGGGTAGACGACGTCGGGGGTGGGGGTGAACACGACGTCGACCCCGCGGGCCTCGAGCAGCGCGAGGTCGTCGTCGAGGGTCCGGGGGTACTTCGCCAGGTCCTCGTTCGCACCGAACTGCAGCGGGTTGACGAAGATGGTGACGATGACGCTGTCGGCCTGCTCGCGCGCGGCGTCGACGAGCGCGGCGTGCCCCTCGTGCAGCGCGCCCATCGTCATGACGACGGCGACCCGGCCGCGCAGGTCCTTGCGAGCGGCGGCGAGCTCGTCCCGGGTGCTGCAGACGATCATCTCGGGTGAGGTCATGAGAGGACCTCCTGCATGAGGTCGGTGGTGCCCGCGCGGGCCGCCGTGAGGCGGGCCAGGGCGAGGTAGGCGTCGCGGGTGTCGTCCGGCACGACCTGGAGGTGGGCGCGGACGGTGCCGGCGTCCCCGCGCATGACCGGACCGGTGAGCGCCGCCGTACCCCGGTCGAGGGCCCCCTCGAGCGCGGCCGTGAGGAGCGGGCGCAGCACCTCACCCGGGTCGTCCGCACCGGCGGCGCGCAGCATGTCGGCGGCGCTGGCGACGAGGGTGACGAGGTGGTTGGCGCCGTGGGCCAGGGCGGCGTGCCACAGCGGGCGGAGCTCCTCGGCCACGTGGACCGGCACACCGCCCATGTCGCGGACCAGCCGGTCGGCCAGCGCGAGGTCGTGCGCGGTGACGCCGAACCGGACCCCGGTCAGGTCCGCGGGACCGCCGGTGAAGGGGAAGACCGGGTGCAGCGCGAGCGGGTTGGCGACGCCGGCGAGGACGGCGAGGCCGTGCCGGCCGCTGACGTGGGCGACCGCCTCGGGCAGGTCACGGCCGAGGCCCTGGACCAGGCCGGGCAGGACGTCGTCGGGCACCGCGAGCAGCAGCAGCTCGGCGCGCTGGGCCACCTCGACCGCGCTGAGCACCGGCACGCCGGGCAGGAAGATCTCGGCCCGGGCCCGGGAGGCGTCGCTGACCGCGGACACCCCGACGATCGGGTGGCCGGCGCGCTGCAGGGCAGCGCCGAGGACCGCGCCGACCCGGCCGGAGCCGACGACGCCCACGCGCAGGGGGGCAGGGGTGCTCATGAGATGCCGTTCCAGTCCTCTCGGGGTACCGGACGTTGTGCCTTGAGGGTAACGCTGCGACACGGGATCGCAACGTGTTGTGGTTCACACCGTGAGGGGGTGTCAGCCGCGTGCGTCGAAGTCCCCACGGGTCGGGTCCGGCCGGGTGCCGGGGCCGCCCGACGCGAGGACCGTCTGCGTGCAGCGGCTCCCCGCGAGCAGCCGGTCGTCGGCGTCGAACAGCTCCGCCGCGCAGAACGCCAGCCGGCTGGTGCGCTTGATCACCTTCCCGCGCGCCGTGAGCAGGCCTGGTCGCGCGCTGCGGTAGAACTCCACGCGCAGGTCCGCCGTGAGGAACACCTCGTCGCCGGTGAGCACCGTCCAGCAGGCCGCCCCCATCGCCGAGTCGAGGATCGTCGTCACCATGCCCCCGTGGATCACCGGACCGTTCGAGGTCGGGAAGCCGTACTCCTCGGTCGCCTCCCACCGCAGGACCGCGGTCGCGTCGCCGCGCTCCAGCACCCGCATGCCGATGGTCTGCCCGATATGAACCATGCGCGGGAGAGTCTCACGACGGCCGCCCGGCCGTGGCGGGAGGCGTGGCACGACGCGCTGTACGGCGAGCAGGGGTTCTTCCTCCGGGAGGTGCCGCTGGCGCACTTCCGCACGAACGTGGCGGTCCCGCTGTTCGCCACGGCGGTACGCCGGATGGCGACCCGTCTCGACGCGGCGCTCGGGTTCCCGGACCCCTTCGACCTCGTCGACCTCGGCGCGGGCCGGGGCGAGCTGCTCGACGCCCTGACCGACGTGCCGCCGCGCTGGCGGCTGACCGGGGTGGAGCTCGCGGCTGCCGACGTGCCCTACCGGTGGACGTCGGAGATCCCCGAGGTGCACGGGCTGCTGGTCGCCAACGAGTGGCTGGACGCGATCCCTCTCGACGTCCTCGAGGACGGTTGCCTCGTCCTCGTCGACGCGGACGGCCAGGAGTCGCGCGGTGCGCCCCACGACTCCCCCTGGGCGCGGCAGTGGTGGCCCGGCGGCCGGGCCGAGATCGGCGCCTCGCGCGACGAGGCGTGGGCGGCTGCAGCGGGCCGGGTGGCGCGCGGCGCCGCGGTCGCCATCGACTACGGGCACACCGTCGCCGACCGGCGGCCGACGCTCACCGCCTACCGCGACGGGCGGCAGGTCCGGCCGGTCCCTGACGGGTCGTGCGACCTCACGGCCCACGTGGCCCTCGACAGCTGCGCCGCCGCCACCGGTGCCCTGCTGCTGAGCCAGCGGGAGGCGCTGCAGTCCCTGGGCATCAGTGCCGTCGTACCGCCGCACGTGGACGCGGCCACGCTGGAGCGCGCGTCGCAGGCACGCGAGCTGCTCGACCCCGAGGGGCTGGGCGGCTTCGGCTGGCTGGTGCAGACAGTCGGCGTGGAGGTTGGTTGGATGACGCCGTGACGGCGATCCAGGCGACGGGGCTGCGCGTCAGCTACGGCGACCTGGAGGCGGTCCGCGGCATCGACCTGACCGTCGAGACCGGCGAGGTGCTCGCCCTGCTGGGGCCCAACGGGGCGGGCAAGACCTCCACCGTCGAGGTGCTCGAGGGCTTCCGCGAGCGGTCGGCCGGCGAGGTGTCCGTCCTCGGGCACGACCCGGCCGGGCAGCTCCCGCGCGACCGGATCGGCATCGTGCTGCAGGAGTCGTCGAGCGACCCGTACCTCACGGCCCGGGAGGTGCTGCGCAAGCACGCGGGCTACTACTCCCGGCCGCGTCCCGTGGACGAGGTCCTCGAGCTGGTCGGCCTGACCGACAAGGCCGACGCCAAGGTGCGGACGCTGTCCGGCGGCCAGCGACGCCGCCTCGACGTGGGGCTCGGGATCCTCGGGACGCCCGACCTGGTGTTCCTCGACGAGCCGACGACCGGCTTCGACCCGAGCGCGCGCCGGGAGGCCTGGGAGCTCGTCAGGTCGCTCACCGGCAGCGGCACGACCGTGCTGCTCACCACGCACTACATGGACGAGGCGCAGGCCCTCGCCGACCGGGTCGTCATCATCGCCGGCGGCACCGTCGTCGCGGAGGGCACGCCGGCGTCGCTGGGCGGCAGGAACACGTCCGGGGTCGTCATCCGCTTCGACGCGCCGCACACCCCGCCGGTCGGGGACCGCGTCGACGGCGGCTGGGAGGTGCGCACGACCGACGAGGTCCGCGTGCTGCACCAGCTCACCGCCTGGTCGCTCGACACCACGACACCGCTGGTCGGGCTGACGGTCGCGCGTCCGTCGCTCGAGGACGTCTACCTGAGGCTGACGTCGTGAGGCTGCTCTGGTGGCAGCTCCGCTGGGAGCAGGTCGCCTTCTGGCGCAACCCGCAGAGCGCCTTCTTCACCTTCGCCTTCCCCCTGATGTTCCTGGTCGTGTTCGCCAGCCTCAACGCCGACCACCACCTCAAGGAGCTCGGCGGCATCTCGTACAACACCTACTTCGTCCCGGCGATCCTGGCGTTCGGGCTGATGAGCGCCTGCTACTCGAACCTCGCCATGGGGGTCACCGAGCGCCGTGAGACGGGGGCCCTGAAGCGGCTGCGCGGCACACCGCTTCCTGCCTGGGCGATGGTCGGGGGCCTGCTGCTCAGCTGCGTGGTGGTCACCGCGGTCCTCACCGTGACCACGATCGCTGCGGGCGTCGTCTTCTACGACGTGCACCTGCCGTTCCACCCGCTCCCCCTGATCGCCGCACTGGCGCTCGGGGCAGTCACCTTCTGCGCGCTGGGCATCGCCGTCAGCACCCTGGTGCCCAACGCCGAGGCAGCGCCCGCCATCGTGCAGTTCCCGTTCTTCCTGCTGAACTTCATCTCCGGCGTCTTCTTCCCCGTCACCTCGGGATCGCTGCACACGCTGGCGACGTACTTCCCCCTCGAGCACATGGTCAGCGCGAGCTTCGCGGGGTTCGACCCGCGCGAGCACGGCACCGGCTTCCACGGCGCCGACTTCCTCGTCATGGGCCTGTGGGCGCTGGCGTCGACCGTCGTCGCGGTCCGGCGGTTCCGCTGGGAGCCGCAGCGGTGACGGTGGCCGGCGTCGGCGCAGCAGCCGGCCCGTCCGACATCACCCTGGAGCTCGGGCCGCACCACCCCTCGACGCACGGGTCGCTGCGGCTGCGGCTCGAGCTCGACGGCGACGTGGTGACCGCCGCCGAGCCGCTCGTCGGGGCGCTGCACCGCGGTGCCGAGAAGCTGTTCGAGGTCCGCGACTACCGGCAGGTCCTCGTGCTCGCCAACCGGCACGACTGGCTCTCGGCGTTCAACAACGAGGTGGTCATCGCCCTCGCCGTCGAGCAGCTGCTCGGCCTGGACGTCCCGCCGCGGGCGCTCTGGCTCCGGACGCTGATGTGCGAGCTCAACCGGGTGCTGTCGCACCTGATGTTCCTCGGGCACCTGTCGCCGGAGTTCGTCCGGCTGCGCGAGCCGCTGCAGGAGGTCATGGAGCTCGCGACCGGTGGGCGCATCCACTTCGTCGCCACCCGCATCGGGGGCCTGCACACCGACGTGCCGCCGGACTGGCCGTCCCGGGTCGCCACCGCCGTCGGCACCGTCCGGTCCCGGTTGCCCGAGCCCGACCTGTCGGGGCTGGTCGGGCTCGGCGTGCTGGCGCCCGCTGACGTGCTCGGCTACGGCGTGAGCGGCCCGGTGGCCCGCGGCTCCGGGGTGCCGATCGACCTGCGCCGCGACACGTCGTACCTCGCCTATCCCTGGCTGGACGTCCCGCTGGTCACCCGTACGGACGGTGATGCCGCCGCCCGCTTCAGCTGCCTGCTCGAGCAGGTGACGGTGTCCCTCGACCTGGTGCTGACGTGCCTCGACCAGCTGCCCCCGGGCCCGGTCGACGTGCCGCTGCCCAAGTACGTCCGCGCGCCCGAGGGATCGGCCTACACGTGGACGGAGAACCCGTCCGGCATCGCCGGCTGCTACCTGGTGTCTCGGGGTGCGGTGACGCCGTGGCGGCTCGCCCTGCGGACGCCGTCGTTCAGCAACGTGTCCGCGCTGCCCGCCGTGCTGCCCGGCAACCGGGTCGCCGACCTGCCGGCCGTCCTGGCGTCCTTCTTCTTCGTGGTGGGCGACATCGACAAGTAGGGCGGTGCCCGGCCCGCATCCGCCCCGGGTGCGCGAACTTTGGGTGCGCTGAGGCCACGTCGTGCGGCGGGCACCCACAAAGCTCGGCGGCGGCATCGCCGCGTGCGCCGAACTCTGTGGCTGTGGCGGCCCACCCTGCGCTTGGCCCAGCCGCAAGGTTCGGGCGACGTCAGGCGGCGTCTGCCAACAGGAACGCTGCCAGTTCCGCCGCCGTGCGGTCGAGCTGCCCCCGCACCTCGCGCATGTCCACCCTGAGCGTGCGCACCCCGTGATCGCGGAGCATCCACCGGTCCCGTCGACGGTCGGCGAGGAAGCGGTCCTCAACGAGGTGGTCGAGGGAACCATCGACCTCGATGACGGTCATGGTCGGCCGGTGCAGGAGGTCGGCGTAGCCACTCGCACCGTCCGCGCTCACGAATCGGACCTCGCACTCCAGCCCGGTGACGCCGAGCGCCTCGAGGGCGTGCTTGAGCGTGCGCACGTCACGGTCCAGCGACCCTCCGAGCAGCTCGTCAAGAGCGGCGCGCACGGCGGCAGAGCCGGCCACCCCCCTGCGCAGCCTCGCGCGGAGGCGGGGGATCGACGTCCGCCGCTCGCGCAGGACCTTCTCCACCAGCCGCACCACATCTGCGTGCGGTCGAAGATGCGCCCACTGGAGGACAGCGATCTCGAGCGCGACCAGCGGCGTGCCGTCGATGGTCCGCGCGCCGGCGAGCACCGAACGCGAGAGGCGATGTGACTGCACGGGAGCCGCGATGCTGATCTCGCTGGTCAGCTTCAGCCCGACGTTCAGGACCTCCGGCGCCTGCTCGACGCCGTAGACCCAGAGCGCGGCGGCTCCCATCAGCCACCACCCGTCCTGGTGGGCAACCTTGAGCGAGGCGAGCTGCACGGCGACGTCATAGGGCTGGGTCTCGGCCAGGTAGGCCCGCACCTGGACGCGACGCAGGCCTTGCCGAGGTGCGTCCCGAGCGGCGTGACCGCCGACGTCACCCTGCGGCACGACCCCGTGACGCTCGCGGGCCTGTCGCTTCGCCTCGTCCTTCATGCGCCGAGGTTGTACGACGAGGGCGCGCCCAGAGGGTCCGCGCCGTCAGCTGTGGAGAGCGCCACCATCCTGTGGACCGGCGAGCTTTGCGGGTCGAGGGAGCGTGAGCCGGCGCCCATGGCCGCAGAGTTCGGCGACGGCAGCTGCGGGCGCGCGCCAACTTTGCGGGTTCAGCACGCTCCGCCTGGCGTCCACGCCCGCAAAGTTCGCCGGCCCGGACCGGAGGGGGCGGCGACAGCTGCTAGGGCTGGGCGAGGTAGTGCTCGAACTTGGCCTGGAGCAGGGCGCGCTCGTCGTCGCCGAGGTCCTTGCCCATCAGCTCGCGGACGATCTCGATGCTGTCGGTGATGGAGCCGCCGATGCCACCCATCGAGCCGTCCTCGGTGGCGAAGGACGCCGACGAGCGCAGGTGCTTCACGAGGTCCCAGAAGAACCCGAGGTCGTGCTTGTCACGCGCCTTGTCGAAGGCAGCCCGGCGCAGCTCGTCGAACTCCATGCGGCAGAACCTAGTCCTCCGGCGGCGCGGGCGTGCGGCACGCCCGCTCGAGCAGCAGGGCGGCGACCACCAGCAGCAGGCAGGCGCCACCGGAGACGCCCGCGACCAGCGCGTCGTCGTTCGCCGCGGCGACCCGGTCGCTGCGCGGCAGCAGCCAGGTGAAGAAGCCTGCGTAGAGGCCGAGCAGCAGCGCCCCGGCCAGCGACGAGGCCTTCGCCAGCGCGGCGGCCCGGGCGACCTGCAGCGGGTGCATGGGCCGGCCGCGGGGGACGCCGCGGACCTTCTGCGAGACGACTCTCGCGAGGACGAGCTCGAAGACCGCCATCAGCCCGGCGGTGACGGCGGCGTACGTCGGGAGCTTGACCAGATCGCCGTAGGCGGCCGCGAACAGCAGCCACCCCACCACGCCTGCGGGCAGCGCGGCCCCCAGCAGAGCCCGCCACGAGGTGGGCCTCACGTCAGCTGCTCCGCGGCCAGCCGGACGGTGCTGCGGTCCACGGGCAGGTCGGCGACCCGGCCGTGCCCCGGCAGCTCGGCGTCCGGGTCGACGTCGAGCCACGGCACCAGGACGAACGCCCGCTCGTGGGCGCGCGGGTGCGGCAGCTCGAGCGCCGGGTCGGTGCCGTCGGCCCAGACCACGTCCACGTCGAGGGTGCGCGGCCCCCAGCGGACCTCCCGCACCCGACCTGCTCGGGCCTCGGCGGCCACCGCCCGCCGCCACGCCTCGGCGGCGTCCCACGGGCACAGCGCCACGACGTTGAGGAAGTCGTCCTGCTCGACCCCGCCCCAGGGTGCCGTCTCGTACACCCGCGAGACCGCGGTCGGCTCCAGGACGGCCAGCCCGAGCCGCAGGTTCGCGAGCCGGTCCCCGAGGTTGGACCCGAGGGACAGCACCGCGGTCACGGGCGCGTCACCGTGACCGACACGTCGCTGAAGGGCAGCGGGATCGGCGCCGAGGGCTTGTGCACCGTGACCCGCGCGGAGCTGACGAGAGGGGAGCTGAGGCAGACGTCGGCGAGCCGGGCGGCGAGCGTCTCGATCAGGTCGACCGGCTCGCCCGCGACGACGTCGGCGAGCTGCTGGGCCAGCACGCCGTAGTCGACGGTCGCCGCCAGGTCGTCCGAGGCGGCAGCCGACCGGGTGTCGACGGTGAGGACGGCGTCGACGAGGAAGTCCTGGCCGTCGGCCCGCTCGGACGCGAGCACGCCGTGGAAGCCCCGGACCCGCAGTCCGGTGAGGGCGATCTCATCCATCGTGCTCGAGCCTTCCGAGGACGGGCGAGCCGTGGTGCACGACCAGCCGCCAGCCGTCCCGGCGGCGCACGAAGACGTTCGTCGCGACCGCGTGGGCCCCGTCCCCGACGTCGGCGGACGTGAGGACGTTCTCGGTGCAGGTCACCACGGCAGCATCCCCCGCGACGGCGACGTGCACGTCGGTGAGCACGAACTGGATGTAGTCGGTGTTGGCCATCACCGCCGACCAGGAGCGCATCACGGCCGTCCGCCCCCGCAGCATCGGCCAGCCCGGGTGCACGCAGACCACCGCGTCGGGCTCCTCCACGTCCCAGACCGCCTCCATCAGGTCCACGTCGCCGGACTCGAAGGCGGTGTAGAGCGCGGCGTTGGCGGCCTCGACCTGCGCGACGTCACGCACGGGACAACCGCTCCACCACGCGTACGGCGTCGGCCGACCCCTGCACGTCGTGCACCCGCACGCCCCAGCAGCCCGCCTGGGCGGCGGCCACGGTCAGCGCAGTGGTCGCCGCGTCCCGGCCCGTGGGCGGCCGGCCGTCGAGGAGCGCGCCGAGGAAGGCCTTGCGCGAGGACCCGACGAGCACGGGGCCGAGGGCCAGGAGCCGGTCGAGCTGCTGCAGCAGCGCCCAGTTGTGGTCGGCGGTCTTCGCGAAGCCGATGCCCGGGTCGACCACGACCTCGGTCACCCCGGCCGCCGAACAGGCGTCCAGCCGCCGGGACAGCTCCTCGCACACCTCGGCCACGACGTCGTCGTACACCGCCCGGGACTGCATGTCGGCGGACGGGCCACGCCAGTGCATGGCGACGTACGGCACCCCCAGTCCGGCGACGGTCGCGAGCATGGCGTCGTCGGCGAGGCCGCCGCTGACGTCGTTGACCATGACGGCCCCGGCAGCCACGGCAGCCTCGGCGACGGCGGACCGGGTCGTGTCCACCGAGCAGCGGACGCCCTCCTGGGCGAGCGCGGCGAGCACCGGCAGCACCCGGGCGCACTCCTGCTCGGGCGAGACCCGGGAGGCCCCGGGGCGGGTCGACTCGCCGCCGACGTCGACGAGGTCGGCGCCGAGGTCGCGCAGCCGCAGGCCGTAGGCGACCGCGGTGTCCACGGTGTCGTGGGCACCGCCGTCGCTGAAGCTGTCCGGGGTCACGTTGAGGACCCCCATGACCAGCGTCAGCTGGCCGGGTCCGCGCCGGGCCGGCGTCGCGGCGACCGGGCCTGCCGGGGCTTGGGCTCCTGCGCCTCGCGGTTCACGCTTGCGCGCGACCGGGCGGAGGTGCGCCGAGGGGCGTCCTTCTTGCCCCGGGCGAGGTCCTCGAGGTCGGCCGGGCCGAGCGTGGCCAGCTCCGCCGGTGTGAGCACGGGTGGCTGCTGGGACAGCGGCCGGCGCCCGTTGCCGGTCGGGTGCGGGCGCTGCGGGCGCTTCACGACCGGCGCGAAGATCTCGGCGAGCTCGTCGCGGGTCAGCGTCTCCTTGTCGAGCAGCCGCAGGACCAGCTCGTCGAGCACGTCGCGGTACTCCACGCAGATCTCCCACGCCTCGTGGTGGGCGTTCTCGACCAGCTGCCGGACCTCGGCGTCGACCTGCGCCGCGATCTCCTCGGAGTAGTCGCGCTGGTGGCCCATGTCGCGACCGAGGAAGACCTCGCCGGACTCCTGGCCGAACTTCACGGCGCCGAGCTTCTCGCTCATGCCGTACTGCGTGACCATGGCGCGGGCGATGGCGGTCGCCTTCTCGATGTCGTTGGACGCGCCCGTGGTCGGGTCGTGGAACACCAGCTCCTCCGCGGCGCGGCCACCCATGGCGTACGCCAGGGTGTCGAGCAGCTCGGCGCGGGTCTGGGAGTACTTGTCCTCCTCCGGCAGCACCATCGTGTAGCCCAGGGCGCGACCGCGCGGCAGGATCGTCAGCTTGTGCACGGGGTCGGTGTTCGGCAGCGCGTGCGCCACCAGGGCGTGGCCGCCCTCGTGGTAGGCCGTGACCTTCTTCTCCTTGTCGTTCATGAGCCGGCTGCGGCGCTGCGGCCCGCCCATGACGCGGTCGATCGACTCCTCGAGGGTCTCGAGGGTGATCTGCTTCTGGCCGGTGCGGGCGGTGAGCAGCGCGCCCTCGTTGACGACGTTGGCGAGGTCGGCGCCGGTGAAGCCGGGGGTGCGGCGCGCGATGACCTGCAGGTCGACGTCCGGGTGCATCGGCTTGCCCTTGGCGTGCACCTCGAGGATCTGCCGGCGGCCCGCCATGTCGGGGCGGTCGACCGCGATCTGCCGGTCGAAGCGGCCGGGGCGCAGCAGCGCCGGGTCGAGGATGTCCGGCCGGTTGGTCGCGGCGATCATGATCACGCCGCCCTTGACGTCGAAGCCGTCCATCTCGACGAGCATCTGGTTGAGGGTCTGCTCGCGCTCGTCGTGGCCGCCGCCGAGGCCCGCGCCGCGGTGCCGGCCGACGGCGTCGATCTCGTCGACGAAGATGATCGCGGGCGCGTTCGCCTTGGCCTGCTCGAACAGGTCGCGGACGCGGGAGGCACCGACACCGACGAACATCTCGACGAAGTCGGAGCCGGAGATCGAGTAGAACGGGACGCCTGCCTCACCGGCGACGGCGCGGGCGAGCAGCGTCTTGCCGGTGCCGGGCGGGCCGTAGAGGAGCACGCCCTTCGGGATCTTGGCGCCGATCGCCTGGAACTTGCCCGGGCTCTCGAGGAACTCCTTGATCTCCTGCAGCTCCTCGATGGCCTCGTCGACACCGGCCACGTCGGCGAAGGTCGTCTTCGGGGTGTCCTTGCTGACCAGCTTCGCGCGCGACTTGCCGAACTGCATGACGCGCGACCCGCCGCCCTGCATCTGGTTCATGAAGAAGAACAGCAGGCCGACGATGAGCAGGATCGGGAAGACCGAGAACAGGAAGCTCACGAAGATGTTCTCGTGGCTGACCTTCACGTCGTAGGGGACGTCCGCGGCCTTGAACGCGGCGGCGAAGTCCCGGCCCTGGTCGACGAGGAAGGAGGCCTGCAGCTTCTTGCCGTCCGTCGTCGTGATCCGGACCTGCTGCTCCTTGTCGAGCAGCAGGTTCTTGACGTGCTTGGTGTCGGTGTCGACCTGGCCGCTGCTGATCTCCTTGAGGACCTCGGCGGTGCTCACGGACTTGTAGTCGTTGCCCCGCAGGCCGGCGGTGACGGCCACGACGAGGACGAGGGCCAGCACGATGTAGAGCGCGGGGCCACGGGTGAAGCGCTTGAGGTTCATCGACTGCGGGGCGGGCAGCCCCGTCCCTCCTGTCGGCAGAAAGTCCAGGTTCGACGGTACACCGCTCGCAGCGGCCGCCACACCTGACAACGGAGGGGCGGCCGCCGGTGTTCCGCGCCGTGACCGCGGTCACCCGCTACTCGGCGTACACCTCGGGCTTGAGGCGGCCCACGAACGGCAGGTCCCGGTAGCGCTCGGCGTAGTCGAGGCCGTACCCCACGACGAACTCGTTGGGGATGTCGAAGCCGGCGTAGCGGATGGGGACGTCGACCTTGGCGGCCTCCGGCTTGCGGAACAGCGCGCAGACCTCGACGCTCGCCGGCCCCCGCGAGCGCATGTTGCGCAGCAGCCAGTTGAGCGTGAGGCCGCTGTCGATGATGTCCTCGACGACGAGCACGTGCTTGTCGGTGATCTCCCGGTCGAGGTCCTTCAGGATCCGGACCACGCCGGAGGAGCTGGTCGAGGAGCCGTACGACGAGACGGCCATGAACTCCATCGAGACAGGCGTCTCGAGGGCGCGCGCCAGGTCGGCCATCACCATCACGGCGCCCTTCAGCACCCCGACGAGCAGCAGCTCCTGGCCGCGGTAGTCCTCGTCGATGGCCTTGGCGAGCTCACGGACCTTGTCCTGGATCTCCTGCTCGGAGAACAGCACCTCGTCGATCTCCGCCGGGACCGTCGTCACGGTGTGAAGGCTAGCCGTCCGGCCTCGCGGCGGACGCGCCCGCCGCCGGGCAGTGCCACCGGCCCCTGGCCGTGCCAGTCCTCGACGAGCGCCCGGAGCGCGTCCACGTGGGCGCTGGTGACGGCCCGCCCGGCCTGCTGCTCCGCCCAGAGCTTCAGCGAGCGGGAGCGCAGCGCGGGGGGCAGGGCGAGCAGGGCCGGTACGTCGTCGGTGGCCGTCGCGAGGGCGTCGAGGGCATCGGCGTCCTCGCGCAGCAGCCGCGCGGTCCGGGCGAGGCCCTCGGCGGGCAGCCCCTCGAGCAGCTGCCGGAACCGCACCCGGTCGAAGCCGGGGTCGTCGTTGTGCGGGTCGTCCCAGGGCGTCAGGCCGGCCTCGAGGCAGGCCTGGCGCACCGTGGCGCGCGGCAGGTCGAGGAACGGCCGGCGGTAGCGGCCGCGGACCGGTGCCATCCCGGCGAGGGCGCGTGCCCCGGAGCCCCGCAGGATGCCGAGCAGCACCGTCTCCGCCTGGTCGTCGCGGGTGTGGCCGAGGAAGACCGTGCCCTCGACCGCGTCGAGCAGCGCGTAGCGGAGCTCGCGGGCGCCCGCTTCGCCCGGGGTGGCCCGGCCGGTGAGGACCTGGGCCGTCAGGCCGAGGGAGGCGCACTGGGCGGCCGCCTTCGCGGCGACGTCGGCCGAGCCGGGCTGCAGGCCGTGGTCCACCACGACGGCCGCCGAGCCGGGCCGCTCGAAGGCCAGCGCTGCGGCCAGCGCCAGCGAGTCGGCCCCGCCGCTCACCGCGGCGGTCGCGGTGTCGACACCGGCCAGCGCTCGTCGTACCGCCACCCGCGTGGCAGCTGTCGCCGGCGGCGGGCCGCTCATGCCGTGCGCGTGATCCAGGCGTCGGGGTCGGTGATCTCGGCCTTGGACGGCAGCGTCTCCGGGGCGGTCCAGACCCGGTTGAAGCCGTCCATGCCGATCCGGTCGACGACGTGGCCGACGAAGGCGCGGCCCTGCGAGTACTGCAGCGCCTTGAGGTCCATGCCGAGCAGCCGGCGGAGCAGCCGCTCGAACGGGCCGCCCTTGTCCCGCCGGCGCTGCTCGAACCGGTCGCGGATGTGCTGCACGGTCGGCACGACCGAGGGGCCGACCTCGTCCATGACGTGCTCGGCGTGGCCCTCGAGCAGCGACATGAACCCGGTGACGCGGTCCATGACCTCGCGCTGCTCGGGCGTCGCGACCATCTCCACGAGGGAGCCGCGACTCGGGTTGGACACCACCTGCTTGAGCCGCGCGATCAGCGCCTCCGGGTCGTCGAGCTTGGAGGCCTGCAGCAGGTTCTGGACCTCGGTGCGCACGTGACCGTGCAGCCAGGGCACGGCGGTGAACTGGGTGCGGTGGGTGACCTCGTGCAGGGCGACCCACAGCCGGAAGTCGTGCGGGTCGACCCCGAGCTTGCGCTCGACCTCGACGATGTTGGGGGCGACCAGCAGCAACCGGCCCTCCTGGCCCTCCGGCTGGAAGGCCTCGTACTGCCCGAGCACCTTGCTGGAGAGCCAGGCCAGCAGCGAGCCGACCTGGACTCCCGTGACCTTCGCGGTCGTGGCGATGGTGAGCCGGCTCTGCCTGCGGGTCAGGACCTCCGTGAGCGGCTCGAGCACGTTGTCGAAGCCCTGCGCGTTCGCCTCCGCCCAGGCGGCCCGGTCGACGACCGTGGCCGGCCCGACCCGGCCGTGCAGCCCGGTGACCTGGCGGACGTGCGCCTCCGCCTCGTCGGTGAGGTCGCGCAGCATGACCACGACGTCGGCCGCTTCCGTGAGCGACAGCGACGGGCCCGGGGAGGCCAGCCGCGCAGCGACGCTGGCGGCCAGCCCGGTGTCGACGACGCTCATCCCCCCAACCTACGTGCAGCCGCAGGCCGCGAGCGCCGTCGCGACCCGGTCCAGGGCCGCCTCCGCCGCCAGGGTGCCGCCCTGGGGCACGCCGTCCGCCGTGATGTCGAAGGCCAGCACACCGCGGGTCCGGGTCGTCACCAGGCCCGCCAGTGCGCTCACGCCGTCGAGGGTGCCGGTCTTGGCCCGGACCAGCCCGGCGGCGCCGGAGGTCGGGGCGCGGCGGAACCGGCCGCCGAGGGTGCCGTCGAAGCCGGCGACGGGCAGTCCGCTCAGCAGCGGGACGAACCTGGGGTCCGCGCTGGTCCGCGCGAGCAGCCGGGCCACCGCGAGCGGCGCGACCCGGTCCAGCGGCGAGAGGCCGCTGGCGTCGCGCAGCCGGATCCCGGTGCCCGCGAGCGCCGCGGCCGTGCCGGCGAACGACGCCGGCCGGTGGGTCGCCAGCGCGACCTGGCGGCCGAGCGCCTCGGCGAGGTCGTTGTCGCTGCGGGTCAGCATCGCCTCGACCAGCGCGGGCACCGGGGGGCTGTCGACGTGGCTGAGCTCCACTGCCGCAGCCGGTGCCCTGGTCCTCGCGACCGGCGCCCGCACGTGCAGGAGCGTCGCGAGCTGGCGGCCAGCCGCGAGCGCGGGGTCCTGGCTGCGCGGCCCCTTCTTGGCGGTGCGGCCCTCGTCGACCTCCAGAGCACTCACCGGAGCGACGTTCCCGGTGGTCACGTACGACGGCTTCCAGCCCGGTCCGAGCCGCGGTCCGACGTACAGCGAGTCGTCCACGAGGACCCGCGTGACACCGGTGAGCCCCCTGGCCAGGTCGGCGAGCCGCGCGGTGCCCGGGTACCCCGCCGTGGCGAGACGGCCGCCGAGCGTCGGGTCCCCGCCGCCCACGAGCACGACCTCCCCGGGGCGGCTGCCGCGCACCACCCTCGTGCGCAGCCGCAGGTCGGGGGAGAGCACCGTGAGGGCCGCCGACGCCGTCACGAGCTTCGCGGTGGAGGCCGGAGTCACCCACCGGCCGGCGCCCTGGTCGAGCAGCGTCGTCCCGTCGCCGCCGACCACCGCGACGCTGACCCGGCGCCCCAGGGCCCGGTCGGCGAGCGCCCGGGCCAGCGCCGCCCGCAGCGCCGTCGGGTCCTGGCCGCCCGGCGCCGGCTGCAGCAGCGGGGTCCTGGTCGGGACCGGGGGCGGTTCGGGGGCGGCGGCGAGCGGGCTGGTCTCCGACGTCGTCAGCCACCACGCGCCGGTGCCGCCGCCGGCGAGCACCACGAGCACGAGCAGGGCGAGCAGCGCTCTGCGCACACGAGCCCCTTCCAGGTAGTGATCACCGGCACACCCGACCGGGGGCCTGCCCACCCGTGCCGTACGGGACACTAGGAGCATGGAGTTCGACGTCACCATCGAGATCCCCAAAGGGCAGCGCAACAAGTACGAGGTGGACCACAAGACCGGTCGCATCCGGCTGGA
>CAMLIA010000047.1 GCA_946479905.1 uncultured Frankiales bacterium | reverse complement strand
CGCACCGACCACCTCAAGGACGCAGGGCACGAGCAGGTCGTGTTCTGCCAGGACCCCGCGTCCGGGCTCCGGGCGATCATCGCCATCTACTCCACCGCACTCGGTCCGGCGCTCGGCGGCACCCGGTTCTACCCCTACGCGGACGAGGCTGCAGCCCTCACCGACGTGCTCAAGCTGTCGAAGGCGATGGCCTACAAGGCGGCCTGCTCCGGTGTGGACCTCGGCGGCGGGAAGGCCGTCATCCTCGGTGACCCGGCGACGATGAAGACCGAGCCGCTGCTGCGCGCCTACGGGCGGATGGTCGAGTCCCTGGGTGGCCGCTACTACACCGCCTGCGACGTCGGCACGTTCGTGCAGGACATGGACGTCATCGCCAAGGAGTCCCGCTTCGTCACCGGCCGCTCGCCGGAGCACGGCGGTGCCGGGGACAGCGCGGTGCTCACCGCGTACGGCGTCTTCCAGTCGATGCGGGCAGCCGCGCAGGTCGCCTTCGGCACCCCCTCGCTGCAGGGCCGCTCCGTCGCCGTCGAGGGCGTCGGCAAGGTCGGCTTCCACCTGGTGGAGCACCTGGTGGAGGACGGCGCGACCGTCTTCGTGGCCGACGTCAACCCCGTCGCCGTGGACCGCGCAGTCGCCCTCGGCGCGCAGGCCGTCGGCGTGGCCGAGCTGCCCGTGCTCGACGTCGACGTCTACGCCCCCTGCGCCCTCGGCGCCTCGCTGTCCGACGACCTCATGCCGGAGCTGAAGGCGCGGATCGTCTGCGGCGCGGCGAACAACCAGCTGGCGCACCCCGGCATCGAGAAGGTGCTCGCCGACAACGGCGTGCTCTACGCCCCCGACTACGTCGCCAACGCCGGCGGCCTCATCCAGGTCGCCGACGAGATCGAGGGCTTCTCGTTCGAGCGTGCCAAGGCGAAGGCCTCGAAGATCTTCGACACCACGCTGGAGGTCTTCCGGATCGCCGACGCCGAGGGGGTCCCGCCCGCGGTGGCCGCCGACCGGATCGCCGAGCGCCGGATGGCCGAGGTCGGGCGGCTCCGGACGTTCCTGCTGCCCTGAGGGGCTGCTACCGGGGGGCCCGGTAGGCGTAGTGGACGGTGACCTTCGCCGACGGCGCGCCCTCCATGTTGCAGGCGTAGACGTCGATGGTCTGCGCCTTCTTCAGCCGGACGCTCGCCTCCTCGCTGGCGGGCGGGTTGACGTCGGCACCGCCCAGCACGTCGCCGTTGGCGTCGGTGATCATGAGCGACCAGTCGCCCGTGACCGCCGTCGTCACGTCGACGTCACCCGGGCCCGGCACCTTGACCTTGATGGGCGCCTCCATCGGGAGCTTGCCCTTGCAGTGCATGGCCTCGTTGCTGTTGGTGTTGCCGGTCGGGTCGGGCGTCATGTCCGTCACCGAGTAGCTCTTCGTGAACGGCTTCGGGGGCTTCGGCTTCGCGGCACTGGCGGGCAGGGACGGGACCGCGGCGACGAGGCCCACGACGCCGAGCGTGGCGATCAGGCGGATCTTCATGACGGGCTCCTGTCGGGCTGGGATGAGGACGGGCTTCAGGTCTGGCTCTTCCGGGCTGCTAGAGCCCGCAGTTGACCGACTGGACCGAGTCGAGCGGCCCGGGGACGGTGCTCTTGATCGGCGTCGTCCCCGGGAAGGCGACCGTCGCGGTCACCTTGCCGCCGGTCGAGCGGTAGAAGTCGGCCACCAGGGCGTACTTCTTGCCCGGCTTGAAGTCGCTGCTCGACAGCTGGATCCGCTCCGAGGAGCCCGCGGCCGCGCCGCAGTCGGCCAGCTGCCCGCCGCTCGTGCCGTCCTTGGCCACCTCGACGACGTACAGGTCCATGTCCTCGCCGGGTGCGGACCAGGTGAGGGTGAACGCCACCCCGCCCTTGACGCCCTTGGCCGGCTTGAACACGAACGGCAGCCACCCGCACCGCGGCGCGGTGCAGTTCGTCCGGTCGGCGTTGGCCTTCAGCGAGTCGGTGAAGAAGTCGGAGTCGTGCGCCTGGGGAGCAGGCGTGAACGTGACGCTCAGCGTCTTGGTCTTCTTGCCGTCGAGGACAGGCACGGCGGCGGCCTGCGCGCCGCTGTGCGACAGCGCGAGGGCGCCGGCGACGCCGACGGCAGCGAGGACGCGGATCTTCATGACGGGCTCCTGACAGGCTGGGTCCTGACGGAGTTCGACGTGATCGGGCTCTCTCCTGCTCGGCCCGCCTGTGTGAACTGCCTGCGCAGCGCATATAGTGAGAAGCCACGAACCGGTACTCACGAGGGGGTCGAGCCATGGGGCGCGGCCGTGCCAAGGCCAAGCAGACGAAAGTCGCGCGCGAGCTGAAGTACAGCACCGGGTCGCTCGACCCGGACGCGTTGCGGCGTGAGCTCGCCGCCGACAACGGCGGGGGCCTGTCCACGCGGGCGACCGACGACGAGGACGAGTACGACGAGGACGACCAGGAGGACTAGCTCCTGCGGTTGAGGGCGGCCCCCCGGGGCCGCCCTCGCGCACGCTCACGGCCGGGTTCGGTCAGGGGTGGGTGCCCTCGAGGACGGCTGCTCCGCTGCCCTCAGTGATCTCGCCGAGCACCCACGACTCCAGGTGCCGGGCCTTGAGCAGCGCCATCGTCCGGTCGACGTCCGCCGGCGGCACGACGGCCACCATCCCGACGCCCATGTTGAAGGTGCGCTCCATCTCGGCCTGCTCGACCCGGCCCTTGGCCTGGACGAGGTCGAAGACCGCCGGCGGGGTCCACGAGCCGCGCTGCAGCCGGGCGCCCAGGTGCTCGGGCAGCACCCGGCTGAGGTTGGCCGCGAGCCCACCGCCGGTGACGTGCGCGAAGGCGTGCACGTCGGTCTCGGCGATGACTGCCAGGCAGTCCTTGGCATAGATCCTGGTCGGCGTCAGCAGCGCCTCGCCCAGCGTCGTCCCGAGCTCGTCCACGTGGGCGTCCAGGCGCATCCGCGCGCCGTTGAGCAGCACGTGCCGGACCAGGCTGAAGCCGTTGGAGTGGACCCCGCTCGACTCCATCGCGATGACGACGTCACCCAGCTCGACGCGCTCCGGGCCGAGCACCGCGTCGGCCTCCACGACACCGACGCCGGTGCCGGCGATGTCGTAGTGGTCGTCGGCCATCATCCCCGGGTGCTCGGCGGTCTCCCCGCCGACCAGCGCGCAGCCGGCCTTCTCGCAGCCGACCGCGATGCCCCCGACGATCTCCGCGACCCGCTCGGGCACGACCCGACCGACGGCGACGTAGTCCTGCATGAACAGCGGCTCGGCCCCGCAGACGACCAGGTCGTCGACGACCATGCCGACGAGGTCCTCGCCGATGGTGTCGTGCTTGCCCATCGCCTGCGCGATCGCCAGCTTGGTCCCCACGCCGTCGGTGGAGGAGGCGAGCAGCGGCTCGCGGTACTTGCGCAGGTCCAGCCGGAACAACCCGGCGAAACCGCCCAGACCACCCACCACCTCGGGGCGGTGGGCGCGCTTGAGCTTGTCCTTCATGAGCTCGACGGCGCGCTCGCCCGCGTCGATGTCGACGCCGGCCGCGGCGTAGCTGGTCACGGGCGCTGCAGCGCATCGGCCGCGCCCTGCCCCGACAGCAGCGCGTCCGGCGACGGGCCCGTGCCGTTGGCGGTGATCTCCTCCGGCTGCACCGAGCGGTTGATGCCCTCGAGCACGTGCTTGCCGATCAGGTCCTGCTCCGGCAGCGCGATCGGGTACTCCCCGGTGAAGCAGGCGCGGCACAGCCGGTCCGCGGGCTGGGCGGAGGCCATCGTCAGCCCCTCCAGCGAGACGAAGGCGAGGGTGTCGGCCCCGATGTGGGCGCAGATCTCCTCGACGCTCAGGCCGCTCGCGATCAGCTCCGTCTTGCTGGCGAAGTCGATGCCGTAGAAGCAGGGGTCGGTGACCGGGGGGCTCGAGATGCGGACGTGCACCTCGGCGGCGCCGGCCTCGCGCAGCATCCGGATCAGCGCACGCTGGGTGTTGCCGCGCACGATCGAGTCGTCGACCACCACCAGGCGCTTGCCCTTGATGACCTCGCGCAGCGGGTTGAGCTTGAGCCGGATGCCGAGCTGGCGGATCGTCTGCGAGGGCTGGATGAACGTGCGCCCGACGTAGGCGTTCTTCACCAGCCCCATCCCGTAGGGGATCCCGCTCTGCTCGGCGTAGCCGATGGCCGCGGGCGTTCCCGACTCCGGCACCGGGATGACGAGGTCGGCGTCGACGCCGTGCTCGAAGGCGAGCTGCCGGCCGATCTCGACGCGGGTCGTGTAGACCGAGCGGCCGGCGATCGAGGTGTCGGGGCGGGCGAGGTAGACGTACTCGAACAGGCAGCCCTTCGGCGTCGCCTCGGCCCACCGGGACGTCCGGTAGCCGTGGTCGTCCACGATCACCATCTCGCCCGGTTCCACCTCGCGGATGAAGGTCGCGCCGACGATGTCGAGCGCCGCCGTCTCGCTGGCCACGACGTAGCCGGTCTCGAGCTTGCCGATCACGAGCGGCCGGACACCGTGGCGGTCGCGGGCGGCGTAGAGCGTGTGCTCGTCCATGAAGACCAGGCTGAACGCGCCCTGCAGCGTCGGCAGGATCGTGCGCGCCGCCTCCTCCACGGAGACGTCGACCGCGGACGCCGCGATCAGCGCGGTGATGAGGTCGGAGTCGTTCGTCGCCCCCATCGCGTCCTTGCCGAGGCCGAGATCGGCGACCCGGCGGGCGAGCTCGTGGGTGTTCGTGAGGTTGCCGTTGTGGCCGAGGGCGAGCGACCCGCCGGTCGGCAGGTTGCGGAACGACGGCTGGGCGTTCTCCCAGGTGCAGGAGCCCGTGGTGCTGTAGCGGCAGTGGCCGATCGCCAGGTGCCCGCGCATCGAGCCGAGGATCGACTCGTCGAACACCTGCGCGACGAGCCCGAGCTCCTTGTAGACCACCGTGGCGGCGCCGTCGCTGACCGCCATCCCGCAGGCTTCCTGGCCGCGGTGCTGCAGGGCGTACAGGCCGTAGTAGGTGAGCTTCGCGACGTCCTCACCCGGAGCCCAGACGCCGAAGACGCCGCACTCCTCGCCGATGGGCTTCTCTACCGGGTCGTGGTCATGGGCCACGCGGTGGGCTCCTCACGGAAGGGGCGGGAAGGCCTGCCCAGCATACCGGCGGGCGGAGCGGTGCCGGGGTGTCTTGGGGCGCTCGTCACCCCGGCGGCGGTGCTGCGTGATCCTGCACTCCTGCTCACCCGGAAGGAATAGCGACCTCGCTGTCGAACGAGAGGACGATCACGGGGGGACACGCGATCAAGGGAGCCTCCGTGCGAGTACGTGTCGACGGCAAGCACTTCGCCGTGGGCGAGTCCCGGTTCGCCTTCCGCGGCGTGACCTACGGGACCTTCGCGCCGCGTGACGTCGACGAGGCCAGGTTCCCCGAGCACGGCCAGGTCAAGCGGGACTTCGACGCCATCGCCCGTGCGGGCTTCACCGTCGTGCGCACCTACACCGCGCCCCCGGACGACGTGCTGGACCTCGCCGCCGAGTTCGACCTTCGGGTCCTGGCCGGCACCTTCTGGCCGGACTGGCGCTACCTGACGGGCACCGGGGGTCGCGAGGCCCGCCGGGTCGCCGCGGATGCCCGCGCCGAGGTGCAGTCCCAGGCCGCGCGGCTCGCCGGCCGCCCGGAGGTCCTCGGCATCAGCCTGGGCAACGAGGTGCCGGCCGACGTGCTCCGGTGGTTCGGCACCGAGCGGATCGCCCGGGTCCTCGACGAGCTCGCCGACGTCGTACGCGAGACCGACCCCGAGATGCTCGTGACCTACGCGAACTACCCCACCGCGGAGTACCTGCCGCTGCCGGGCATCGACTTCCTGACGTTCAACGTGTTCCTCGAGCGCGGGCAGGACCTCCGCCGGTACCTCACCCGGCTGCACCATCTGGCCGGGGACCGCCCGCTCGTGCTCGGCGAGATCGGCCTGCACGTCGACGACGTCGACGGTGAGAAGCGGCAGGCGGAGCTGCTCGACACCCAGCTGGAGGTCGCGCTGGACCGCGGTGTCGCTGGCACGTGCGTCTTCTCGTGGACCGACGAGTGGCAGGTCGGGGACGTCCCGGTCACCGACTGGCGGTTCGGGCTCACCACGGCGGACCGCGAGCCGCGACCGGCGCTCGAGGTCTGCAAGAAGTGGAACGCCCGGACCGTGCGCGACCTGGAGTTCGACTGGCCGACGATGACCGTCGTCGTCTGCGCCTACAACGCGGCCGCGACGGTCGAGGAGTGCCTGACCCACACCCGGGCGCTGGACTACCCGAACCTCGAGGTGCTGCTCGTCGACGACGGCTCCACGGACGACACCGCCGACATCGCCGAGCGGGTCTGCTCGGGCGACTCCCGGATGCGCGTCATCCGGGCTCCGCACCAGGGGCTGTCGGGTGCCCGCAACACCGGGTGGCGCAGCGCCGCCGGTGACCTGGTCGTCTACCTCGACTCCGACGCTTACCCGACGCCCGAGTGGCCGTACTACCTGGCGCTCGGCCTCGACGGACCCGAGGTCGGCGGCGTGGGCGGGCCCAACCTGCCACCGCCGGGCGCGACCCTGGCTGCCGAGCGGGTCGCGCGGGCTCCCGGTGGGCCCGTGCACGTGCTCGTCACCGACGACCGCGCCGAGCACGTCCCGGGCGCGAACATGGCCTTCTGGCGCAAGGTGCTCGACGAGGTCGGCGGGTTCGACGAGGTCTACACCGCGGCCGGCGACGACGTCGACGTGTGCTGGAAGGTCCTCGACCGGGGATGGGAGATCGCCTTCCACCCGGCCGCGCTGGTCTGGCACCACCGGCGCGGGTCCGCGAAGGCCTACCTCAAGCAGCAGCGCGGCTACGGACGCTCCGAGGCCCTCGTCGCGCGCCGTCACCCGGACCGCTTCACGCCGCTCGGCACCGCCCGCTGGCGCGGCCGGATCTACGACAGCTTCGCGCCGTCCCTGCTGCGCCAGCGGGTCTACCGCGGTGCCTACGGCGCCGCGGCCTACCAGTCGGTGTACGGCGGCGGCGGCCACGCGCTCGACATCGCGCACCAGCTCGGCGTGCCGCTCGCCGTGCTGTCACTGCCCCTCGCCGTGCTGGTGCCGTTCGTCCCGGTGATCGCCGTGGTCCCGGCCCTCGGCCTGCTGCTTCTGACCACGCTCTTCGGCATCGACGTCGCCCAGACCCGACCGCCTCGCCGGCTGGGCCGGCGGGCCCTCGCCTTCCGGTGCGGTGTCGCCTACCTGCACCTGGCGCAGCCGGTCGTACGGACCCGTGCCCGCTGGCGCGAGGAGCGACTCTCCCGGCGCAGCGCGCCGGCCTACGCCCAGCTCCCCGGTCCGGTGCAGCGGCTCGGCGGCGGGGTGCTGCTCGTCCCGGAGGACCGGCCGCGGGCACAGCTCGCGGCGGATCTCGTCGGCGACCTGCGAAGGGCCGGCTTCGCCGTCGCGGTGCCGTCCGGGTGGGAGGACCACGACGCCACCCTCGTCGGCAGCGCCCTCGTCATCGGCGAGCTGGTGACCTCCTCGCACCCCGTCGGCTGCGTGCAGGTGAAGGTGCGCCAGAGGGTCCGCCGGCTCCGGACCGCCGTCGCGTTCCTGGTCGTCGGCCTCGGGACGCTGGCGTCGCCGTTCCTCGGCGCTGTCTGCGCGATGATGGTCGGGGCCGATCTGGTGCGCGGGTGGTACCGGACGAACGCTCTCGTCCGGTTCGTCGTCGAGGAGGGAGGCGCATGAGCGACCGCGCCCTCGTCCTCGGCGCCGGTGGGTTCCTCGGATCTCACCTCTGCCGCCGCCTGCTGCGTTCGGGCTGGCACGTCACGGGGGTCGTGCGCGACCGGGAGGACCCGCACCTTCGAGTCCGGCTGCACGACCTCCTCGACGACCTCGAGCTCGTCGAGGGCTCTGTCGACGACACCGACCTGCTCGACCGGCTGGTCCCCTCACGCAGGGCGATCTTCCCCTTCGCCGGGAAGTCGGGCGCCACCGCCTCCATGGCCGAGCCCCTCGCGGATCTGACAGCGAACGGGGCCAGCCAGCTGGCGGTCCTGGAAGCCGTCCGCCGGCACGCCCCGGACGCGCGACTGGTCTTCCCGGGATCGCGGTTGCAGTACGGACGTGCGCTCAGCCTGCCGGTCACCGAGGACCACCCGACAGCACCCCGCTGCGTGTACGGCATGCACAAGACCCTCGGAGAGGGCTACCACCTGCTCTACTCGCGGGTGTACGGCATCGAGAGCTGCTCGCTGCGGATCTCGTTGCCCTACGGCCCCTGGCAGGACCGCCCGGACGGCGCCTTCGGGGTCGTCGGAACCTTCCTCGCGACCGCTGCTCGCGGCGGGACGATCCAGCTGTACGGCGGCGGGCACCAGTTGCGCGACTACGTGTACGTCGAGGACCTGTGCGAGCTGGTCGAGAGCGCGGCGACGTCACCGCTGGCGGTCGGGGAGGTCTTCAACGCCGGCGGCCCGGAGGCGACGACCCTTCGCGAGATGGCGACCGCCGTCGTCGAGACCGTCGGTGCCGGCGCCCTGGCGGACGTGCCCTGGCCCCCCGAGGCCGAGGCCGTCGAGACCGGCGACTGGGCGACGTGCAGTGCGAAGGCCGACCAGGTGCTGGGATGGCGACCCCGTACCTCACTGCGGCAGGGCCTGGCCGCGACGTGGGAGGCCCTCGAGCCGGCGCTGGTGCGCGCCGTCTAGTGCTGCCGGCCCTGCTGGTCGCGCTCCTCGGGTTGGGCGGCCTCGTCCTCTGCCTGACGCCCGGTGCGCGGGCGCGCCTCTCGGCGCTCGACACCGAGGTGCTGGAACGGGTCTCGCCGCGCCTTCGCGAGGTGCGCGCCGCCTACCGCGTCGAGCGGCGTCTCGTCGGGCTGCTGAGGCCCTACCGCGGCACGGTGGTGCGGGGCCTCGTCGTCACCGTCAGCATCACGCTCGTGGGCTTGGCCAAGCCGTGGCCGACGAAGGTGCTCGTCGACGACGCCCTCGGCGAGCACCACCTGCTCGGGCTGTCGCACGAGGGCGCGCTGCTCGTGGCCGTCTCGCTCACGGTGGCGCTCTTCCTCCTCTCCGGGAGCCTGGGCCTGCTCCAGACGATGGTCCTCTACGGGTTGGCGCAACGGCTCATCTCCGACCTGCGCGAGAGGGTCTTCGGCCACCTGACGCGACTCTCGCTCCGCTTCCACGACGAGCGCGGCAGCGGGGACAGCGTCTACCGCGTGGCCAACGACACCTACGCGATCCAGAGCGTGCTCCTCGACGGGCTGGTGCCCCTCAGCTCGGCGGCGCTCGCCCTGATCGGGACGCTCGCGGTCATGATCGCGTTCGACCCGTTGCTGGCACTGCTGTCGCTGCTGAGCGTGCCGGCCGCTGCCGTGGCGACCCGCCGCTTCAGCGCCCGGATCCGTGTGGCGTCGATGGACGTGCAGCAGCGGGAGTCCGACGTCTACACGCTGGCGCAGACGTCGTTGTCGAACATCCGCACGGTCCAGGCGTTCGCGCGCGAGAGCTACGAGACGGGCCGGTTCGGCAGCCGAACCCAGGCAAGCCGGTCAGCGATGATGCGGCTGGTCCGCACCCAGACCCTGTTCGGGCTCGCCGTCGATCTCGTCCTCGCTCTGGGCCTCGCGGTCGTGACCTACGTCGCGGCACGCCGGGCGCTGGCGGGTGAGATGACGACGGGGGACGTCCTGGTGTTCCTTGCCTACGCGGGGTCGTTGTACGGCCCTGTGTCGGGTGTCGCCGCCGTGCTCGGGGAGCTGTCGGCAGCCGCCGCAGCCGCAGAGCGGGTGTTCGAGGTCCTCGACGAGCCCTTGGCGAGCGACGGCAAGCCGATCCCCCGGGAGTTCCAGCACCGAAGAGCTGCTGGTCGCGTCGTCTTCGAGGACGTCCGCTTCTCCTACCGGCCGGGCACCGAGGTGCTGAGGGGGATCTCGCTCGAAGCAGCGCCGGGGGACCTCGTGGCCCTGGTCGGAGCCACAGGTGCGGGCAAGTCGACGTTGGCCAGCCTGGTCCTTCGGTTGTACGACCCTGACTCGGGACGGGTCCTGCTGGACGGGGCGGACCTGCGCGACCTCCCACTCGACTGGGTGCGTGAGCAGGTCGCCCTCGTCCCGCAGGAGCCGCTGCTCCTGCCCGGCTCGGTGCGCGAGAACATCCGCTACGGCCGTCTGGATGCCACCGATGAGGAGGTCGAGCAGGCGGCACGGGACGCGAACCTGGTCGAGCTGCTCGAAGCGGAGGAAGGCCTCGACCTCGTCGTGGGTGAGCGGGGCGTGACGCTGTCCGGCGGCCAGCGGCAGCGGGTGGCGATCGCCCGTGCGTTCCTGCGCGACGCACCCGTCCTCGTCCTCGACGAGCCGACGTCCGCGCTGGACGCGGGCACCGAGGCGCTGGTGATGGACGCCCTGGACCGACTGGCCTCCGCCCGCGTCTGCTTCGTCGTCGCCCACCGGCTGAGCACCGTGCACCGCGCGAGCGAGATCCTGGTCCTGGAGAAGGGACGCATCGTGCAGCGAGGAGATCACCGTGAGCTTGCCGTCGCCGACGGGCCCTACCGGCGTCTGCACGAGGCCCGGTTCGGCAGGGACCGGGGCCCGAGGCCGCTCGCGGTCGACCTGAGCGAGCTGTCCGCATGAGCACCGTCGAGGTGGACGTCGTCCTGCCGGTTCGCAACGGCGGCCGGCTGCTGCGCGCCGCGGTCGACAGCATCCTGGAGCAAGGCGACATCGACCTGAAGCTGTGGGTCGTCGACGACGGCTCGACGGACGGGGCCGTCCAGAAGCTGCCCGGCGATGCCCGCCTGGAGGTGCTGACGACCACGGGACTCGGGATCCCGCGGGCGCTGGAGCTCGGTTGCTCCGCAGGAAGCGCGCCCTACATCGCCAGGCAGGACGCCGACGACGTCTCGCTGCCCCAGCGGCTGAGTCGTCAGGTGCAGCGGCTGGAGGCCGAACCGGCGCTGGGTCTGGTCGCCACCGCGTTCGAGATCGTCGTCGGGAAGCGGGTCGTCGCGACGATGGGTCCTGGGCCCGACGACATGCTCTCCGCCAACCCGCTGTGCGCGGGATCGGTCATGGTGCGGCGCAGCGTCCACGAGGCCACCGGCGGATACCGCCCCGTGTTCGAGTGCTCGTCCGACTACGACATGTGGCTCCGCTGCGAGGAGCACTCCGGGTTGGCCGTGCTCCCTCAGGCCGGTTACCGCTACCGGCTGACGTCGGACATGACGACGATCCGGCGGGCCGGGCTGCAGAGCGCCTACGCCGAGCTGGCCCGGCAGAGCGCCCGTGCGAGGCGAGCAGGGCAGAGCGACCCGGCGGCGGACGACGAGCGCGCCGCCGCCGTCGTGCGCACGGCGCTCGGCGGCCAGGAGGGCGGGCCGCACCCGGAGACCGACGCGTGGTGGGCGGTGGAGCTCGCAGCGCTCGGGGACCGAGGGGAGGCGCTCCGCTGTCTGCGCCGCGCAGCGGGGCAGCTCCCGCTCCGGAGGTCACTGGCGCTGCTGCGACAGGTCCTCCTGCCGGGCGACCCCCAGGCGGTGTGGGCATGAGCATCACCGTGCTCACAGCCACGCTCGGGAAGCGCCCCGACATGCTCGCGGAGGCCGTGGCCTCGGTCGCGAGCCAGACACTCAAGCCGTTGGAGCACCTCGTCGTGGACGACGGCTCCTGGGCCGTCGAGGAGCTCCCGGGCACGCGCGTCGTGCGCATCGACCGACGAGGTCTCGGGGGCGCACGGAACGCGGGCCTCGAGCAGGCCGCCGGAGACGCCATCGCCCTTCTCGACGACGACGACCTGTGGCACCCCCACCACCTCGAGGTGTGCTGGGAGGAGATGCAGAGAACCGGCGCTGACGTGGTGTACGCAGACTGCAGAGAGGTCGGCCGCCGAGACGGCTGGACGTTCACCGTGCAGCCGTTCGACCCGGAGCTGCTGGAGCGGGAGAACTTCCTCTGCGTTCCTGCGACCGTCGTGCGCACGTCCTCCCTGCGCGAGATCGGTGGCTTCAGTGAAGGGCCGCTGGAGGACTGGGAGACCTGGAAGCGGATGTCACGCGCCGGCATGCGGTTCGTGCACCTGCCCCAGGTCACCGTCACGTACCGGTTCCACACCGACAACCTGACCTACGGCGGCGTCGACCCGGAGCGCACCCGACGGGCCAAGGAGCTGCGTGAGGCTGCCGAGCGCGGCGAGATCTCGTGGGAGCAGTACGCAGTGCTCGAGGCCGAGGTGTGGGCGTGACCTCCGTCGTCGTGTGCGGGATCGCCGGACAGCTGCCGCTGGCCGGAGTGGCGCTGCACTACCTGCAGTACTGCCTGGGACTGCGGGACCTGGGCGTCGACGTGATGTACCTGGAGGACAACCTCGCCTGGCCGTACGACCCTTGGCTCGACCGACCCGACGAGGATGCCGCCTACAGCCGAGCCTGGCTCGCCGAGCTGTTCGGCGCCTTCGACCTGCCGTGGGCCTATCAGGACCCCAAGGGCCGTTACAGCGGCCTGCCGGAGCCCGAGGTTCGAGCGAGGTGCGCCGCAGCGGACCTGCTGCTCAACGTCTCCGGTGGCCATGAGCCCGACGAGCACCACCGGCTGGCCCGCCGCCTCGTCTTCGTCGACACCGATCCCGGTTTCGTGCAGGTGGCTGCGGCCAACGGCGATCCCCGAACACGCGCCTGGCTCGGCGCGCACGACGTGCTGCTCACCTTCGCCGAGTCGTGGGGCAGCCCGCTGTCCCGGCTGCCCGACGACGGCTTCACCTGGCGCACCACCCGCCAGCCGGTGCACCTCCCCTTCTGGGCTCCGACCGCAGACGAACCGGGCGAGGTCTGGACCACGGTCATGAACTGGCGCGCCTACGCACCGACGGAGTGGCAGGGCGAGGCGTGGGGGCAGAAGGACGTCGAGTTCCCTCTCGTTCGCGACCTTCCCCGCCAGACCGGCATCCCGTTGGAGCTGGCGCTGGGTGGGGCCGACGCCCCTCGCGACGCGCTCATCGCCGATGGCTGGCGCATCGTCGATCCCCGGGTTCCGACACGAACGGTGTGGACGTTCCGGGACTACGTCGAGGCGTCTCGTGGCGAGATCACGGTCGCGAAGCAGGCCTACGTCCGCAGCCGCGGCGGATGGTTCAGCGAGCGCTCCGCCAACTACCTCGCGGCCGGCCGACCAGTGGTCGCGCAGGACACCGGCTGGTCGGAGCACCTGCCGTCGGGAGAGGGCCTGCTCGGCTTCACCACGGCCGTGGAGGCGGAGGAGGCGTTGCGCGCGGTGGAGGCGGACGTGACCCGGCACGCAGCGGCAGCGAGGAAGATCGCTGCAGATCACTTCGACGCGCGGCACGTCCTGTCCACGCTGCTCGAGGACTGCGGCCTGTGAGAGTCGTCGTCTGCGGTTGGGTGGCGGGCTTCCCCACCGCAGGATTCCTGTGGCACCCCTTGTCGTACGCCCTGAGCTTCCGGGACCTGGGACATGAGGTCTGGTACCTGGAGGACTCCGGGGACGAGCCGTACTGCTGGGACGCGGAGACGGAGTCGGTCGATCCGAGCGGGCGGGCGGGCTCGAGGTTCCTAGACCGTGAGCTGACCGCCGTGGGTCTCGGCGACCGTTGGGTCTACCGGCACGCACCAACCGGGCGGCACGACGGGATGACCGCGGAGGAGACCGCAGAGGTCCTCGCCTCGGCCGATGTCCTCGTCGACGTGTCCATGACGACCCGCATGCGTCCGGAGTACCTGCAGGTGCCGCACCGGCTGGGGATCGACACCGACCCGGTGTTCAGCCAGGTGCGGATCGCGCAGGGCGACCGGGGGCTCGACCCGGACGCCTTCACGCGGCTCTTCACGTTCGGCCGGCCACCGTTGCCCGCCTCGCGGCACGAGTGGGTGCCCACCCGACAGGCAGTGGTGCTCGACCAGTGGACCACGACGGCGGTTCCCGCAGCCGCCGACTTCACGTCCGTCACCACGTGGCAGGCCTATCCACCGGTGTCCTGGGAGGGGGAGACCTACGCAGCCAAGGACGTCTCGATGCGAGCGCTGCTGGACCTTCCCGCACGCACCAGGGCCTCACTGCGGCTGGCTCTGGGCGGTGGCAGCGGTCACCAGGAGGGAGCTGCCCTGCTCTCTGCCCACGGGTGGCGCGTGGAGGACCCGACCCCGGTCACGGCGTCGACGGACGCCTACCGGCAGTGGCTCGCCGGCTCAGCAGGAGAGATCGGGATGGCCAAGCACGGCTACGTCAGCGCCCGGTCCGGGTGGTTCAGCGAGCGCAGCTGCCTCTACCTCGCGAGCGGTCGACCGGTGGTGGCGCAGGACACCGGCTGGTCCGACTGGCTCCCCGCAGGTGAAGGGCTCCTCAGCTATCGCACGGTGGACGAGGCTGCCGCCGCCTTGGACAGCGTGCTCGACGATCCCCAGCGGCACGCAGCAGCGGCACGGCGGCTCGTCGAGGAGCACTTCGACGGGCGCGAGGTCTGCGCGCAGCTGCTGTCAGCCCTCTAGACCGAGCAGGGCACGCAGCCGTGAGCGGTTCTGCTCCCAGGTGAAGCGCTCCCGGGCGCGCTCCCAGCCGGCGATCCCCATCGCCCTGCGAAGGTCGGGGTCATCCGCCAGTCGGCCCAGCGCCACCGCCATGGCCCCCTGGTCGCCTTCCGGGACGAGCAGGCCGGTCTGCTCGTGGACGACCTCCTCCGGGATGCCTGCGTGCCACGTCGAGACGACGGGCAGCGCAGCCGCCATCGCCTCGAGGATCGCGATGGGCATCCCCTCTTCGTCGCCGGTCACGGGGTCGACCACGCTGTGCTGCGCGAAGACGTCTGCCCGCCGGAGCAGGTCCTGGACGAACCCTGGCGGCTGCGCCCCGTGCAGCGTCACCGCTTCCCCAGCCAGAGGCTGGACCGCCGCGCGCATCGGGCCGTCACCGACCACCTCGAGCCGCATGTCCCGTCGTCCCAGCGATGCCTGCAGGAACGCGGCCACGGTCACGTCCGGTGCCTTCTTGGGCACCAGCCGTCCGACCGCAGCGACGAGGCACTGCTCGCTGGTACGAGCAGCGGGCCGATCCGGCACGTCGACCCCGTTGGGGACGACCTGAGCCTCCAGCCCGACGGCTGCGAGGCGACCCGCAGCCAGGGCGGTCGGGACCACGAGCCCGGTGGCCGCTGCGAGCGCCGCGTACTCCTCGACCCACCACGGCTCGCGGAGGCGCGCGGACACGTCGTAGCCGTGGCCGTGCACCCACACGTCACGGCCTGAGGCACGCACCGGCTCGATCAACGGCAGCCAGACGTCGAGGAACTCGCCGAGCACGGTCGCGACGCGGTGCTCGTCCAGGAACGACAGCACGGCCTGCACCTCCCGCGGCCCGCCCCAGGAGTCGGCGAGGGGGTCGAGGAGCAGGACCGGTGCCTCCGGTAGGGGCTCTGTCGCGTCCGTCGCCGATCGTCGCGCCACCACCACGGTCCGGCCCGGTGCGAGCTGGTCCACGTGACGACGCACGAAGGTCTCCGACGGTGCCCCGAGGACGGGCACCAGGATCGCGAGCGTCACGACCCCGACAGGGCAGCCAGCACGGTCGAGGCGACCAGCTCGACGTCGTCGTCCCCGAGACCGGGGTGCAAGGGCAAGGTCACGAGCCGCTCCGCTGCGGCATCGGTCTCAGGCAAGGCGGCGGACAGGTGGGCGAAGGCAGAGAACCGGTGCACCGGCGGGTAGTGGAACGAGGACTGGATCCGCTGGTCCGCGAGCGCGGCACGCACCATGGGCCGGGTACCGGGTGGGAGCACGGCGACGGCGAGGTGCCCGGCAGTGCGCTCGTCCTGGTCGAACGCCATCCGCACGTCGGTGCCGTCGAACCCGGTGCGGTAGCGCGCGAGCAGTGCCCGCCGGCGCTCGTTACCCGGCGCGAGGGTCGGCAGCGCTGCTGAGCCCATGGCAGCCGCGATCTCGGTGGTGCGGAGGTTCCACCCCGTGGCCACGACGTCGTAGTCGCTGGCGTGGCCGCGATGCCGGTCCCACGTGCCGCTCGTCATGCCGTGAGACCGCAGCAGCCGCAGCGTGGCGGCCAGCTCGGGATCCGCTGTGACGGCCATGCCGCCCTCGCCGAGTGCGAGGTTCTTGTTGGCGAAGAAGGAGAAGCAGGCGATGTCACCGACCAGTGGCAGCCAGCCGTCCGCGCCGACCGGACCGACGGCGTGAGCGGCGTCCTCGACGACAGCCAGCCCGGCATCCCGCAGTGGCTGGACGTCCACGTGATGCCCCGCGTAGTGCACGGCGATCACCGCCTTCGTACGGGACGTCGCCTGGGCGAGCAGCTGCTCGGCGGTGGCCAGTGGCACCTCGGGCGACACGACGTCGGCGAGGACCGGAGTGGCCCCGAGCGCCACCACGACGTTGGCGTCCGCCACGAAGGTCAGGGAGGGCAGGACCACCTCGTCGCCCGGCCCGACCCCGAGTGCCTGCAGCGCCAGGAGGAGGGCCCCCGTGCCGCTCGAGCAGGCGACGGCATGCCCCGCACCCGCAGCACCGGCGAAGTCGGCCTCCCACTGCTGGGTACGAGGCCCCATGGACAGCCACCCGGAGTCGAGCACCTCGTTCACGGCAGCGCGCTGGGCGTCGGTGACCCGGACGTCAGCGAGCGGCACCCGCCAGCTGGGTGCCGTCATGGCTGCGCCCAGCGCTCGCCGTCGAGCTCGATCCGCTCGTAGTCGGCGAGGTCCGCCACGTCGGTCCAGAAGTCCTGGGTGATCTGGGCCCGGACCTGCTGCCGGGCGGCCAGGGCCAGCACCAGGTCGGGCATGTCGGAGGCCCCGTCCGGGAGGGCGAGCAGGACGTCCGGCAGGTTCAGGGCGTACATCCCGGTCGCCACCGGCATGTGCAAGGTGGGCTTCTCCTGGATGCCGGTCACGAGATCGCCGTCGAGCTCGATGACCCCGTAGGGCAACGGAACGGCGTGATGGTGCACGACCACCGTCATGGGCAGCCCGGCCGCCTCGTGGGCGCGCAGGACGGCCGCGTGATCGCTCTCGCTGAGGATGTCGCCGTTGACGACGAACAGCTGGCCGACATCCGCGGGGAGGAGCCGCAGCGCGCCCGCCGTACCGAGCGGCGTCTCCTCGCTGAGGCACCTGATCTCGACGTCCTCCAGGCGCAGCTCGTTGAGGTAGGACCTGACCAGGTGCCCCTTGTGGCCCACGCTGACGAACACTCGCGAGAAGCCCCCGCGCTGCAGCTGACGAAGGAGGACCTCGAGGATCGGCCGACCACCCACCGGGAGGAGCGGCTTGGGCAGGGAGAAGGTCAACGGCCGCAGCCGGGTGCCCAGCCCGCCCGCCATGACGAGGGCGTCCATCAGACGGCGTACCCCGGTAGCCGGAACCAGTCACGGGACCGCTCGAGCCACTCCGCAGTCCGGGTCAGGCCCTCGAGCAGCGTGGTCTTCGGCTCCCAGCCCAGCACCTCGCGCGCGTGGCTGGGGTCCGACAGCAGCCGGTGGACCTCACTCGCCGCAGGACGCAACCGCTCCTGCTCGGTGACGACCTCGAGCTCGCGGCCCACCACCTGGCCGGCGAGACCGACGAGGTCGCCGACGCTCGTCTCCACCCCGGTACCGAGATGCACCACCTCGCCGACGCCGCCCGGCACCGTCGCTGCCAGCGCGAAGGCCGCGACGGTGTCCGCCACGTAGGTGAAGTCCCGGGTCGGCGTCAGAGACCCGAGCCGCACGGGTCCGCCCGCGAGTGCCTGTCCGAGGATGGTCGGGATCACGGCGCGCGGAGACTGCCGCGGGCCGAAGGTGTTGAAGGGGCGCAACGTGACCACGGGCAGCTCGAACGAGCGCCAGTAGGACTCCGCGACCTTGTCCGCGCCGATCTTGCTCGCGGCATACGGCGACTGGCCCTGCAAGGGATGGGTCTCGTCCATCCGCAGCTGCTGAGCGGAGCCGTACACCTCGGACGTCGACGTGTGCACCACCCGGGGGGTGCCGCACTGTCGCGCTGCCTCCAGGACGTTGAGCGTCCCCAGGACGTTCGTCTCGATCACGTCGCGAGGAGCCGCGTAGCTGTAGGGGATCGCGATCACGGCGCCGAGGTGGAGCACGGCGTCCATGCCGTCGACCGCCTGCCGCACCCGGTCGGCGTCCCGGAGGTCGCCCGGCACCAGCTCGACCTGGTCGAGCACTCCTGGCTCCGCGTGCACCAGCGCGCCGTACTGGTCGTGGGAGCTGTAGCGGACGAAGGCGCGCACGTCCCATCCGCCCGACACCAGGTGCTCCACGAGATGGCTGCCGATGAAGCCCGCGGCGCCAGTGACGAGTGCGGTGGGCATGACGCCATCCAACCGCACTAGCCTCAGCCCGTGAGCAGGCCGGTTGCCGTCGTTGCTGGCTACGTGATCCGGTACCCGGTGGGCGGGATGACCTGGGTGTTCCTGAACCACCTGCTCGGGCTGCGCGACCTCGGCTTCGAGCCCGTGTTCGTCGAGGCGGCCGGCCCGCAACCCACGTGCTACGACGTGGGTCAGCAGCGGATGACGGACGACCCGTCCTACGGCATCGCCTACCTGCAGCAGTCGCTTGCCCAGGTGGGGCTCGGTGACATGCGCTGGTGGTACCGCGACGACGCCGGAGACCGCGGCATGTCCAGGGACGAGGCGATCGCGGTCCTCGAGGACTGCGCGGTGCTGCTGGACGTCAGCGGCTCCGGGTGGGCGCCGGAGTTCGCCCGTGCCTCGCGCCGCGTCCTCGTCGACACCGACGCTCCTTTCACGCAGATCCGGCTCGCCGACGGCGACGAGGGATGGACGGCGTTCGTCGATGCCCATGACGCCCATGCCACGTACGCCGTGAACCACGCCGAGGGTCGCGCCGACGTGCCCGCCGACGGTCGCAGCTGGATCGCGACGCGTCCTCCGATCCATCTGCCGTCCTGGCCCGCCACGCCGCTGCCGGAGGCGGCGCCCTGGACGACCGTCACGTCGTGGTCCTCCTACGGCAGTGCCTGGTGGCGTCTCGAGGAGTACCGGCAGAAGGACGTCGAGTACATGCGGCTGCGGGACCTGCCGTCCCGGGTGCCTGTCACCCTGGAGCTCGCGCTCGGAGGCGACGCCCCCCGCCGTCAGCTGCGCGACTTCGGGTGGCAGGTCGTGGACCCGGTCGAGCGCACGCTCACACCGGAGCACTTCGGGCGGTACGTGCGCTCCTCGCGCGCCGAGCTGGGAGTGGCCAAGCAGGCCTACGTGCGCTCGCGGACGGGTGCCTTCAACGACCGCTCGCTGGCGTACCTCGCCAGCGGCCGACCGGTGGTCTGCAGCGACACCGGGCTGGCGGACTGGCTTCCCGTCGGACAGGGGCTGCTGACGTTCTCCGACGTCGACGAGGCAGCGGCGGCGGTGCGGGAGGTGGAGGCGCACCCTGCAGAGCACGCTGCGGCCGCCCGAAGGATCGCCGACGAGCACTTCGCCGCCCACCGCGTCGTCGGGGACCTGCTCCGGGCCGTGGGGGTGTCCGTGCCTTGAGGGTCGCGCTGCTGATGTGGCCGGACACCTTCGAGGACTGGTACACGCCCCTGGGACTGAGCCGCGAGGCTTACCTGCGCGAGTACGACGGCGAGTGGACCATCACGCTCACCCGGGCCATGCGGTCAGTGGGAGCCGAGGTGACGGTCGTCCACAGCACCCTCGGCGAGCCCGGCACCGGCGTGCAGCAGGCATCGGGTGTCCGGACCGACTTCGTCCCGGTCTCCCCGCTGTACCGGGCGCTCCGCACGTTCGTCTGGCTCGAGCACCGGCCGTCCAGGGAGCGGCTGTGGCCACTGGCCCCTGTCACCTCGACGTTGTCGATGCGCCTTGTCCGCCACCTGCGGCAGCTGCGGCCGGATGTCGTCGTGGTGCAGGACTACGAGTCCACGCGGTACGACGTTGCGGCACCGTTGCTGCGCCTGGCGGGGCTGCGCGTTGTCGGCCTCGACACCGGTGGCTCCGCCCGACCTTCCACGGCCCCGTGGAAGCGGCTCACCGCCCGGTGCGCTCACCGGCTGCTCGCCGTCAACGAGCTCGAGGCGGATCGCGCCCGGCAGGTGCGGCACCCGGACGTCCGGGTCTGGCCGGTGCCGGTCGACACCGCGAGCTACCGACCCCAGGACCGGGCCGAGGCACGGCGACGGCTGGGAGTCCCCGCCGACGTCAAGATCGTGCTGTCGGTCGGCCGTTTGCACCCCGTCAAGGGGCTCACGTACTTGGCCGACGCGGTCAGCGGGCTCGACGCCGACCTGGTGCTCGTGGGTTCGGGCAGCGAGCGCGATCAGCTGCTCGCACGACGCCAGCCGCGGATGAGCCTGCCCGGACGCCTGCCGACGTCGGTCGTGGCGGACTGGTACGCGGCGGCGGACGTGGTGGCCCTCGCCTCGCTGCAGGAGGGACAGCCCGTCGCCGTCCTGGAAGCGCTGGCCTGCGCCCGTGGCGTCGTGGCCACCTCCGTGGGCGGGGTGCCCGAGGTCGTTCTCGATGGGGAGACCGGCTGGCTCGTGCCGCCCCGCAGCAGTGCTGCCCTGCGCCAGGCCCTGGCTGAGGCGCTTGCGGACCAGCAGGAGTGCGACCGGCGCGGGCAGCTGGGGCGAGAGCGCACCGTGGCCAGGCACTCCAGCGAAGCGGTCGGGAGGACGTTGCTGGAGCTGCTCAGCCGTTGAGGACACGCAGCGGGACCGCCGACGTCGACCGCACGTCGACCCCTCGGGGCCCGAGGGTCGCCACGGGGGGCGAGGCATAGGCCGCGGCCAGCCGGCTGAACGGCCAGAGGCGAGTCATGCCCCCCTCGCGCCAGGCCGTGAGGTTGTCCACGCACCACGCGGGTCCGTGCAGCGCCATGTCGCGATCGTGCCAGTAACCCACCGTCGGCAGCTCACTGGCAGCCCACGCCGCATCGACCTCGTCGAGGTACGGGGACCCCACGTGCCGTGTCCACGTGGGCACCGGCACGTCGAGCCGGCAGATGCCCCACGAGTTCATGAGGCGGAACCCACGTGTCCTGGCCGCCGCAACCGTCCCGGTGCCCCAGCACTCGCCCGGCGCCACCACCGTGGTTCCCGCGACGCCGGACAGCTCCTGCCACTGCTGGAGGCGGCCGGCCTGCACCTCGACCGAGGGCTCCGCCGCCGACCGCGGGGGCCACAGCTCCCGGTACCACCGCACGTCTTCGTGGCGCGCCGGGTCCGCAGCCCACGCACGCGTGTCGGGGTCCATGTGGGTGTGCCCGTGGCACTCGAGCTCCGCGACTCCGCGTGCGACCGCGTCGTCGAGCACCGCCCACTCGTCGGGTACCGCCTCACGGCTGGGGCGCACCTCGCCGGAGCCGTCCACCCAGCCGGTGCAGCAGAAGACGCTGACGGCTCCTGTGCCCACCGTGCGCCACAGCGCGTCCCACGCCTCGGTGCTCACGGGGCCGTGCGCCCAGCTGTCGAGATGGCACTTCACCGCGGCCCCGGGATCGTCCAGACGGAGCAGGAGCACGCCTCGGAGGTCCGGGACGACCAGGGCGCCCATGGCCTCCGCCAACACCCTCAGCCGGTCTCGCGGGTCGGCGGGCGGTGGCCCGGTCACCAGCGGCCGGCCGGGAGCGGGCATGACGTCGACAGCGTCCGGATCAGGGAGGAGCAGCAGCCCGCGCCCGTCATCGGTCGAGGCATCAGGGCCGGCGGCGTACGGCACTCCCGCGGCGGCCAGGGTGCCGATCCAGTCCCACGCCGCTGGGACCCAGCCCTCTGCCGCATCTCCCCACATCGGCGCAGCGGGGTCGAGAGCGGGGTCGATGACCCGGATGCAGAGCTCGAGGTCTGCCACGCGGCGAGACTACGGGGCGATGAGCTCGGGGTGCGTCCGGAACCACTCGATGGTCCGGGCGAGCCCGTCCTCGAACTCGACCTTCGGCTCCCAGCCCAGCTCCCGGCTCGCCAGCGTGATGTCGGGCTGGCGGATGCTCGGGTCGTCGACGGGCCGCTCGATGAAGGTGATCTCGCTGTCGCTGCCGACCAGCCGCTTGATGGTCTCGGCCAGGTGCAGCACGGAGACCTCGTGCGGGTTGCCGATGTTCACCGGCCCGGCGAGGTCGCTGCGGAGCAGCCGCATGATCCCCTCGACCAGGTCGTCGACGTAGATGATGGACCGCGTCTGCGAGCCGTCACCGGCGACCGTGATCGGCCGGCCGGTCAGCGCCTGGGACGCGAACGCCGGGATCGCCCGGCCGTCGTTCGGCCTCATCCGCGGACCGTGGGTGTTGAAGATCCGCACGATCGCCGTGTCGACGTCGTGGGTCCGGCGGTAGGCCATCGTCATCGCCTCGGCGTAGCGCTTCGCCTCGTCGTACACACCCCGCGGACCGACCGGGTTGACGTGGCCCCAGTAGGTCTCCGGCTGCGGGTGGACCTGCGGGTCGCCGTAGGTCTCGGAGGTGGACGCGAGCAGGAAGCGCGCGCCCTTCTCCTTCGCCAGCCCGAGGGCGTGCAGCGTCCCGATCGACCCGACCTTCAGCGTTTCGATGGGCAGCTGCAGGTAGTCGATCGGGGACGCAGGCGAGGCGAAGTGCATGACCTGGTCGACCGGGCCGGGCACGTGGACGAAGTCCGTGACGTCGGTGCGGATCAGCCGGAAGCCATCGCGCTGGAGGAGGTGCTCGACGTTCGCGGGCGTGCCGGTCAGGAAGTTGTCGAGCGCGATCACCTCGCACCCGTCGTCGAGGAGGCGCTCGCACAGGTGCGAGCCCAGGAAGCCCGCACCACCAGTCACCACGGTCCGCATCTGGCGGAGTGTAGAGGTCAGCGCAGCAGCGGCAGGAGCCCTGACAGGTCCGAGCGCTCACCGCTCGCCCGGACGCGACCGTCAGCGACCAGGTCGGACCAGCGCTCCCGACCTGCGGCCAGTCGCACGAAGCTGGTGCCGTCGGTCTCGACGACGTTGGGCGGTGTGCCTCGGGTGTGGCGCGGGCCCACGAGGCACTGCACCGCGGCGTACGGCGGGATCCGCACCTCGACGGACTTCCCGGGGTGCCGATCGGCGAGCAGTCCGGCCAGCACCTTGACGACGAGCTTGAGGGCCTTCGGGTCCGGGATGATGCCGACGTCGAGACCGTGGACGACGCCCTCGATGACCCGGAACACCGCCGCATCGTGCAGGGTGTGGTCACCCGTCGCCTGGTGGACGACCGTGTCTGCGGGGTAGGCGTCGAGCGCGCTCAGCGCTGCGGCCACCTGGTCCCGGGTCCGGAGCCGACCTGAACGAGCCGCCTCGTCGGCGACCGCCGCGAACGCCTCCAGCTCCCCGGCCCAGGCCTTGACGCCGCCGGTCGGGGCCCGGTCGACGCGCCGCTCCTCCACAGCGGCGAGGCCACGCAGGTTGTTCGCCATGTGGTTGTCGAGGTCGGCGACGGTCCAGCCCTCGCAGTCCGTCGGTCCGGCGGGGTCCAGGTCCTCCAGGCCCGCGACGAAGACGGCGAGCTGCCGCTCGAGCGCCTCCCGGACCTGCGCGTACGACGTCGCCACCCGACCATTCTGCCCTGGTCTCATCAGCCAACGGCCACAGAGATCATCGAACGCCGTCAGAATTGTTGTGGTCAAGGTGTTTACACGGCATATTGTTCGGTTATATATTCGAGTGATGAACGAGATCCGGGCTCCGCTGACACGGCCG
>CAMLIA010000046.1 GCA_946479905.1 uncultured Frankiales bacterium | reverse complement strand
CGACCGGCGACCGCTACTGCATGAACAGCGTGTCGCTGCGACTGGAGCCCGCCTCCGACTGAGCGGGGCCGTCCAGGCTGGGGAGGAACCAGCCGCTCACGGCGCCCAGCACGGCTCCGGCCAGCAGGCCGGTCGCCGTGCCCAGGGCGGCCACCGCCGATCCTGACCAGCTCTTCGCCGGCGTCCCGGCGCCGACGAAGACGACGGCCATCGCCGGTCCCCACGACACGGCGCTGGCGGTGATCCACCGGCGAGGGTGGCTGACCTGGCCGCGCAGCACCGGGGTCTGGGCGGCACCCAGCAGGGCGCCCATGACCATGCCCAGGCCCGCACCGCCGGCGACCATGACCACCATCGGCGGGTCGGCGCCCGCGTCGTCCGACGCGGACAGCGCGGCGGGTGCCGAGGCCGCCGCCCACCCCAGACCGGCCACCACCGTCGTGACCCAGGCCCAACGCCACCGGTCGAGGCCCGGCAGCCACTGCGCGAGCCCCCTGCCCTGCAGGAGGCCCAGGGCCGATCCCTCGACGAGGCCCCCGCAGACGATCAGCCCGAGCGAGAGCAGCCGCCGCGAGGTGTCCGGGGCATCGTCCACGAGCCCCTGGGCGCCCTTCGCCGCGCTCGCAGCGGCGGTCATGCCGATCCCCTCGGCCGCGGCGCACAGGGCGACCCAGCGCCGCCAGGTCAGCCCGGTCACGGCTCAGCTCCCGGTGCGCCGCACGGAGACGAGGGTGAAGACGAGAGCTGCGAGGGCGGTGACGGCCAGCAGCAGCAGCCCGATGGCGTAGGAACCGGTCGAGCCGTAGACGGAGCCCATCAGCAGCGGCGGGATGAAGCCGCCCAGGCCACCGGCGGCCCCGACGACGCCGGTCACGCCACCGACCTTGTCGGCAGGCGCCCGGCGGGCCACGAGGGCGAAGACCCCGCCGCTGCCCGCGCCGACGGCGGCGGCCGTGGCGAGGAACGCGATGGTGCCGGTCGGGTAGAGCCCGGGGGCGCTGGACTGGACCAGCGCACCGACGACCACGACCCCGAAGCAGCCGGCGAGGACGGTGGTCGGGTCGATGCGGTCCGACAGCCAGCCGCCCAGCGGTCGCATCACGACGGCGACGACGACGAACCCGGCCATCTTGTTCGCGGCGTCGGTCTGGCTCAGGTCGTACGCCGTCTTGAGGTACGTCGGCAGGTAGACGGACAGGGCGACGTAGCAGCCGAAGGCGACGGCGTAGAGCGCCGCCAGCTCCCAGGTCACCCGCAGCCGGGACGTGTCCCGGAGGCGGCGCAGCGCCGACCCGGACGACGGGTGCCGTCCCGGGGCGTCCCGGAGCACGAGAGCGGCGAGCACGCCGTACACCGCCAGCACGCCGGCCGTGACGAGGAAGGGCGTCCGCAGGCCGTGCGCGGTGGCCAGCTTCACCGTCGACAGGGCGCTGATCGCCGTACCGCCCATGCCGGCGCCGAAGATCCCGATCGCGAAGCCGCGCCGCTCCGGCGGGAACCACGCGTTGACGAACGGCACGCCGACGGCGAAGGCCGTCCCGCCCAGGCCGAGGAAGAACCCGCCGAACAGGACCGCGGGGTACGAGCTGTGGCCGGCGAGCCCGAGGAACAGCACGGGCAGGATGGTGAGGAAGGAGATGGCGGGGAACATCACGCGCCCGCCGAGCCGGTCCGTCAGCGCCCCGACGGGGATGCGGCCGAGCGAGCCGACCACGACCGGGACGGCGACCATGAGGGCCTGCTGGAACGACGTCAGCCCGAGGTCGCCCTTCAGCCGGGTGCTGAGCGGGCTGAGGAGCGCCCACGCCCAGAAGTTGACGGCGAAGCCTGCCGTGGCCAGCGCGAGCATCAGGTACGCCCGCCCCGGCACGCGGGTGGGCGGTGCGCTCGTGGCGGGCTCGGTCAGGGTGGCGGCACGCGCCATCGGGTTCCTCCCACGCTGCGGCTCGTCTCGACCCTTCCAGCATCGGGGCAGCGCTGCCCGGAGGGTCAGGACCTAGGTCCCGGGCCAGGGCGCTTTGGTCCTGACATGCTCCCCAAGCCCCGTGAGTACCGTGCCCGCCGGGGGACAACTCGCACGCTGGAGGACAGGACGTGACCGACACCCCCACGGACCCCCTGGGCTCACCTGTCGAGCAGCTGCTCGTCTCGGCAGGCCGGCACTTCCGGAAGGGCGAGGTGTCACCGGACCTCCGGACGCTCCACCAGATCGGCGGCCGGGGCGCGGACAGCTTCTACCGGGACCGCTGGAGTCACGACAAGGTCGTCCGCTCGACCCACGGCGTGAACTGCACCGGCTCCTGCTCGTGGAAGGTGTACGTCAAGGACGGCATCATCACCTGGGAGTCGCAGCAGACCGACTACCCCACGGTCGGGCCGGACAGCCCGGAGTACGAGCCCCGCGGGTGTCCGCGGGGTGCCGCCTTCTCCTGGTACACCTACTCCCCCACGCGGGTCCGCTACCCCTACGTCCGCGGCACCCTGCTGCGGCTGTTCCGCGAGGCGAAGGCCCGCAACGGCGACGACCCGGTCCTCGCCTGGGGCGAGATCGTCAGCACCCCCGAGCTGGCCGCCCAGTACAAGAGGGCCCGCGGCAAGGGCGGCCTCGTGCGGGCGACCTGGGACGAGGCGGTCGAGATCGCCGCGGCGGCGCACGTCCACACCGTCAAGACCTGGGGGCCGGACCGGATCGCCGGCTTCAGCCCCATCCCTGCGATGAGCATGGTGAGCCACGCGGCCGGCGCCCGGTTCTACTCCCTCATCGGCGCGCCACTGCTGTCGTTCTACGACTGGTACGCCGACCTCCCGGTCGCGTCGCCGCAGGTGTTCGGGGACCAGACCGACGTGCCCGAGTCCGGGGACTGGTGGAACGCGTCGTACCTGATCCTGTGGGGCTCCAACGTCCCGGTCACGCGGACCCCGGACGCGCACTGGATGACCGAGGCCCGGTACTCCGGCCAGAAGGTCGTGGTCTGCTCCCCCGACTACTCCGACGCGACGAAGTTCGCCGACGAGTGGCTCGCGCCGGCACCCGGGACCGACGGGGCGCTGGCGATGGCGATGGGGCACGTCCTCCTCCGGGAGTTCTACGTGGACCGGCCGACCGAGCCCTTCGCCGACTACGTCAAGCGCTTCACGGACCTGCCCTTTCTCCTGACGCTCGAGGAGCGGGACGGCCGCGTCGTGCCGGGCCGGTTCCTCACCGCGTCCGACCTCGGCGACGACAGCGAGCACAGCGCGTTCAAGACCGTGCTGCTCGACGCGGACGGCACACCGGTCGTGCCGAACGGCTCGCTCGGCTTCCGCTTCGGCCAGCAGGGCGAGGGGTCGTGGAACCTCGAGCTCGGCGACGTCGACCCGCTCCTCACCGCGTACGGCGGTCCCGCCGTCGAGGTCGCGCTGCCGCGCTTCGACGCCCCCGACGGGTCCGCGGCGGTGATCGCGCGCGGCGTGCCGACCCGGGAGGTGGCCGGCCACCGGGTGACGACGGTCTTCGACCTGCTGCTCGCGAGCTACGGCGTCGGCAGGGAGGGCCTGCCGGGGACCTGGCCCACCGGGTACGACGACGCGGGCTCCCCCGGCACGCCCGCGTGGCAGGAGTCGATCACCGGTGTCCCGGCCGCGAAGGCCGAGCGGATCGGGCGCGAGTTCGCGCAGAACGCGCTCGACTCCGGGGGCCGGTCGATGATCATCATGGGCGCCGGCACCAACCACTACTTCCACTCCGACACGATCTACCGGGCCTTCCTCGCCCTCACGACCCTGACCGGGTGCCAGGGCAGGAACGGCGGCGGCTGGGCGCACTACGTCGGCCAGGAGAAGGTGCGCCCGATCACCGGGCACCAGCAGCTCGCCATGAGCCTCGACTGGGCGCGGCCGCCGCGGCAGATGATCGGCACCGCCTACTGGTACCTCGCGACCGACCAGTGGCGCTACGACAGCTTCGGCGCCGACGCGTTCTCCTCCGCGACGGGCTCGCAGCGGTTCGCCGGCATGACGACCGCCGACGTGCTGGCCCAGTCGGCCCGGCTGGGGTGGATGCCGTCGTACCCGACCTTCAACTGGAACCCGCTGGACCTGGCCGACGCGGTGAAGGCCTCGGGCCAGCCGCCCGGTGAGTTCCTGGCCGACGAGCTCGAGGCGGGCAGGGTGCGGTTCGCCTGCGAGGACCCCGACGCGCCCGAGAGCTTCCCCCGGGTGCTGACGGTCTGGCGGGCGAACCTGCTCGGGTCCTCCGGCAAGGGCAACGAGTACTTCCTCAAGCACCTGCTCGGTGCCGAGAGCTCGGTCCGCGGCGAGGAGGCCACGCTGCGGCCCCGCGACGTCACCTGGCGGGACGAGGCGCCGGAGGGCAAGCTCGACCTGCTGCTGGCGCTCGACTTCCGGATGACGTCGACGACCCTGTTCGCGGACGTCGTCCTCCCTGCTGCGACGTGGTACGAGAAGCACGACCTCAACACCACCGACATGCACCCGTTCGTCAACGCGTTCAGCCCCGCGATCTCGCCGCCCTGGCAGACCCGCACCGACTTCGACATCTTCGCCACACTGGCCAAGGCGTTCAGCGAGCAGGCAGCGGTGCACCTCGGGGTGCGCACCGACCTGGTCGCGAGCCCGCTGGCGCACGACACCCCGGACGAGCTGGCGCTGCCGCACGGCCGGGTCAACGACTGGCGCGCCGACGGGACCCGTCCCGTGCCCGGCGTCAACTTCCCCAAGCTCACGCTCGTCGAGCGCGACTACCCGTCGACCGCGGCGAAGATGGCCGCGCTCGGCCCCCTGATGGACAGCCTGGGGGCCACGACCAAGGGCATCACCTACGACCTCACCGGCCCGGTCAGCTACCTCAAGCAGAAGAACGGCACGGTGCGCGGCGGGCCCGCTGACGGACGACCCCGGCTGGACCGCGACACCCACATGTGCGAGGCCATCCTCGCGATGTCCGGGACGACCAACGGATCCCTTGCGGTGCAAGGGTTCGAGACCCTGGAGCGACGCACCGGGACCGAGCTGGCGGACCTGGCCCGCGAGCACGAGGGCAAGCAGATCACGTTCGCCGACACGCAGTCCCGGCCGACACCCGTGATCACCAGCCCGGAGTGGTCGGGCTCCGAGCACGGCGGCCGGCGGTACTCGCCGTTCGTCATCAACGTCGAGCGCGCCAAGCCGTGGCACACCCTCACCGGCCGGCAGCACTTCTTCGTCGAGCACGACTGGATGGCGGAGCTCGGCGAGCAGCTGCCCGTCTTCCGGCCGCCGCTCGACATGCACCAGCTCTTCGCCGAGCCCGTGATCGGCTCCGTCGGGGAGCTCGGGGTGACGGTGCGCTACCTCACGCCGCACTCCAAGTGGTCGATCCACTCGGAGTACCAGGACAACCTGTTCATGCTGTCGCTGTCGCGCGGCGGGCAGACGATCTGGATGAGCCCTGCCGACGCGGACAAGGTCGGGGTCGCCGACAACGACTGGATCGAGGCCGTCAACCGCAACGGTGTGGTCGTCGCGCGGGCGATCGTCAGCTCGCGGATGCCCGAGGGCACCGTGTACATGCACCACGCGCAGGAGCGCACCATCGACGTCCCGATCGCCGAGACGTCGCGGAAGCGCGGCGGGATCCACAACAGCCTCACCCGGCTGCTCATGAAACCGACCCACCTCGCCGGCGGGTACGCCCAGCTGTCCTACGCGTTCAACTACCTCGGCCCGACGGGCAACCAGCGCGACGAGGTCACCGTCATCCGCCGCCGCAACCAGGAGGTCGAGTACTGATGAGGGTGATGGCGCAGCTGGCGATGGTGATGAACCTCGACAAGTGCATCGGTTGCCACACCTGCTCGGTCACCTGCAAGCAGGCCTGGACCAACCGCAGCGGCGTCGAGTACGTCTGGTTCAACAACGTCGAGACCCGGCCCGGGCAGGGCTACCCGCGGACCTACCAGGACCAGGAGCGCTGGCAGGGCGGCTGGACGCTGAACCGCCGCGGCCGGCTGACGCTGCGGGCGGGCGGCCGGCTGAAGAAGCTGCTGACCATCTTCAGCAACCCGCTCATGCCGGGCATCGACGACTACTACGAGCCCTGGACGTACGACTACGAGATGCTGACCGACGCTCCGGCGCAGCAGCACACGCCGGTGGCCCGCCCGAAGTCGCTGATCTCGGGCAAGGACATGAAGATCGCCTGGTCGGCGAACTGGGACGACGACCTCGGCGGCAGCCCGGCCCTGACCGCGGACGACCCGGTGCTCAAGGCGATCGGCGACAAGATCTCGCTCGACTTCGAGAAGACGTTCATGTTCTACCTGCCGAGGATCTGCGAGCACTGCCTCAACCCCGCGTGCGCCGCCTCCTGCCCCTCCGGCGCCATCTACAAGCGGTCCGAGGACGGCATCGTGCTCGTCGACCAGGACCGCTGCCGCGGCTGGCGGATGTGCGTCACCGGCTGCCCGTACAAGAAGGTCTACTTCAACCACCGCACCGGCAAGGCCGAGAAGTGCACGTTCTGCTTCCCGCGTGTCGAGGTCGGGATCCCCACCGTCTGCTCGGAGACCTGCGTCGGCCGGCTGCGCTACATCGGCGTGGTGCTCTACGACGCCGACCGCGTCCTGGAGGCTGCGTCCACCCCCGACGACAAGGACCTCTACCAGGCGCAGCGGTCGGTGCTGCTCGACCCGGACGACCCCGACGTGCAGCGGGCTGCCGAGGACGCCGGCATCCCCCGCGACTGGGTCACGGCCGCGCAGCGGTCGCCGGTGTGGGCGCTCATCAACCGGTTCGAGGTCGCGCTGCCGCTGCACCCGGAGTACCGCACGCTGCCGATGGTCTGGTACATCCCGCCGCTCTCCCCGGTGGTCGACTCGCTCAGCGAGACCGGTCACGACGCCGAGGACCCGAAGAACCTCTTCGGCGCGATCGACGCGCTGCGGATCCCGATCTCCTACCTCGCCGAGCTGTTCACGGCAGGCGACCCGAAGCCGGTCCGCGACGTGCTGGCGCGGCTGGCGGCGATGCGCTCCTTCATGCGCGACGTCAACCTGGGGCGCGAGCCGGACGTCGGGATCCCCGACGCGGTCGGGATGTCGCCCGAGGACCTGGAGGACATGCACCGGCTGCTGGCGATCGCCAAGTACGACGAGCGCTACGTCATCCCCACCGCGCACGTCGAGGGCGCCGACCCCCAGGTCCTCGCTCACCGGCTGGAGGAGACCGCCACCGAGTGCTCCCTCGACTACGACGGGGGGCCCGGCATGGGCGGCTCGGGCCCGTTCGGGGAGAGCTCCGGGGGGCCGGTGCCGATCGCGATCGAGAGCTTCCACGTGCTCAAGCAGCGGCAGACCGCCGACAAGGTCGAGAGGGAGCAGCCGTGATCGGCACCCGTCCGCGGCAGACCGCCGAGCAGACGGCCGTCGGGTTCGCGGCTGCCTCGCTGCTGCTGCGCTACCCCGACGAGCGCCTGCTCGCCGCACTGCCGGCGCTGGACGCATCGGTGACCACGCTCCCGGCCGCCGCCGCCGGGCCGTTGGGGTCGCTGTGCCGGCACCTGCGCGACACCCCGCTCCCCGAGCTGCAGGCCCACTACGTCGACACCTTCGACCTGCGCCGGCGCTGCTGCCTGTACCTCACCTACTTCTCGCACGGCGACACCCGCAAGCGCGGGATGGCGCTGCTCCGGTTCAGCCACACCTACCGGTCGGCCGGCGTCGAGCTGACCAGCGAGGAGCTCCCCGACCACCTCGCGGTCGTGTGCGAGTTCGCCGCCGAGGGCGACCCGGAGCTGGGCGTGCAGCTGCTCGTCGAGCACCGGGCCGGCCTCGAGGTGCTGCGGGCGGCCCTGGTCGACGCGGCCTCGCCGTACTCCGCCGTGCTCGACGCCGTGTGCGCACTGCTGCCGCCTGCGTCGGCGAAGGACCTGGAACGCGCCCATGCTCTCGCCCTCACGGGACCCCCGGAGGAGGAGGTGGGGCTCGAGCCCTACGGCCCCCCCGCCATCGGTAGGAGGACCACGGTGAACCGGACCGACACGCTGCTGTGGGTCGTGGTGCCGTACCTCTGCCTGGCGACCTTCGTCGGCGGCCACGTGTGGCGCTACCGCTACGACAAGTTCGGCTGGACCACCCGGTCGTCGCAGCTCTACGAGCGGCGACTGCTGCGGCTGGCCAGCCCGCTGTTCCACTTCGGCATCCTCGCCGCGATCGGTGGGCACGTCGTCGGCATCCTCGTGCCGAAGTCGTGGACCGAGTCCGCCGGGATCAGCGAGACGGCCTACCACGCCGTCGCCTTCAGCCTCGGCGCGGTGGCCGGGGTCGGCACGGTGGTCGGGATGGCGCTGCTCATCTACCGCCGACGCACCGTCGGCCCGGTGTTCTCGGCGACGACGAGGAACGACAAGCTGATGTACGTCTTCCTCGCAGCGACGATCCTGCTCGGCCTGGTGACGACCGTGGCGGGCAACGCGACCGGCCACCCCCACGACTACCGCGAGACCGTCGCGCCGTACTTCCGCTCGGTGTTCTGGCTCTCCCCCGACACCGCACGGATCCGCGAGGCGCCGCTCGGGTTCCAGGTGCACGCGGAGCTGGCCTGGCTGCTCTTCGCGCTGTGGCCGTTCACCCGGCTCGTGCACGTCTTCAGCGCCCCGCTCGGGTACCTGACCCGGCCCTACATCGTGTACCGGTCGCGGGACCAGCGTCGTCCCCGTCGTGGGTGGGAGCCGGTGCGCCGGCCCTGACCCCCGTCAGGGCAGCTTGGCGACGGTGAGCAGCACGGCGGCGTCGGTGATGGCGAGCAGGCTGTGCGGGCGCGGCGGCACGACGAGCAGGTCGCCCTCGGCACCTGCCGCGACGTCGTCCCCGGCGCGCAGCTCCACACTGCCCGTCAGCACCAGCACCGTGGCCTCGCCCGGGCTCGAGTGCTCCGCGAGCTGCTGGCCGGCGCAGAGCGCGATCACGGTCTGGCGCAGCGCGTGACCGCTGCCCCCGACGGGCGTGTGCGCCGCCCGGCCGCTGTCGGAGGCGCGGGCCTCCTCGCTCAGCCGGGCCGCGAGCGCGTTGACCGACTCGGTCATCGGGACGCGCCCGTCGCCAGGCCGGACCCGACCGTGGCGCGCACCTCGTCCAGCGCCTCCCAGTCCGCCACGCTCAAGGTCGCGAGAGCCGCCGGGAAGACGCCGTCCTGCTCCTTGAGGATGTGGTGCCGCAGCACGCCCATCGCCTCGAGGAGGTCGGCCCGCCAGGTCTGCGGGGCGAAGGGCGACCCCAGCGCCTCCAAGGCCGACTCGACGCGGCGGTGCTCCTCGACCAGGTCCGCGACCTGGTCCGGGAACTCACGGGCCAGGGCGGGCAGCAGCGCCTGCTCCTCGACGGCGGTGTGCGGGCCGAGCAGGCGCTCCAGCCGACGGCAGGCGACGCGCGCCGCGTCGAGGTCGGCGGCCCGCGCTGCCTGCTCGGCGTCGCGCACGTGGTCCAGCGCGTGGTCGTGCTCCCGGGTCAGCTCCTCGATTGCCGCGACGGCCTGGCACCCGCAGTACTCGCACATGACCGCAGCATCCGCCGCGGGCCGGTCCGTCCGATAGGGACGTTCGGCCCTCTTCGTCCGTTCCTCCGGTCGGCCGACACGCGGACCACCACTCGGGTGATCGCGGCAGAACGCGTTTCAGTCACAATGTCCGGGTGGCTCAGCCCCTCTCCGCTCGCGTGGACCTGCCCGCAGATCCCGCGAGCGTCGGCCAGGCCCGCAGGTTCGTCCGACGCGTGCTCGACGACTGGGGCCTCGACGACCTCATCGACACCGCGACCCTGCTGACGTCCGAGCTGGCCACGAACTCCGTGCTGCACGCGCGGACGGGGTTCGCCGTGGTCGTTTCCCGCACGTCGGCCGCGCTGCGGGTGGACGTGCTCGACGGCTCGTCCGTCGTACCCCGCGTCCGGCAGCCCTCGACGCTGGCGGCCACCGGCCGCGGGGTCGGCCTGGTCTCGACGCTCGCCGAGCAGTGGGGCGTCACCCCCAGCAGCCAGCTGCGCGGCTTCGCCAAGGGCGTCTACTTCACGATCCCGACCTGACGACCTGCGGTCAGGCCGTGCGGGGCACCTGGAAGGTGTACTTGTACGCCGGCAGCCGCACCAGGAAGTAGTGCAGCGCCGCGAGCGTCTGGTCCCGCCTGCCGCCGCCGTCGTGGAGCAGCACGATCCCGCCGGGACGCAGCCGGGCCATCACCGCACCGATGATGTGCCCCGGACCCGGGCGGGCCCAGTCGCGCGGGTCGACGGTCCACTTCAGCGGGGTCATGTGCAGCCGGCGCGCGAGCAGCTCGACCTGCGGCGACCAGGCACCACCCGGTGCGCGGAAGAACTGGGGGGCGACACCGCCGCTCGCGGCCGTGATCGCGGCCTGGGACTTGGTCATCTCCTTGAGGATGTCGGCCTCGCTGCGGTGGTTGAGCCGCTCGTCGTGGTCCCAGGTGTGGTTGCAGAGGGTGTGGCCGCCGGCGACGATCGCCCTGACGAGCGCGGGGTACTGCTCCGCCTGCCGGCCGATGAGGCAGAACGTGGCCCGTACGTTCGCCTGCGCCAGCGCCGCGAGGATCCTCGGGGTCCACACCGGGTTCGGCCCGTCGTCGAAGGTGAGCGCCACCGGCCGCGCGGACAGCAGCACGCCGTCGTAGGGCTTGCTGAGCACCGTCCGGCGCACGACCTCGTGCGAGACGACGCCGCGCACGACGCTGACCCGGCCGGGCCGGGCCGCCCGCCGCAGGCTCGCGAGTCCCTTGTTGGCGGGCACGAGCAGCGTCACCGTCTCCGCGGCCTCGGTGACGTCGCCGCCGCCCTGCACGGTGATGACCGCGCCGGGCGCGACGGGCGCCGCCACCAGTGCCGGGCGGCCGTCGACGAGCACCCGGCCCGGGTGCCGGTCCGGTCCCAGCGGGCGGTGCGTCCGGATGGACAGCAGCTCACCGGCGGGTACGGAGACGCCGGCCTCCTTCAGGGCCTGCGCGACCGTCGAGACGCCTTCGGCCGCGACCTGGGCGCCGGCGACCCGGATCGTCGGGGTCGCCGGCAGGCCCCCGGACGCCGAGCACGCTGCGAGCAGCACGCAGCCGGCGAGCGACGCGGCGCGGCGGGACAAGGGGAACCCCCCAAGGGACGATCGTTGGCTCTCCAGACGCACCGGCCGCGTCGGAGGTTGCCCGGTTCAGGGTAGTGCGGCCACGATCTCGGCGAGCGGCTTGCGCGCACCTGTCCAGAACGGCGTCTCGAGCTTGGTGTGCAGCCGGGCGCGGGAGCCGCGCAGGTGCCGCAGGCAGTCGACGATGCGGTGCAGCTCGTCGGCCTCGAAGGCCAGCAGCCACTCGTAGTCGCCGAGCCCGAACGCCGCCACGGTGTTCGCCCGGACGTCCTCGAACTCGCGGCCCTGCTGGCCGTGCTCGGCGAGCATGCCGCGGCGCTCGTAGTCGGGCAGCAGGTACCAGTCGAGGGACCGGTTGAACGGGTACACGCAGACGTAGCGCTTGGGGTCCTCGCGGCGCACGTACGCCGGGATGTGGTTGCGGTTGAACTCCGCCGGCCGGTGCAGGCCCACCGACGACCAGACCACCGACAGGTGCCGGCCCAGCTGGGTGGTGCGGAACCGGCTGTAGGCGTCCTGCAGCACGTCGGGGTCGGGGCACGTCCACCAGACGAGCAGGTCGGCCTCGGCCTTGTAGCCCTGCAGGTCGTACGTGCCGCGGGTGTAGACGTCCTTCTCCAGCACCTCGTCGAGCAGCCCCTGCGCCTCGGCGGCGATCCCCACCCGGTCGGCGGGCAGCGGCGACGTCACCTTGAAGACGGCGTACGTGGTGTAGAGGAGCTGGTCGTTCAGCTCCTTCGCGGACAGCGTGCTCTCGGCCATGCCCCCATTGTCCTACAGGTCGTCCCGGGCGGAGAACCCGAGGACAGCCGCCGCTCAGGTGCCGCGCGCACCCGTGATCTCCTGCGCCGCGAGCTGCCCGCTCCGGATCACCGCCGGCACGCCGACGCCGTCGTAGGCCGCTCCCGCCACCGCCAGCCCCGCCGGGAGGCGCGCGCGCAGCCGGCGTACGACGTCGAGGTGCCCAGGGGCGTACTGCGGGAGCCCGCCGCCCCACCGGGTGACCCGGCTGTCCAGCACGGGCGGGACCTCCCCCACCGCCTCGCGCAGCTCGGCCCGCACCGTGTCGACGAGCTCGCGGTCCTCGTGCTGCAGGGCGCTCTCCTCGCCGACGCGCCCGATCGAGGCGCGCACGACCGCCGGCCCGGGCCGGTCCCACTTGCGGCTGGTGAAGGTCACCGCCTTGGTGCTGCGGCCGGTGACGGCGGGCACGAGGTAGCCCGAGCCCGCACCGGGGCTGGGTCCGTCGAGGACGAGGGTCACGATCGCGACGCTGGCGTAGGTCACCGCCGCCAGCTCCTCGGTCGGGACGTGCTCGCGCAGCAGCCTCGCGGCGGGGGCGGCGGGCACGGCGAGGACCACGCCGTCGACGTCGAGGTACGACGGGGCCGCGGCCGACCCGGTCTCGAGCCGCCACCCGGTGGCGGTCCGGGCCAGCCCCCGGACGGTGGTCGAGAGCCGGACGTCGAGCCCCGCGGCGAGGGCAGGAGGGAGCAGGCCCAGGCTGCCCGCCGTCTGCGCGAACACCGGGCCCGGCGAGGGCTCGCCGCGGGCCGCGCGAGCCGCCTCCACCAGGCTGCGGTGGTCCGCGAGGTGCGGCCACAGCTGCGGCAGCGTCGCCTGCACCGACAGGCCGTCGGCGCGACCGGCGTACACCCCGCCGAGCAGCGGGTCGACGAGCCGGTCGACCACCGCGTCGCCGAGCCGGCTGCGCACCAGCTCCCCGACGCTGAGGTCCTCCGTGACCGGCTCCCCGAGGACCTCGGTGACCGGGCCGGTCACGTCGCGGACCGCGTCGAGGTCGGTGGGGATGCCCATCACCGTGCCCGTCGGCAGCGGGCGCAGGGAGTCCGTCCAGAGCGAGGCCGCACCTGTGGCCGGGGAGACGACCGGCAGGCCCACGGACGCGGCCAGCTCGACGCCCCACGGGACCCGGCGCAGCATCGAGTCGGCGCCCTCGTCGACCAGCTGCCCGCCGACCTCGCTGGCGCGGACCTTGCCGCCGACCACGGCGGTGCTCTCGAGGACGACCACCTCGTGGCCGGCCGCGAGCAGGTCCCGCGCGGCCGCCAGGCCGGCAAGGCCGGCACCGACGACTGCGACGCGGGTCATGCGTCAGGCAGCGGACGTGCGCGCGTGGACGTGCTCGACGATGCGGGTGAGCACGTCGGGGTCGGTCTCCGGGAGCACCCCGTGCCCGAGGTTGAACACGTGGCCCTCGGCACTGCGGCCCTGCTCCAGGACCCGGTCGACCATCCGCTCGACGACCGGCCAGGGCGCGAAGACCACCGTCGGGTCGAGGTTGCCCTGCAACGCCTTCCCCGGGCCGACGCGGATCGCGGCCTGGTCCAGCGGCACCCGGAAGTCGACGCCGACGACATCCGCCCCGGCGGCGCCCATGTCGTGCAGCAGCTCGCCCGTCCCGACCCCGAAGTGGATCCGCGGCACGTCGGCGACCCCGGCGAGGATGCGGGCCGAGTGCGGCTGCACGAACGCGCGGTAGTCCTCGGCGGGCAGCGCCCCCACCCAGGAGTCGAAGAGCTGGACGGCCGAGGCGCCCGCGTCGACCTGGACCCGCAGGAAGGCCAGGGTGATGTCGGCCAGCCGCTCCATGAGCTGGTGCCACAGGTCGGGGTCGCCGTACATCAGGGCCTTCGTGCGGCGCTGGTCCTTCGACGGCCCGCCCTCGACCAGGTACGACGCGAGGGTGAAGGGGGCGCCGGCGAACCCGATCAGCGGGGTCTCGCCGAGCTCCTTGACGAGCAGCCCGACCGCCTCCGTGACCTCGGGCAGCCCCTCGAGCAGGGCCGGCAGGTCGGCGGCGGTCCGGAACGGTGTGGCGACGACCGGGCCGACGCCGGCGACGATGTCGAGGTCGACCCCGACGGCCTTCAGCGGCACCACGATGTCGCTGAAGAAGATGGCGGCGTCCACCCCGAAGCGGCGCACCGGCTGCAGCGTGATCTCGGTGACGAGGTCCGGCCGGAAGCAGGAGTCGAGCATGCCGATGCCCTCGCGCAGCGCGCGGTACTCCGGCAGCGCTCGGCCCGCCTGCCGCATGAACCAGACCGGGGTGTGCGGGACCGGCTCGCGACGGCAGGCCTGCAGGAACGCTGACACGTCCTCACGTTAGTCCCACGATTTGTCGGAGGGCCGTGTCACCGTGAGGACATGGACGAGCCCATCGAGATGCTCTGCAAGGACTGCGACGCCGTCGCGATGTTCGTGCAGCCCGTCACCGAGGACCCGGTCGACGACCTGATGTGCGTGATCTGCGGGACGGCGATCACCTTCGCCGGCGTGCTGGTTCCGGAGCGCCGGGCGGCGTAGCCCTATCCGGCGGCCAGCAGCGCCACGCCGCCGAGGGTGCCGAGGACCCCGGCGACCTGGATCGGCCGCAGCCGCTCGTCGTGGACCTGCCGGGCCAGCAGCACCGTGACGACCGGGTAGAGCGACGCGAGCACGGCCACGACGCTGAGCAGGCCGGAGCGGGAGGCGATCGCGAAGCACGCGTTCGCGCCGACGTCACCGAGGCCGATGGCGGCCAGCAGCGGCAGGTCGGCCGCCCGCACGCCGAGCTCGACGCGCCGGACCAGCCACACCGCCGCCAGCAGGCCGAGGGCGCTGCTGCGCATCACGAGCAGCGTGACGACGATCGCGCCCGACCTGCCCTTGCTGCCCTCGGCGACCAGCACGGCCACCGACCCGAATGCCAGGGCGGACACCAGCGCCAGCAGCAGCGGCCGCACCGGCGCGCCACCGCTGAGCTCGGGCCCGCTGCCGAGCACGACCCCCACCATCGCGAGAGCGATCCCGGCGAGCTGCAGCGCGCTCGGCGACTCCCCTCGTGCCAGCCCGACGACCACGGGTACGACGGCGCCGGCCGCCGCGATCGGCGCGATCACCCCCATGGTCCCGGCCGCCAGCGCGGCGTAGAAGGCGCCCAGCCCGATCAGGCCGGCGAGCCCGGCCAGCGGGGCGGCCCACAGGTGGTCGGGGCGGTCCCCGACGGTCAGGGCCAGCGGGACGAGCAGCAGCAGCACACCGGCCTGCGAGCACCCGACCACGACCAGGGACCGCAACCGCATGGCCGCCGTGCCGCCGAGGAAGTCCGACGCACCCCACAGCAGGCTGGCGAGCAGCGCGAGCAGGACGGGCATCCGGTGACCCTAGGACGGCGCGCCGACTCGGCGGACGGGCACGGCCGCCGTAACGTGGAGGGGTGGCCGTCCCCCTGTCCGCCCCGACGGTCTTCTCGCGCGCCGTCGACGGCCTGCACGCGGCCATCCGGGACGTCACGCGACCGGGAGCGCTCGAGATCTCCGAGGTACCCGCGCCCCGCCGGCTCGCCCCCCACGCGGTGGCCTTCAGCGCCGAGGTGCTGCGCGAGGGCGTGGAGGTCGCGACGGGTCGCTTCGTCGTCCTGCACGACCCGGACGGTCAGGACGGCTGGCGCGGCGACACCCGCGTGGTGGCCTTCGTCAGCGCCGACGTCGACGCCGAGATGGCCGGGGACCCCGCGCTCGCCGAGGTCGGCTGGAGCTGGCTGAAGGACGCCCTCGACGGGCGCGCCGCCGGGCACCAGGCTGCCGGCGGGACCGTGACGCGCACGGCGTCGCTCACCTTCGGCCTGGTCGAGGACCCGCAGGAGACCAACGAGGTCGAGGTGCGGGCGTCGTGGAGCCCGCTCGCCGGTCTGGACGGCTCGCTCGACCTGGGCGTGCACCTGCTGGCGTGGTGCGACCTGCTCTGCATGACCGCCGGCCTGCCCCCGGTGGGAGTCACCCCCCTCCGCTGACGCCTCCGCTGCGTCCTCAGAAGTGCTCCGTCGGACAGGCTCGGGTCTGAGGACGCAGGGTCAGTGGGCGGCGCGGTCGCTCATCCGGCGCAGCGGCGGTGCCTCGGCCTGCTGCGGCAGCGCCTGCAGCACCTCGGCAGGGGGTACGACGCCGGCGGACGGTCGCGGCAGCCGCAGCGTGAGGGTGGTGCCCTTCCCGCGCTGGGAGTCGACGTCGAGCGACCCGCCGGACAGCCGGGCCCGCTCGCGGAGCAGGCCGAGGCCGACGTGCCGGCCGCGGTCGGGGCGCACCGCCGCGGGGTCGAAGCCGGGGCCCTTGTCGCGCACCTGCGCGATGACGGCGTCCTCGAGCACCTGCAGCGACACGATGGCGTCGTCGACGTCGGCGTGCTTGACGACGTTGAGCAGCGCCTCCTGGAAGAACCGGTAGACGGTCACGGCGGAGGCGAGCGGCAGCGGGTACGGCGACTCCGGCCACTCGACGCGCACGTTCAGGCCGTAGCGGGAGTTCATGTCCAGCCGCAGGCCGCCGACGGCGGAGGCCAGGTCGCCGTCGCGCAGTGCCGGCGGCCGGGTGCGGGCCATCACGGCGCGCACCTGCTCCTCGGCGTCCTCGACGTAGTCGGCGACCTTGGCGATGTCGGCGTCGCCCGCCAGCATGGAGCGGGCGATCATGAGCGACTGGGCCACGGTGTCGTGCAGCTCGGCGGCGAGCTGCCCGCGGGCGCCCTCCTCGGCAGCGACCAGGCCCGACAGCAGCTCGAAGACGCCGGCGCCGGCGGTCTCGGCCTCACGGCGGTGCCGCTCCCCGAGCTCGTCGGCGACCCGCACCCGCAGGTGCAGGGCGTCGAGGGTGCGGGCGAGCTCGCCGACCTCGAGGGAGGAGCGGGCGACCATCCGGGTGCTCGCGACCGGCAGGCCCGGCTGGGCCAGCCGGCGGGCGGCGTCGACGTGCAGCGAGCGGAGCGCGCCGGCGAGCTGGATGGCGGCGATGGTCGAGCAGAGCACGACGACCAGGCCGGCGCAGGCTCCCGCGGCCAGCGCCTCGAGCGCGACCGAGGACAGGGCGCCCGAGGTGCGCAGCACGGCTGCCGCCACACCGCAGACGGTGAGCACGGCACCCGCACCGAGCAGCGCCGCCCAGACGGCCAGCGGCAGCCCACGCCGACGGTTCACCGCAGGATGCCTGTCGTGGTCCAGTCCGTGGCGGGTCGGCTGGGGGCGGCCGGCGCGTCCAGGTCGCCCACGCCGATGAGGTCGGGGTCGGCGGCGAGCGCGATCGCGCCGAGCAGGGAGGCCACGGCGCGCTCGACCAGGTGCAGCTCCTCGACGATGTCGTCGACGGACCCGTCCGCGAGCCGCGACGGCATGGCCAGCCGGCCGAGCCGGTCGGCGGACTCGCGCAGCACCATGAGCGCCGGTGCGGTCGCGGCTCCGAGGTCGGCGATGCCGCGGGCGGCGCTGCCGGCCATCTCGACCTGCTCGCTCGCGGTCCGGGCCTGCTCGGTCAGGTCGGCGACGCACAACCAGCCCTGCGCCTGCCCGACGAGGACCTGCGCCAGGCGGACGTCGGCGCGCACGAAGGCCGGCTTGCCGACGGCGCGGCGGATCAGCAGCACCGCCATCGGGCCCTCGGGCCCCGCCAGGACGGCCGAGCACCAGGGCCGGCCGTTCTCGACGCCGACGCTCACGCCCTTCGAGCCGAGCGCGCGCATGACCCACGGCTCGTCGAAGACGTCGGAGTCGACCCGCAGCCGCTGCGAGTTGCCGGTCTCGTCACCCGCGTAGCGGACGGGGCCGTCCGCCGCGAGCAGCACCATCTCGACGTCGGCGTCGCCGAAGAGCCGGGCGGCGGCGGTGACCACGACCCGTGCCGAGGAGTCGGGGCTGCGGCCGGTCGCGCGCTCCTGACCGGCGGCGAGCTCGGCGAACAGCCGGGCCTCCTGCGAGCGCCGGGTCTGCTGGTCGTAGGAGGTCCAGAGCAGGGCGAGGGGTACGACGAGGCCGAACAGCCCGAGCGGCGCCGTCATCGCGAGGTACGCCGCCAGCAGGCCGATCGAGCTGTTCCCGGCGGTGTGGACCAGGGACAGCGGCGCCGAGGTGAGCAGCATCGGCAGGAACGGCCGCTCGCTGGTCACGGAGATCGCGAACCCGACCAGCGTGTTGTTGACGAGGAAGAACGCGCCGAGACCGGCGATGGCGCCGAGGATGCCGCCGCCGCAGGCCCCCGCGACGAGCGACCCGAACGCGGCACCCGTCCCGAAGACGGACAGGTTGAACAGCTTCTTCAGCGTGGGGCGCTGCAGCAGCGTCTGGGCGAGCAGCACGCCGAGCAGCACGCCGGCCGTCGTCCAGCTCCCGGTGCCGGCGACCAGGGCCGCACCGAGCGCGCTCTCGGTGAGCGAGAAGCTCCACGACTGCTTGCCGAACTGCAGGTTGACGACGGCCATCTCGGAGCCGGCCACGGCCAGCGCCAGGACCGGCACGGCCCACCAGGCGGGGCTCGCGAAGTGGTCGAAGGCGGTCGCGAGCGCACCGATGACCGCGGTGACAGCAGCCACCGTGCGGACGACGCGCGTGGGGTTCACGGTGCCGAGCCCCAGTCGTCGGAGGACCACGAGGACGCGGACCACGAGCTGGCCGACCAGGACGACGCCGACCACGACGAGGCCGACCACGAGCTGGCGGACCACGACGACGCCGACCAGGAGCTGGCGGACCACGAGCTGGCCGACCACGACGACGCCGACCACGAGGACGCGTCGAAGCCGGCCTCCCCGGAGGCGTCACCGCTGCCGTCGAGCGCCTGGCCGTCGGTGCCGGCGCAGAGCGTGGTGGTGGTGCGGACGAGACCGGCGCCGTCCCGCTTGCCGTTCAGGTCGCGGGCCGCGCAGCGCAGCGAGGCCTTGACCTGCAGCGGTGTCGCCTCGGGGTGGGCGGCCAGCAGGACAGCGGCGAGGCCGGAGGTGATCGCGGTCGACTGGCTCGTCCCCGACCCGCGGAACAGCCCGTTGGCGAGGTGCCGGGTGCCGGGCGCCTGCTCGATGACGGAGCCCTGCGGCAGCAGGCCGAGCACGTCGACGCCGCTCGCGACCACGTCCGGCTTCGCGACGCCGTCGACGGTGCCGGAGGCGCTGAACGGGGCGACCCGTCCGGTGCCCAGGTCAGCCGCGCCGACCGTGAGCACCCGCGGGTCGAAGCCGGGGTCGCCGAGGCCGCCGCGCTCGTTGCCGGCCGCGACCACGACGGTCACGCCCTGGTTCCGCACGTACTCGACGGCGTCCGTGAGGGGGTCGGCGCCGTAGGCCTGCTGCGGCCGGTCGTGGGACAGCGCGAGGTTCGCCACGTCGACGTCCGAGGCGTGCTCGCTGACCCACTCCAGGCCGCCGAGCACCCGCGACAGGGAGGTGGTGCCGTCGGGCTGCGCCACGCGCACGTTGAGGACGGTGGCGCCGGGGGCGACGCCGAGCGGCTTGCCGTCGGTGCCGGGCACGACGCCGCCCGCGAGGACGCTCGCCATGAACGTCCCGTGGCCGTACCCGTCGGTGTAGCTGCCGCCGGTGCGCAGCTCGCCGGGGTGGGAGGCGTCCACCGCGTCCACGAGGCGGCCGGAGGCCCGGCTGAGGGCGGCGGTGTCGGTCACGCCGGTGTCGATGAGGGCGACCCGCACGCCGGCGCCGGCGCCGGGCCGGCCGGCGGAGCCGTCGAGCCCGTCGGAGGCCAGCCGCCCGCCCACGCCGTCGGAGTCGCGGCTGTCGAGCCGCACGCGGTTGTCGAGGTCGAGTCCGCGGACCCCTGCGGTCTGGGCCAGCCGGGCCAGCGCGCCCGCCTTGCCTCGTACCACTGCCATGTCGAGGTTGCGGAGCGTGCCCAGGTAGCTGACGCCCGCCACGTGCGGGGGCGCGCCGTCGAAGGAGACCACTGCCTGCAGCGTCGGGCCGCCGGGGAGCGCGAGGAGCCCCGCTGCGCCCAGCACCGCGCCGACCAGCGCGCCTGCCGAGGCGCGGCGTGCGGTGGCGGTTCGGGTCACAGGTGTCCTCCTGACAGCGGTGTTCGTCCCCCCATCGGCAGCCGGAGGGGTGAACTGCAGTCCTTGCGCGTCTTGTCAGCCGAACGGCGTAACCGTGCGCTCTGGGCCACTCGGAGCAACTTTCGCTACAGCCGGCCACCTGGTCAGCCGAAAGACCGTGTAGGACGCGGGGATCGACCCCGTGCAACGAAGTGGTGGAGGACGCGGTGGCCGCCGGTCTCGATAGCGCGCTGGACATCCCTGCGCAGGCTGGGGAGAACCCAGGCTTCTCGGCCATGGTCGTGGACGACCACCCACTCGTGCGCGAGTCCATGGTCAACCGACTCAAGATGATGGGCGCCCGCGAGGTCGTCGAGGCCGCCACCATCGGTGAGGCCCGTGCCCGCGCCAACCTGTCCGGCCCGCGCGAGCTGTGCGTGCTCGACCTCGGGCTGCCCGACGGCTCCGGCCTCGACCTGCTCGCCGACCTGCGCTCCGCCGGCTGGCAGCGCCTCGTCGTGCTCTCCGCTGCCGACGACCCCTACAGCGTGCGCGCCGCCTTCGTGGCCGGCGCGCAGGGCTACCTGCTGAAGTCCGCCTCCCCCGTCGTCGTCGCCGACGGCGTGCGCCGGGTGCTCGACGGCGGCGTCTACGCCGACCCGTCGGTCGCGTCCCTGCTCGCTGCCGGTCTGCGCGGCGGTCCGGTCGACACCGGCGTCTCCGAGCTCTCCGGCCGCGAGGTCGAGGTGCTCCGCCTGGTCGCCGACGGCCAGTCCAACAAGCAGATCGGTGACGAGCTCGGGCTGTCCGCGCTGACGGTCAAGAGCCACCTCGCCCGGATCGCCCGCAAGCTCGGCACCGGGGACCGCGCGGAGATGGTTGCGCTGGCGATGCGGGCGGGTGTCATCCGCTAGGCCTGGAACGCCCTGATCGGTAGGCTTTCGCACCACTCCCAGCTGCTCCACCTCCGACCCGGAGTCCTCGTGCGCCTGCCCCGACGTGCGCTGCTCGCCGCCGTCGCGGCGACCGCCGCCTGCCTCGCCCAGCCGTCCCCGGCTGCGTCGGCGCCGGGCCTGCACGTGTCCGGGAACCGCATCGTCGACAGCGCCGGGCACACCGTCGTGCTGCGCGGCCTCAACCGCGCGGGCACCGAGGGCGGGCCGGGCACCAGCGGCGTCCCCGTCACCGCCGCCGAGGTCGGCTGGATGGGCGCCGACCACGCCACGTCCTGGCACGCCGGCGCGGTCCGGGTGCTCCTCGGCGAGGCGCAGTGGACCGGCGCCTGCGGCGACCTCACCGGCCCGCCCACGTCGTACCGCCGGGCGATCGACGCGGAGGTGCGGTGGATCACCGCACGCAAGATGGTCGCCCTGCTCGACCTGCACACCAGCACCGCCGGGTGCACCACCGTCGGGCGGCACGCCATGCCCGACGCGCCCCTCGCCCAGCAGCTCTGGTCGAGCGTCGCCCGGCACTTCGCCGCGAACCCGCTGGTGGCCTTCGAGCTCTACAACGAGCCGCACTGGGTGACGGAGGCCGTCTGGCGGAGCGGTACGCCGCGGGCGACCTTCCAGGACTGCGACCCGCAGCAGCTGCTCACCGCCCGGCTCGCCTGCGAGGCCTCCTCCCCGCGCTACCAGGCGGTCGGGATGCAGGAGCTCCACGACCTCGTCGCGCGCACCGCTCCGGGCCACCTGATCGTCGTCGACGGGCGGGACTGGGCGACCGTGCCACCGGCCACCCCGCTGGCCGGCCGGCCGGTGTACGCCCTGCACCCCTACACCTGCCCGGGTCCGGGCGCGTGCCAGTCCGCGGCGTACGCGCACGCCAACACCCAGGTGCTGCGCCGCTGGCTGCCGCTGGCGAAGCGGGCACCGGTCCTCGTCACCGAGTTCGGCTGGCCCACCCGGACCGCCTTCGGCGACGTGGACGGCTCCGGGTACTACCGCGAGACCATCCGCTTCCTGGAGGCCCAGCGACCGGCGTGGGGGTGGCTCGCGTTCGCCTTCGACGGCTCCGACAGCGGGGCCTTCACGCTGACGGGCGACACCACCAGCTATGCCCCGAACTCCACCGGCCTGCCCGTGTTCAGGGTGTTGCGCCAGCACGCTTGAGCCGCGCACGTAGTCTGGCCCGCGTGACGGATGAGGCGCAGCCGGAGGTCATCCCGCTGCTCCTGCCCCGCGACGGCGTTCCTGCGGTCATCGAGACCGCCGCCGCGCTCGCCGAGGTGGTCGCGCGCTTCGCCGGCGGCACCGGTCCGGTCGCGGTGGACGCCGAGCGCGCGTCCGGCTACCGCTACTCGCAGCGGGCGTACCTCGTGCAGCTGCGCCGGAAGGGCGCCGGCACCGCCCTCATCGACCCGATCGCCTGCCCCGACCTGTCCCTGCTCGGCAAGGTCCTGCAGGACGCCCCCTGGGTGCTGCACGCGGCCTCGCAGGACATCCCGTGCCTCGCCGAGGTCGGCATGGAGGCCCCGGAGGTCTTCGACACCGAGCTCGCCGGGCGGCTCGCCGGCTTCGAGCGGGTGGGCCTCGGCGCGATGGTCGAGAACGTGCTCGGCTACCGGCTGGAGAAGGGCCACAGCGCCGCCGACTGGTCGACGCGCCCGCTGCCGCAGGAGTGGCTGGTGTACGCCGCACTCGACGTCGAGGTGCTGCTCGAGCTCCGGGACGCCCTCGAGGAGGAGCTGCGTGCGCAGGGCAAGCTCGCCTGGGCGCACGAGGAGTTCGAGGCGGTCCGGCTGGCCCCAGCGGCGGCCCCGCGGACGGACCCCTGGCGTCGCACGTCCGGCATCCACCGGTTGCGCACCCGCCGCCAGCTGGCCGCCGTCCGCGAGCTCTGGGAGGTGCGCGACACGATGGCCCGCCGGCGCGACACCGCACCGGGCCGGATCCTGCCCGACGCCGCGATCGTCAGCGCGGTCACTGCAGCCCCCCAGTCCCCGACGGAGCTGATGGCGCTGCCGGTGTTCGGTGGCCGCTCGACCCGCCGGCACGTCGACACCTGGTGGGGTGCGCTGCAGAAGGCGGCAAGCCTGCCGGAGGACCAGCTGCCGCAGCCCGGGCCGCCGGGTGACGGGCCCCCGCCGCCGAACCGGTGGGCGGAGCGCGACCCCGTGGCCGCCCGCCGGCTGGCCCGCGTGCGCGCGGCCGTGACCGCCCTCGCCGAGGCGAACACGATGCCCGCCGAGAACCTCGTCCAGCCCGAGGCCGTGCGCCGGCTGGCCTGGACACCGCCTGAGCAGATCTCGGTCGAGACGGTCTCCGCCGTGCTGACCCGCTGGGGCGCCCGTGCCTGGCAGGTCGGGCTGGTCGCACCCGCCCTGGCCGAGGCACTGCCCGAGCCTGCCGCCGAGTGATCACGCTGGAGCCGGTGACGCTGCCGCTCGCGCAGGCCGTGCTCGCCCACTCCGTCATCGAGGTGCCGCACGCGGGTGACTGGCCGCACGAGGACACCTACGACGCCCTGCGTCCCTTCGCCGAGCACGGCGGCGGGCCGGGCACCTTCCTCGTCCTGGAGGACGGGGTGGTGGTCGGCGACTGCGGCTGGTTCGGGCCGCCCGACGAGGACGGCGAGGTCGAGATCGGCTACGGGCTCGCCCGCTCGGCGCGCGGCCGCGGGCTGGGCACCGAAGCGGTCCGGCTGCTCGTCGAGTGGGTCCGCGAGCAGGGCGCGAGATCGGTACGAGCCGAGGTGCTGCCCGGGAACGAGCCCTCCCTCCGGCTGCTGGCGCGACTCGGCTTCGAGGACATCGGCGAGCGCGCCGGCCACCGCATCCTCGTGAGCTGATCTCTAGAACGGTGGGTGGTCCTCGATGGTGGGGTGGTCGAGGTAGCCGTGTTCGTTGAGGTAGCGGCCGTTGCGGAGGCGGAT
>CAMLIA010000045.1 GCA_946479905.1 uncultured Frankiales bacterium | reverse complement strand
CCCACTCGCCGAAGAAGTACAGGCCGCGGTCGCGCACCCAGCCGGCGAAGTCCTCAGGCCCGATGCGGTTCGGGAAGCGCAGCACGAAGTGGTCGGGGTCGAGGATCTCGACAGGCGAGCCCTCGTGCGTGACGCGGTCGTGCGGCTCGTGGTACCGGAAGGGGAAGGGGGTGGCGTTCATCTGCGCGTACGCGTAGCCCTGGTACTGGACCAGCAGCGCACCGCCGCCGTGGACGTAGTCGAGCAGCCGGCCGGCCGAGGTGCGCAGGGCGTCGCGGGCGAGGAACGCGTTCGGCCCGATGACGATCGTGTCGTAACCGGCCAGGTCGGACAGGGCGAGCTCGTCGTCGCTGAGCGCGTGGACGGACAGCCCGAGGCCGGCGAGGACGCGTGGCACGTCATCGCCGATGCCGCTGACGTAGCCGTAGGAGTGGGACTCGTGGACCTCGACGTCGATCAGATCGGCCGTCACCGGGACGGACTCCGCGATGACCTCGCGGCGCAGGCAGGTCCCTGAGTCCGGTTCGCCGCCCAGCCCGGGCGCGGTCTGCATGACGGTGGTGACGGACGACTCGTAGAGCCGGTCGCCGCAGCGCATGCCGTAGGAGATCTGCTGGCTGCCTGCCGGCGCGTCCGGTGGGACCGTCACCGTCACCGTCACCGTGTCGGCGACGCCCTCCTTGCGCAGGCTGACGGGCGTCCGGTCGGGTGCCGCCGTCCAACCCGGCGGCACCGTGACCTCGAGGACCCCCTCGATCGGCACGACACCCTTGTGGTGCCCGAGGACGCCGACGCGCAGCTCGAGACGCTGTGGCACGTCCCGGCAGCGAAGGAAGTGCCGGTCCACGACAGGACGGACCGAGATCGGCGGCAGGATCGTCGTCGCCAGCTGCCGGTAGCCCCCGGCGAACACCTCCTCGCACAGGGCAGGGGCGGACAACCGCAGCCGTCTGCCCGCGACCTGCAGTGAGCAGTGGACGGTGATCGGAACCGGGTCGAAGGGCTCGCCGACTGCGATCGTCTCGGGCCAGTCGTAGGCGTAGTCGCCCACCGGTGCGCGCAGCCAGTAGGGGCAGGACAGGTCGGCATCCGTCGGTACGGTGATGACGAACGCCGCCGCCTGCGGGTCGCCCGTGTCGACCCGGCGGACCTCGGCGTCCGCGAAGCCCACCGCCGGCTCGAACGTCACCTCGGCCGGCTGCTCGGGGCCGTAGCCGATCAGGCGCGCCGTGAGCCCCAACGACTCGCCGGGGGTCAGCGTCGCGCGGTCGACCGAGACCAGCAGCCGCAGGCCGAGACAGCGAGCAGCGACAGCTTGCGCGTCCCGGCGCCTGCGCGCGAGGTAGCCCGCGAGCGCCGTGCGCGAGGAGGCGTCCGGGATGCTGGCGACCAGGTGGTCCTCGAGCCGGGCGAGGCCCTCGACGAGGTCGAGCAGCGCCGGGGCGGTGCGCCAGGGCTCCTCCACCTGGAGGCGCTCCGCGGCTGTGACGGCGAGGCGCTGCACCGCTGCGAGCTCGCTGCGCAGCGAGTCGCAGCCCCCGCCCGGGTAGTCGGCCAGCCCGGTCAGGCCGGTGTCGAGTCCGTCGTACAACCCCTCCGTCCCGCTCAGCTGGGAGCCGGGCGCGACCTGGTCCAGGCGGAGGTAGACGAAGTGGTCGCCGGGGGTCGGGACACTCGTCGTGCCCTGCGTCAGGTGCTGGTTGAGGGCGATCGCGCCCTGCTCCTCGTAGGTGAGGTTGACGATCGGGTCGAACGCGCCGGTGTTCAGCCGCACGTACTCGGGCCGTTCCAGCTCCGGCCGGCGGACTCCCAGCTGGACCTTCTCGCCGGGTGCCCAGTCACTGCGCATCCCGACAAGGAGCTTGCGGGGCTGCCAGGCCGCGAGACCGACCGACTCCAGCTCGGGAAAGCGCGTCGGGTCGCCGGCTGCCAGGAACGCCTCGTGAACGGCCACCCCGACGGCGGTGTGGTGCCCGTGTCCGTCGGACTCGTCACCGCGCCAGGCGCTGATCACGATCTGCGGTTGCGCGGCGCGGATGGCCCGGACGATCTCCCGGACGAGCCGCTCGCTGCCCCACTTCTCGAGGGTCTCGGCCCCGCTCTTGCTGTAGTCGTAGTCGTAGAACGGGCCGAACCACGACTCCCCGCCGTCGACCGCTCGCGCGTCCAGCGTCTCCCAGGTGCGGTAGATGCCGAGCTCACGGCCCGCGTACGGGGCGACGCGGCTCTGGCCGCCCTCTCCTCGGGTTGCCGACCAGCAGACGACCCGGGCCGCGTGCCCACGGACGAGCATCGAGATCAGGCCACTGTCCTCGTCGTCCGGATGCGCTCCCACGTGCAGGACGTCGCCGGTCGTGCCCAGGCCGCGGACCTGGTAGACGAGGCTTGCGGCGGCCGACCGGAAGTCCTCAGGCACGGTCGCTCGTGGGGATGACTTGGTGGTCGAGCACGTCGAGCGACAGACGCGCGAGCGCCTCCGCGGTCGGGACGCACGCGGCGCCGAGCACCCGCTCCTGCGGGCTGCCACCGGGTGTGAGGTACGCGTGCAGCCATCGGCGGTCGGTGCTCGCGAACGCCTCCGGCCCGAGTGCCGCCCCGTCGCGGAAGACGTCGGCGACGTGCAGTCCCGCGGCGCGCAGCTCCTCCTGGGCGCGGGGGCTCAACAGGGTGGCGGTCTTGCGTGGGTAGATCACCGGCATCGGCAGGCCGAAGCGGGCGTACACCGGACTGAGCTGGGCGAAGTACGCGATCTCGCTCGGCCCTGCGACGTAGGCGGCGGTCGGGAACAGAGCGTCCTGGTAGAGCGGGCGCAGCAGCACGTTCGGGCTGAAGTCCTGCGGCGCGGCTGAGAGCGACGCGCGCACGCTGTCCCAGTCGGCTTCGGCCGTGCCCTGCGTGATCTGACAGCCCGACTCCGTCGCGCGGAGGCGGAACCGCTGCCGTCGCCCGTAGAACAGCCCGAGCCGGTCATCGCGAAGTGCGACCTGGGCTGCGTACCCCTGCGCAGCCAGCCACTCGGTCGCCGTTCGCGCCGCGACAGCGCTCGGCGACGGGAAGTCGAGCTCGGCCGCAAGGCGGGGCATCCCCAGCCGGCGCAGCCGGACATCGCTCGGATCGACGACGACCAGACCGTCGTGCTCGAAGCTCGCAGCCAGGAAGCGGCCGAAGCAGTCCGAGAGCCGCTCACCCGCACGGAAGGTGGCCGCCGCGAGCGCGGCGGCGGGCGAACCGCTGCTGCGGGTGAGGGCCTCGACCGCCCGGTCGACGCTCTCGTCGAGTCGCACCTCGCTGATCGGCTCCGTGGTGTGCTGGCGCCCGTGCTCCCAGGCGATCCGGACGAGGCTGCCGTCGTCGGCGACGGCGTGCACGTGATCGACGGCGGCGAGCAGGTGGTCGTCGTTGGCGATCCAGAACACCGGCACGTGCGGCCGGCCGGTGGTCGCCTCCAGCCGGCGCGCGAGCTGCACGCACGTCGCCGCCTTGTAGAGGTTGTACAACGGCCCGCCGAAGAGAGCCGGCTGCTGGCCGGTCAGCACCGCGACCGACTCGCGATCGCGCAACCGCTCGATGTTCTGCCGGGCGGCGTCACCGGCATGGAGGAGCGCGTGCTGCTCGAGCAGGACGTCTGCCACGGCGTCCCGCGGCAGCACCCGTGCCGCGGCGGTGGCTGCGGCGCGATCGAACGACGCCGGGTCGTGGAAGTCGTGCTGGTACGCCTGCGCGACCCGTTCGAAGCGGTGGACGTAGTCGACGTACACGCGCGGTGCGCCGGGCAGCACCCCGACCGGCACCCCTGCCTCACCGGGTGCCGGACCGTCGTCGGCGACGGCCCGCACGTAGAGCTCGACGAAGCCGCGCTCGTTGGGCCCGAACCCGTCAACGTGGGTGAGGCGGAACCCGCTCGCCCGCAACGCCTTCAGGTACTCGGGACCGTGCCAGTGGTGCGTCGGCTTCTCCGGGATGCCCTCCCTGCGCAGCTTCTTGACGACGTAGTGGGTGTTCTCCTCCTGCAGGGCGTGCACGGTCAGGCCGAACAGCAGCTGGGCGCCGGGGCGCGCGATGCGGGCGATCTCGCGGAGCGCGCGCAGCCCGTCAGCGCGGTAGCCCTCCATGTCCTGGAGGACGAACAGGCACAGGACGACGTCCGCGCAGTCGTCCGGCAGCGGCAGTGCGCGCACGTCACCGGCTATCGCGATGGTGCGCGGCCTCCCGGCATGCAGCGAGCGGAACCGCTGCGCGGCCGCCGGGACGACATCGATGCCGACGTAGGACGTCCACGGCGCGCCGCCGCCGTCGATGCACCGGGCGGCGAGCGCGGCGATCGACCCGCTCCAGCAGCCGAGGTCGACGATGCTGCCGCCCGGCTGAACCGCGGTCAGGAAGTCGCTGACGATCTCCGGATGACCGCACTGCACGGTGTCGAGCGCGTCCCACAGCCCGGCCGCTGCCGCCTCGGAGTTGCTGGCGCCGGCGGTGGGCACCCTCTCCGACTCGAGCAGCGACATGGCTGCACGATCAACCACCCCCTCGGGGCAGTCAAGGAAGCCGATCTCGGTCGGGCGTCGCACGCCTTGCTGCCGCTGGCTGCCTGTAACTTCTCGCCATGAGTATCGCGATGCTCTGCCACACCGGCCCGGGAGGCAGCTCGCGAGTCGCCCTGCGCCTCGCCGACGCGCTCGAGCACCGCGGGCACCGGGTGTCGGTCGTGCCCGCCGGGCCCTGGCGGATGACGCTCGAGCCGACCTGGGACCGGTGGCGGCTGGCTCAGCTCGAGCACCGCGTCGAGGCGGCCATCCGCGACAACGGCGTCCAGGTGCTGCACTACCACTACGCGTGGCCGTTCGCGCACCTCGTGCGCGGACTCAAGCGCCGGCTTGGTCCGGCGGCGCCGCTGTTCGTTGGCACGCTGCACGGCACCGACGTCACCCATCCGCCTGACCACGAGGCGATCGACGCGCTGCGGCACACCGACGAGTGGACCACCGTCTCCCGCCCCTATGCCGCCGTCGCTCATGAGCGACTGCGGCTCGAGCGCCGGCCGACGGTGATCCCGAACTTCATCGACGCGGGGGACGTCCCCCGCAGCCTCGACTTCACGGATCCGCGCGCGGGGGGTCGGCGTCCGCGGCTCGTCCACGTCTCGACCTTCCGGCCGGTCAAGGACCCGCAGGGCGTCGCCCGGATCTTCGCCGCCGTGCGGGAGCAGCACGATGCGGAGCTCTGGCTGATCGGCGACGGACCCGAGCTGCCGGGAGTGAGGTCCCTTCTTCGGAAGGCGCGGCTCGAGCGCCACGTGCGCGTCCTCGGCCTCCGCGCCGACGTCGGGCAGCTGCTCGCCCAGTGCGACGTCCTGGTCATGAGCTCGCTCGAGGAGAGCTTCTGCCTGGCGGCGCTGGAGGCGATGGCAGGCGGGCTCGCCGTCGTCGGGACCGCTGTCGGGGGGTTCGCCGAGCTCGCCGAGCACGGCCGCACCGCGCTGCTCTACGCGCAGGGCGACCACACCGCGGCGGCCGAGCTGGTCCGCCGGGTCCTGACCGACCACGCGCTCCGGCTCGGTCTGCGCCGTGCTGCCGCCGAGCGCGCTCGAGCGTTCTCCGTGGCCGCTGCTGTCGAGCGCTACGAGGCCGTCTACAGCCCGGCCCTGGCCTCGAACGGGATCCGCAGTGCCGCGCGCTGACGACGGCGGTGTCGACGGTGTCGATGTCGTCGCGTTCGCACCGCACCCCGACGACGTCGAGCTGTTCTGCGGCGGCACGATGCTCGCCGCAGCAGCGGGTGGGCTCTCGACCGCGATCGTCGACCTCTCCGACGGAGAGCTGTCGACGAACGGGAACCTGGAGCGGCGTGCCCTGGAACGAGACGCCGCGAGCGACCTCATGGGTCTCACGGCGCGGCTCGGCCTCTCGCTGCCGGACGGTGGGCTCGGCGTCCACGAGTCGCACCGGGATGCCGTGGTCGGCGCGCTGCGCGAGCTGCGTCCGCGTGTCGTCCTCGCGCCGTTCGGGGACGACCGGCATCCCGACCATGTCGCGGCGGCACGCCTGGTGCGCGACGCGTGCTTCCTGGCCGGGGTCCGGCGCTACGGCAGTGGTGCGCCGCACCGGCCGACCCGGGTCTACCGGTACATGCTGCACACGCCGTTCGAGCCCGCTGTGGTCGTCGACGTCGGCTCGGTCTGGGAGGCGCGCCGCAGACTGCTCCGGGTGTACGAGAGCCAGGTGTCGCGCGGTGCCGGTGACGAGTCCACAGCGCTGAACGACGGCCGGTTCGTCGCCATGCTGGAGGCGCGCGCCGTGCACTTCGGCAGCATGGCCGGCGTCGCCTTCGGCGAGCCGTTCGACACCGACGGTCCGGTGCTCCTCCAGAACCTGCTCGGCTGATGGCCGCCTTCGACAAGAGCACGACCTCGTTCCCGGGCAAGGAGCACCACGTCTTCCTGCTCGCGTGCGGTGCCTCTCCGCTGCCGGCGGTCGCCGTGGAGCGGATGGTGGCGGCGGCACAGCTGCAGGCAGACATCGGCGGCCTGGTCTTCCGCTCCTACGACGAGACGCTCGACCGGTTCCACACCACTGCCGCACGGTTGCTGGCCACCAGCGCGGACAACGTCTCCTTCCAGCGCAACACGACCGAAGGCGTCTCGCTCATCGCTGCCGGCTATCCGTTCCGGCCCGGCGACGAGGTGATCAGCTACGTCCACGAGTACCCGGCCAACCACTACCCCTGGCGCAACCTCGCCGGCCGGGGCGTGCGGCTGGTCCAGCTGCCCAACGTCACCACCCCCGGCAATGACGATTGCGGCGAGCGCCCGTGCGCCTTCTCCCTCGACGACCTCGAGCGGCTCATCACCCCGCGGACCCGGGTCGTGGCGCTGAGCACCGTGCAGTTCGCGAGCGGCTTCGCCCTGGACCTCGACGCCGTGACGAGCATCTGTCGCGCGCACGGCGTGGACCTGGTGCTCGACGCGGCGCAGAGCCTCGGCGCGCTGCCGCTCGAACCCGATCGGCACGGCGTCGCCGCGGTGGCGGCGCCCGGGTGGAAGTGGCTGCTCGGGCCGATCGGGAGCGGGCTGATGTACACGAGCCCCGCGTTCCGGGACAAGCTCGAGCACGTCGTCGTCGGGGCCGAGACGATGACCCAGGGCACCGACTACCTCGACCACGCGTGGGCGCCGCACCGGACGGCCAAGCGGTTCGAGTACGCGACGGCCTCGCCGGCGCTCGTGGCCGCGCTCGAGGCGTCGATCTCCGAGATCCACCTGCGGTACGGCGTCGACGCCATCCGCGAGGAGATCCTGCGCCTGCTGGACCTGCTGACCGACCAGCTCGACCCGGCTCTGTTCGTCCCGGTGCGCCATCCCCCGGGGAACCGGTCGGGCATCCTGTGCGTGCTGTCGCGGCGTCGACCGCCCGAGGAGCTCGTCGAGGGTCTGCTGGGTCGGGGGTTCGTCACGTCTGCCCGTGCCGGCTACGTGCGGGTCGCTCCGCACTTCTTCGTGACCGACGAGGAGATCGGGCGGCTGGCGGAGGCGATGAACCAGCTCGGGTGAGGCAACGAGCAATTCGCCACAACTCCTCCCGTCGCATCGCGAATGGGACTAGTCCTTCCGGATCATGACGAGGGCCCGTTCGTCGGCCGACACTCGGCTGGGAGGTTCCAAGCGTGGTCAACACGGACCGTTCGGACGACGGGAGCGCGCGCGAACGCGCGCTGCTCGCGCTCGCGCTCGCCGACAAGCCGATCCAGGACGTCCTGGACCAGGCGGAGGCGCTCGTCGGCGTGGTGCTGCCCGGCCTGTCGGCAGGCTACGTGGCCTGCGACGAGGCGGACGCCCGGCCGGACGACATCGCCGTACGAGGTGACGACGGCCGGATGTACGGCGTGCTGCGGCTCACGGGCGCGCCGACCGACGCGGACCACGACTTCCTGGTCAAGCTGGCAGAGGTGCTCGGGGTCGCGCTGACGAGGGACCGCAGGCTGCAGGCTCTCGAGAAGAGCGAGCGCCGGCTCGTCGAGGCGCAGCGCATCTCCCAGGTGGGCAGCTACGACTTCGAGATCGCCACGAACACCAACACGTGGAGCGACCAGCTGTACCGCATCTACGGTCGCGAGCCGCAGTCGTTCATGGCCAGCTACGAGGTGTTCCTGTCGATGCTGCACCCGGACGACCGGGAGCACGTGATCGCCGTGCACCAGCACTCCCTGGAGACCCTCGAGCCCTTCGAGATGGAGGAGCGGGTGGTCTGGCCGGACGGCCAGGTCCGCACCCTGGCCAGCTGGGGCGAGGTCGTCACCGACGCTGAAGGCAATCCGGCGCGGATGATCGGCATCTGCTGGGACATCACGCAACGGCGGGAGATCGAGGAGCAGCTGGTCCGGGAGGGACTGCACGACCGCCTCACCGGCCTGCCCAACCGCGCGCTGTTCGTCGACCGCCTCACCCAGTCGCTGGCCGCGCTGCGTCGCGGGGGTGGCCAGGTGGCGGTGCTGTTCCTCGACATCGACCACTTCAAGGTGATCAACGACGGTCTGGGTCACGACGCCGGTGACGACGTGCTCATCGAGCTCGCGGCTCGCCTCGAGCGCCTGGTCGCCCCGGGCGACACCGTCGCGCGCTTCGGTGGTGACGAGTTCGTGGTGCTGTGCCACGGCATCGAGCACCCCGCTGAGGCGGTCCACACCGCAGAGCGGCTGGCCGCGGGCATCAGTGGGCCCGTGCGCGTCGACGGCTCCGAGGTCGTCGTCGGCGTGAGCACCGGCATCGCCCTGTCGAGCAGTCCTGACGACAGCCCGGGTGACCTGCTGCGCGACGCCGACGCCGCGATGTACCGCGCCAAGCGCGACGCTCGCGGCCGGTCGGTGCTGTTCGCCGACACCATGCGGGAGGAGGCGCTCGCCCGCCTCGAGACCGAGGTCGAGCTGCGCAGAGCCCTGACCGCCGGCGACCTCCGGCTGCACTACCAGCCCGTCATCGACCTCGCCACCGGTCACGTCACCGGTGTGGAGGCCCTGCTGCGCTGGCAGCACCGCACCCGCGGGCTCGTCATGCCCAACGAGATCATCTCGATCGCCGAGGAGACGGGTCTCATCGTGCCGGTGGGGGAGTGGGTGCTCGAACAGGCCTGCACCCAGCTCGTCGACTGGCACCGGACAGCACCGCACCTGACGATGGCTGTGAACCTCTCCGGGGTGCAGCTCGCGCGCCCGGACCTGGTGGAGCGGGTCGCCGAGATCCTCGACCGCACCGGCGTCGAGCCGTCCGCGCTGTCCCTCGAGATCACCGAGAGCGTGCTGATGCGCGACGCCGAGGAGGCGCTCGGCGTGCTCGACGCCCTGAAGCGGCTCGGTGTGCGGATCAGCATCGACGACTTCGGCACCGGCTACTCGTCGTTGACCTACCTCAAGCGGTTCCCGGTGGACGTGCTGAAGATCGACCGCACCTTCGTGGACGGCCTCGGCACGGACGCGGACGACCTCGCGATCGTGCAGGCGATCCTGGCGCTGTCGAGCTCTCTCGGGATCTCCACGATCGCCGAGGGCGTCGAGACGGAGGCGCAGCGCGACGTCCTGCAGGGCCTGGGCTGCCGACGCGCCCAGGGCTACCTGCTCGGGCGTCCCGTGCCCGCGCCCGACCTGGCGGGACGGCTGCGGCCGCTGCCCTCCACCGTCCCCGCACCGCGCGGAAGCGGCGTACCCCACCGCGCCTGAGCCCTGGCAGGATCCGCACATGCTGGGACCTCACGCGCTCGACCTGCCCGAGGCGCTCGCCCACCTGGAGCTGCAGCGACTGGCCTGGCTGTACTGCCACGCGGTCGACCGGGGCGACATGACGCTGCTGCGCAGCCTCTACCACGACGACGCGGTCGACGACCACGGAGAGATGTTCTCCGGCTCCGCCGACGACTACGTCGAGTGGCTGCCCCGGATGCTGGCCGGGCTCGACGCCACCCGGCACACCATCGACTCCATGCTCTTCGTCGTCGAGGGCGACACGGCGCAGGGGCAGCTGGTCAACACCGCGTACCACCGCACCGGTGAGCGCGAGGTGGTCATCGGCGGCCGGTACCTCGACCGCTACGCACGACGCGACGGCGTCTGGCGGATCCTGCACCGGTCGTTGGTGATGGACACCTTCGAGCAGCGCACCGCCTCGCCGGCGGGCGGCTTCATCGGCAAGGGCGTCGCCTGGGGGAGCGGTGGTCCCGATGACCCCGTCTTCACCCGCCTCGACCTCTTCCGCTGACGATCCCCTTGGCCTATTGTGCTAGGAGACTAGTGGAATAGGACGCTGATGATCGAGTTCTCGCTGGACGCCAGATCGGGTGTCTCGCCGTACCTGCAGGTGGTCCACCAGGTCCGGCAGGCGCTCCGACTGGGGCTACTGCAGGAGGGCGACCAGCTGCCGACCGTCAAGGACGTCGTGGCGCGGCTGGCCATCAACCCGAACACCGTCCTCAAGGCCTACCGGGAGCTGGAGCGGGACGGTCTCGTCGCCGCCCGGCCGGGTGTCGGCACGTTCGTGACGCGCACCTTGGCGGACACGACGCTCGCCGCGCACGAACCGCTGCGGCGCGACCTGCGGCGGTGGCTCACCAAGGCCCGGCTGGCCGGGCTGGACGACGAGAGCATCGAGGCGCTGTTCCTCAGCACCTTTCGGTCCGCCCAGCAGGACATAGCGTGAGCGCCGTCATCCGCACCCAGGGCCTCGGCAAGCGCTACGGCCGCAAGTGGGCGCTGGCCGACTGCACCTTGGACGTCCCGGCGGGCCGCGTCACGGGCCTGGTCGGTCCGAACGGCGCCGGCAAGACGACGCTGCTCAGCCTCGCGGTCGGGATGACGCAGCCGACCACTGGCAGCATCGAGGTGTGCGGGGGCAGGCCGGCCGCGGACGCGACCCAGCTGGCGAAGGTCGGGTTCGTCGCCCAGGACACGCCGACCTACGCGAGGCTGAGCATCGCCGACCACCTGCGCCTCGGGCAGCGACTGAACCCGGCGTGGGACGGCGAGCTGGCTCGCGACCGTATCGGGCGGCTCGGGCTCGACCTCACCCAGCGGGCGGGCAGCCTGTCCGGCGGCCAGCGCGCCCAGCTCGCCCTGACGCTCGGGCTCGCCAAGCGGCCGGAGCTGCTCGTGCTCGACGAGCCGGTCGCGAGCCTGGATCCCTTGGCACGCAGGGAGTTCCTGCAGACCCTGATGGAGGCGGTCGCCGAGTACGACCTCAGCGTCGTGCTCTCCTCCCACGTCGTCTCAGACCTCGAGCGGGTCTGCGACTACCTCGTCGTCCTCGTCGACTCGCAGGTCCGCGTCGAGGGTGACGTCGAGGACCTGCTCGCGTCGCACGCGCGGCTGACCGGCCCCCGACACGACACGCTGCCGTCCCACCTCGAGGTGGTGTCAGCCAGCCACACCGACCGCCAGTCCACGCTCGTGGTGCGGACCGACCAGCCCGTCCTCGACCCGTCCTGGTCGGTCACCTCGCTGGGGCTCGAGGACCTCGTGCTGGCCCACATGCAACGGTCCGCAGTGCAGGCCGCGACGCCGATGGAGGTCGTCCGATGACCTGGTTGACCTGGCGCCAGCTGCGCGCGCAGGCCCTGGCGGTGTACGGCGGGGTGCTGGCGCTCGCGGTCGTGCTCGCGATCACGGGGCCGCGGCTCGCCGACCTGCGTGGCACCGAGATCTACGACCTGCTCACGCCGTCGGACCTCCGACTGTTCCGTGCTTGCCTGTTCGTCCTGGCGGTGGTGCCCGCGATCGTCGGCGCGTTCTGGGGCGCGCCGCTCGTCGCGCGGGAGCTCGAGGCCGGCACCCACCGTTTGGTCTGGAACCAGAGCATCACCCGCTCCCGCTGGCTGCTGATGAAGGTCGGCATCACCACCCTGTGCGCAGCGGTCGCCGTCGGAGCCCTGAGCCTGGCGATCAGCTGGTGGTCCGCCCCCCTGGACGGGGCGACGAGCTCGACACGCGGCAGCCTGCCGCTGCGGCTCACCCCGATCGCCTTCGGGATGCGCGGCGTCGTGCCCGTCGCCGAGACCGTCTTCGCGGTCACGGTCGGCATCCTGCTGGGTGTCGTCCTGCGCCGAGCGCTGCCCGCGATGGCGCTGACTCTCGCGGTCATGGCGTTCGTGCAGATCGCCGTCCCTCTCTGGGTGCGCCCGCACCTGCTCCCCGCGACCTCGCAGACCATCGCGATCAGCCGGGCCACCCTCGACGGGATCGAGGCGTCGCCGGCGGGCGTCGGGAGGATCAGTGTCCACACCGCGCACCGCGGCGACTGGGTGCTGTCGCAGCAGACGGTGCTCCGGGGCCGGCCCACGTCCCTCCCTGCCTGGCTCGACGGCTGCCTGCCGGGTCCGCAGGCGCAGCCGGTGCAAGGGTCAGTGAGAGTGCAGGGGCCCGACATCACCGACTGCTTCGACCGGCTCACGGCGGAGGGCTACCGGCAGCACGTGGTCTACCAGCCCGTCGGTCGGTTCTGGCCGCTCCAGTGGGCCGAGACCGCCGGCTACCTCGTGCTGTCGGCGCTGCTCACCCTGGTCACCTTCCGCTGCGTCCGCAAGCTGTCCTGACACGATGGGCGGGTGTGGTGGCGAGCAGCGGTCGGGGTCCTTGCGGCGCTGCTCGTGGTGTGGGTCGCGCTGCTCGTCGTGCTGTGGCGGTCACGCCCTGACGAGCTGACCGCCCGCGAGGTGCTGCGGCTGCTGCCCGACGTGGTGCGGCTCACCAGCCGGCTGGCCAGGGAGCCTGCGCTGCCCGCCCGGGTCCGGGTGCGGCTCTGGTTGCTGCTCGGCTACCTGGCGCTCCCGTTCGACCTCGTGCCGGACATGATCCCTGTCCTCGGCTACGCCGACGACGTCGTCCTCGTCGTGCTGGTCCTGCGCTCGGTCGTGCGCAGGGCCGGCGAGCCCCTGCTGCGCCGGCACTGGCCGGGCAGCCCCGACGGGTTCGAGGCCCTGGTCCGGCTGGCCGGACTGCGGGTGTGAGTCAGACGCGGCGAGGGACCGCGCCGGTGAGCGTCAGCACGCTGCGCATGACCCGGTGGCCGGGGTCGGACGTCGGGGCGTACATGCAGGGGCAGCCGCCGTCGATGACGGTGAGGCCGTTCTCCCGCCCGAGCGCGGTCGCCTCGTCCGAGACGCTTCCCGCGACCGGCCCCCGGTGCATCCAGACCCTCGGGATGCCGAGGGCGACGCACTCCTTCACGGTGTCGACGGCGTGGTCGGGGCTGGTGCCGATGACGACCCCGTCGACACGGACCGGGATCGCGTGCAGATCGGGGTAGCACGGGTCACCCTCGACCTCGGTCGCGTTCGGGTTGACGGGGAACACCTCGTACCCCCGGTCCCGCAACCGGCCGTAGACGACGTTGGCACCGTGGTCCTTCGCGCTGCGCGACACCCCCGTGACGGCGATGCGGCGCTGTGCCAGGAACTGCTCTGCTGCCTGCTTTGTCTTCATGGGCTCCAGCGTGCAGCCGGTCTCGTCGCCTCGGCAGAGCCGGAGGTCCCGCCGTTGGTCGGTAGGGCCAACCGGCCGCACTCTCGAGCACCCGACCGGCCGAGCGCTCATCCCCAACAGTGACCATGGCACTGGCCCTCGGCTGTCCTCACACTGGCGAGCGGAGGTGGTCATGGGACTGCAGTCGCGGGGCATCGCGCAGATGAGGGTGATCCGCCCGGCGGCGGTGGTCCCCGAACGGGCGGCCAAGCAGATCATGGAGTGGCTCGAGGACAACGACGTCACCCGAGGCGGGTGCTGGCTGCACGACATCAGCTGCGTCCAGCGGTTCTCCGGCCCGTTCGACGGTCCTTCCGGCATGCGGGGGACCGCGGTGCTGCTCGGCTCGATCCACATGGTCTGGGAGCGGTGGAGCGCCACCATCTACCGCGCCAACGTCACCGAGCTGGGTGCCGGTCAGGGCCTGACGGTGGAGCGGCTGTGCGACCAGGTGCTCGGGCTGGTGGGCCTGTCGCTCGCCACCTGCCCGCGGGCCGAGCTGGTGGACGCGCCGGTCCCCGATCCGTTCCGCATGATCCCTCGGGCCCGCCCGGCGACCGACCCCCGCTAGGACTCCCCGGAGTGCACGACCGCGTCCCGCACGATGTGCGCCACGTGGTCGTCGGCGAGCCGGTAGCGGACCTCCCGGCCGTCCCGGGTCGCGGCCACCAGCCCGGCGGCCCGGAGCGTCTTCAGGTGCTGCGACACCAGCGGCTGGGGAAGCTCGAGCGCCCCGACCAGCTCGTGGACGCAACGCGGACCAGCGGCGAGCAGGTGCACCAGCGCCAGCCGCACCGGAGCGCTCAGCGCCTTGAGCAGCTCCGCGGCCGCGTCGTAGTCCGCCACCGCCACCTCCGGCAGGGGAGCGGCATCGGACTCCTCGTGGCTCATCGGGCGCAGCTGCTGCAGGTGCCGAGGACCTCCAGGGTGTGCGAGACGTCGGTGAACCCCGCCTTCGCGGTGGCGGAGGCGAGCCACCGCTCGACCTCCGGCCCGTCGAGCTCGACCGTCTTCGCGCAGTGCCGGCAGATCAGGTGGTGGTGGTGCTCCGGTCCTGCGCAGGACCGGTAGGCCGCCTCGCCCGTCGGGGTGCGGATGACGTCCACCACACCCTGCTCGGCGAGCAGCTGCAGGTGCCGGTAGACCGTGGTCTGCCCGATCCGCGCCCCCGACGCGCGCAGCTGGGCGTACAGGTCCTGTGCCGTCCGGAACTCCTTCGTGGCGGCGAGCAGCTCGTCGAGCAGCCGGGCCTGCGCGGTCACGCGGACCCGGCGTGCCGGGCCGGGCGTCACCGGACGCATGCGAGTTCGTGCATTAGTCCTCGCACCCCCGTCTGACTAGCGTGAGACCAAGACAGTAACCGAAACTGTTTCCAACAAGGAGCGGTGATGGCACCCCACCTCCGGCGGGTACGACGGGCGCTGGCCGTCGCCGGCCTCGGTGCCGTCCTGCTCGCCGCGGGCTGCGCGACCTCGTCCGGCTCGTCGTCCGGGAAGGGCGGGCGGCTCGCGGTGGTGGCCGCCGAGAACGTCTGGGGGAGCCTGGCGACCCAGCTCGGGGGTGACCGGGTCACGGTGACGTCGGTCATCAGCAGCCCGTCGGCGGACCCGCACGCCTACGAGCCGACCGCGGCCGACGCGCGGGCCGTGGCCCGCGCCGACCTCACGATCGTCAACGGCGTCGGGTACGACGGCTGGGCCAGCAAGCTGCTGGCGGCCAACCCGAGCTCCCACCGCAAGGACCTCGACGTGGGACGCCTCGTCGGTGTGGCCGACCGCGGCAACCCGCACCGCTGGTACTCACCCGCCGACGTGCGCACCGTCGTCGACGCCCTCACCGCCCAGCTCACCGCCCTCGACCCCGCGGGCGCGTCGTACTTCACCAGCCGGCGCACCACACTGCTCGACGTCGCGATGAAGCCCTACTTCGACGCGATCGACGCGATCCGCGCTGAGTACGCCGGGACCCCCGTCGGTGCGTCCGAGTCGCTGTTCGCGCCGCTTGCGGAGGCGCTCGGCCTGAAGCTGCTGACCCCGACGTCCTTCCTCGACGCGATCACCGCAGGCACCGACCCGACCGCGCGCGACAAGGCCACGATCGACGGGCAGATCGCCCACCGCGCCATCCGCGCCTACGTGTACAACACCCAGAACGCCACGCCCGACGTGCAGGCCCAGGTCCAGGCCGCCGATCGGGCGGGTGTCGAGACGGTGCGGATGACCGAGACCCTCACCCCTGCTGGAGCGACCTTCCAGCAGTGGCAGGTCGCGCAGCTCACTGCGCTGCGCACCGCCCTCGCCCGCGGGACGGCTCACTGATGGCCGGACCGGACGCACCGGCGATCGACATCACGGATGCCGCGGTCAGCCTGGGCGGCCGCAGCATCTGGTCGCACGTCTCGCTGCACGTCCGGCCCGGCGAGTTCGTCGCCGTGCTCGGGCCCAACGGCGTCGGCAAGTCCACGCTCCTGCAGGTGGTGCTGGGGCTGCTGGTCCCGACCGCCGGAACGGTGCGGATCCTCGGTCGCCCCCCGGGCGAGGCGAACGACCGGATCGGGTTCCTGCCGCAGCGCCGCACCTTCGACAGCAGCGTGCGCGTGCGAGGCCTCGACGTCGTCCGGCTCGGGCTGGACGGCCACCGCTGGGGCATCCCCTTGCCTGGCAGGGCTTCCCGAGCCGCGAAGGCGAAGGTGGCGGAGCTGGTCGAGCTGGTCGGGGCCGGCGACTACGCCCACCGCCCGATCGGGCAGCTGTCGGGCGGCGAGCAGCAGCGGCTGCTCATCGCCCAGGCACTCGCGCGGGACCCCCAGCTGCTGCTGCTGGACGAGCCGCTCGACTCCCTCGACCTGCAGAACCAGGGAGCCGTGTCCGGGCTGGTCAGCCGGCTGTGCCGGGAGCGCGGCGTCGCGGTCGTGATGGTCGCCCACGACGTCAACCCGATCCTGCCCTACCTCGACCAGGTCACCTACCTCGCGCCGGCCGGCGCCGCCACCGGCACACCGGCCGAGGTCATCACGACGGAGACGCTGACCCGGCTCTACGGCATCCCGATCGAGGTGCTCACGACCTCCGACGGGCGGCTCGTCGTCGTCGGGCAGCCGGACGCGCCGGCCCACCACAGCGACCGGCACAGCCACCCGTGAACCCGGTCGCGAGCCTGCAGGAGATGTGGGCGCTGCCTTTCATGGTCAACGCCTACCGCGCCGGCTCGGTGCTGGCCGTGCTCGCCGGGCTCGTCGGCTTCCTCATGGTCACGCGCCGGCAGGCCTTCGCGGGTCACACGCTGTCGGCGGTCGGGTTCCCCGGAGCCGCGGGGGCGACCTGGCTCGGTGCCTCCGCCGGCCTCGGCTACTTCGCCTTCTGCGGGGCGGCCGCCCTCGTCATCTCGCTCGTGCCGACCTCCGGGCGTCGCGGGTTCAGCGAGGAACCGGCCCTGGTGGGCACGGTCCAGGCCTTCGCACTCGCGTGCGGCTACCTGTTCGTCGTGCTGTCCAAGGGAGTCCTCGGTGGTACGACGGCGCTGCTGTTCGGCAGCTTCCTGGGCGTCACCAGCGCGCAGGTCCTGGCGCTGACGGTGCTGACCGTGATCCTGCTCGTGGTCCTGGCCACGATCGGCCGTCCGCTGCTGTTCGCCTCGCTCGACCCGGCAGCCGCCCGCGCGTCGGGTGTACCCGTCCGGGCGCTCGACGTCGGGTTCCTGCTGCTGCTGGCGGCCACCGCCGCGGGCGTCGCGCAGATCACGGGTGCCCTCATGGTGTTCACCCTGCTGGTGCTGCCCGCCGCGGCGGCGCGTGAGCTGACCTGCCGCCCCGCAGCAGCGCTCGCGCTGTCCGTGGCGATCGCCCTGCTGGTCACGTGGTCGGCCCTCGGCATCGCCTACTCCTCGCCGTACCCGATCGGCTTCTGGCTCTCGACGCTCGCGTTCGGCTGCTACCTGCTGGCGCTGGGCACCCGGCGGCTCCGGGAGCGCCGGTCGTGATCGGCATGCTCAGCCACCCGTTCATGCAGCACGCGTTCCTCGCGGGCACGGCGATCGCCGTGGCCGCCGGCCTGGTCGGCTACTTCCTCGTGCTGCGAGGGCAGGTGTTCACCGCGGACGCGCTGAGCCACGTCGCGTTCACCGGGGCGCTCGCGGCGCTGGCGTTCGGGCTCGACGCCCGCCTCGGGCTGTTCGTCATCACGATCGCCGTCGCCGTCGGCATCGGCCTGGTGGGTCCCGGCGGTCGTCCTGACGACACCGTCATCGGTGCCGTCTTCGCGTGGATCCTCGGCCTCGGTGTGCTGTTCCTCAGCATCTACACGACGTCCAGGAGCGCCGGCAACGGCACCGGTGCCGTCGCGGTGCTGTTCGGTTCGGTGCTCGGCCTGTCCTCGACGCGCGCCTGGACCGCGACCGCCATCGCGGTCGTGGTCGTCGTGCTGCTCCTCGCCGCCGCCCGGCCGCTGCTGCTCGCCACCCTCGACGAGCGCGTCGCCAAGGCCGGCGGCGTCCCGGTGCGGCTGCTCGGCCTGGGGTTCCTCGCGCTCACGGGGGCCACGGCTGCCGAGGCCACCCAGGTCGTCGGCGCCCTGCTCATCCTCGGGCTGGTCGCGGCGCCTGCGGCGGCGGCCAGCAAGCTCAGCGCCGACCCGTACCTCGCGATGGCGCTGTCGGTGGCGCTCGCCGTGGCCTCGGTGTGGATCGGCCTGACCGCCAGCTACGCACTGCCCAGCACCCCGCCGAGCTTCGCGGTCCTGGCCGTCGCGACGCTGGCCTACGCGGCTGCCTCCGCTCGTGCGGCGACCCGCCGGCTCCGAACCCGTTGACCTTCACAGCGCCAACCCCGTCCGACGCAACTGCAACAGCCTGAGGAGCTCCTCGCGCGCGCTGAGCGTGATCGCGCGTCCTGTCGGGCCAGGGAGGCCCACCCTGTTGCAGTTGCGTCGGACGCGCGTCGGTCAGCTGACGGTGAAGCTGCCCTTCATGCCACGCGCAGCGTCGTCGGCGATGCCGCTCTCGTACGTGTAAGTACCCGCGGTGGCCAGCTCGAGGACGACCTCGCCGGTCTTGCCCGGGTCGGTCGGGCCGACCTCGCCGATCGCCTTGCCGTCGGGGCCGAAGACCTCCAGCTCGTGCTGGCGGGTCGCGCTGTCGTTCTCGAGCTTGAACTCGATCCGCTCGCCCACCTTGGCGGTGAAACCGGCCAGCCCGCTGAACGCGAAGTCGGTGGCGGTGACCTCCACCTCACGGTCGTACGTCGCCTGGGCTGCCGCCGTCGCGCCCGAGACCGTGATGGCGGTCCGGATGCCGTTGCCCTTCTGGCCCGGCTTGCAGGCGACCTCGTAGTCGCCGCCGGAGACCTTCACGGTGAAGTCGCGGCTGGTGCCCGGAGCGATGTCCTCGACCTCGCCGACGACCTTGTCGAAGGCTCCGCCGGAGCCCTTGCCGTAGACGTACACCTCCGTCGTGTCGGAGCCGGTGTTCGTCACGTCGAAGGCGATCGTGCCGCCGCTGAACGACGTCTTGGCGACGTCGCAGCTCGCGTTCCCGGCCTTGATGGCGACCTTGCCGGAACCTGAGCTGCTGCTGCCCGAGCCGCAGCCCGTCGCGCCGATGCCGACCGCGAGGGCGAGGACGGCGAGCGGAAGAGGGCGTGCGGGCATGGCGAACAGGCTCCTTGGCAGGGGTGGGATCAGGCGGAGACGGTGCTGCGGGGCTGCGGGGCCGGCGAGGCCGTGCGGGCCGGCCGGAAGAACAGGGCCAGCACGGGGACGAGGTAGCAGACCCAGGTGATGGCCTGCAGCACGGTCGTGACCGGCTGGAAGTTGAAGACGCCCTTGAGCAGCGTGCCGTACCAGGACGACGGCGGGATCGTGCCGCTGATGTCGAAGGCGATCGTGGTGAGGCCGGGCAGCGTGCCGGCCTCCTGCAGGTCGTGGACGCCGTAGGAGGCGACGCCGGCCGCCACCACGACGAGGGCCGCGCCCGTCCAGGTGAAGAACGTCTTCAGGTTGAGGTTGAGCGCGCCCTTGTAGAACGCGTAGCCGATCGCGACCGCCGCGAGCAGGCCCGCGAAGGCGCTCGACGTCGACACCGCGGGCTGCTGGGTCGACTGGATCGCCGACCACAGGAACAGCGCGGTCTCGAGCCCCTCGCGTCCCACGGCGACGAGGCCGGTGAGCGCGAGCGCGAGCGGTCCGAGCGTGAGCGCGGTGTCGAGCCGGCCGTGCAGCTCGGTCTTGAGGAAGCGCGACGTGCGGCGCATCCAGAACACCATCCAGGTCACGAACCCGACCGCGACCAGTGAGGCCAGCCCCCCGAAGCGCTCCTGGGCCTGGAAGCTCATGTTCGCGCTCGTGAACTGCAGCAGCGCCCCCGCCGCCAGGCTGACGGCCACGGCGAGGCCGACGCCGGTCCACAGCGGCCGCAGCGCGTCCCGCCGCCCGGTCTTGACGAGGTAGGCGATCAGGATCCCGACCACGAGGGAGGCCTCGAGGCCCTCGCGAAGGCCGATGAGGAACGTGGGGAGGGAGAACACAGGGGGCTTCCTTCGGGGCGGTTGCTTAGGTCAACCTAACCACACCTGTTCGGGGCAGATCAAGTGAGGACGACCAGCTGCTGGGTGGCCCGGGTCATCGCGACGTAGCGGTCGACGGCACCCTCGATGCCCGCGCCGAAGCCGTCCGGGTCGAGCAGGACCACGAGGTCGAACTCCAGCCCCTTGGCCAGCTCAGGTGTGAGCGAGCGCACGCGACGGCCGCTGTCCTGCCGTGGCTCGGTGCCGATCACGCAGGCGATCCCCTCGGCGTGCTGGGCCAGCCAGCCGGCCAGCACCGCGTCCAGGTCCGCGACCGCCCCGTGGACGACGGGAACGCCGGTGCTCCGGATCGAGGTCGGCACGTTGGCGTCGGGCAGCACGGCGCGGATGACCGGCTCGGCCTCGGCCATGACCTCCTCCGGAGTCCGGTAGTTGATGCTCAGCGACGCCAGCCTGATCTGGTCGAGCCCGACCCGCTCGAGCCGCTCCTGCCACGACTCCCTGAACCCGTGCCGGGCCTGGGCCCGGTCCCCGACGATGGTGAAGCTGCGCGACGGGCAGCGCAGCAGCAGCATCTGCCACTCCGCGTCGGTGAGCTCCTGGGCCTCGTCGACCACCACGTGCGCGAAGGGCCCGGCGAGCAGGTCGGGGTCGGGGCTGCCGAGGGCACCGCCGTCCACCAGGGTGCTCTGCAGGTCGTCCCCGCGCAGCATGGACATCACCAGCATCTCCGAGTCGTCGGAGGCGATGAGGTCGTCGACGACGACCGCCATCCGCTCGCGTGCCGCCTCGACGGCCGCCTGCTGCCTGCGCCGGCGCCGGGCGACGTCCGGGTCGCCCAGCCGCTGCCGCGCGGCGTCCAGCAGCGGCAGGTCGGAGACCGTCCACGCCTGCGGCTCGCTGCGCTGCAGGGCTCGGACCTGCTCCGGTTCGAGCCACGGCGCGCACCTGCGCAGGTAGGCCGGCACCGACCAGAGGTCGGCCACGACGTCCGCGGCCTCCAGCAGCGGCCAGGCGCGGTTGAACACCCGGAGCAGCTCCTCGTCCTGCATCAGCTGCCGGCGGAGCAGGGCGGCGGGTACCTCTTCGCCGTGCTGGTCGGTGAGGATGCTCAGCACCTCCTCCCAGACGACGTCGCGAGCCTCGTTGTGGCTGGTCCCGGGGTCGGGCGCCTCGAAGGCCTCCGCCCAGTCGCGGGCGGTCAGCCGGGCCTCCACCCACTCGGTCGCGACCACCAGCTCCCTCGTCGGCGGTTCCTCGTAGAACCGCACGGCGGCCTCGACCGCCTCCACCATGCGGGCCGAGGACTTCAGGGCCAGCACCTCGGGGTCGGTCTCCCGTCCTGCGGTGGCGCCCTCCGCCACCAGGTCGCGCACGGTGCAGGTCTGCACGCCCTCCTCGCCCAGGCTCGGGAGCACGTCGGCGACGTAGGCCAGGTAGGGCTGATGAGGTCCGACGAAGAGCACCCCGCCGCGGTGGTGGCCCAGCCGTGGGTCGGAGTAGAGCAGGTACGCCGAGCGGTGCAGGGCCACGACGGTCTTGCCGGTGCCGGGGCCGCCCTCCACGACGAGCGTGCCCGCGGACCCTGCACGGATGATGGCGTCCTGGTCGGCCTGGATGGTGCCGAGCACGTCGCGCATCCGCTCCGACCGGTCGCTGCCCAGGCTGGCGATGAAGGCGGACTGGTCGTCGAGCGCGGCCGCGTGTCCCTCGTACCCCTCCGGTGTGAAGACCTCGTCCCAGTAGTCGGTGATCCGCCCACGCGTCCACCGGTACCGACGCCGGCTCGCCAGGCCCATCGGGTTGGCGTGGGTGGCACCGAAGAACGGCTCCGCCGCGGGCGAGCGCCAGTCCAGGAGCAGCCGCCGGCCGGAGCTGTCGGTGAGGCCGAGCCGTCCGATGTAGACCGGGTCGAGGTCGTCGGCACCGACGACGTGCCCGAGGCAGAGGTCCAGCCCGAAGCGGCGCAGGGTGCGGAGCCGGCTGCTGAGCCGGTGGATCTCGAGGTCCCGGTCCATGGCCTCCTGCCCCTGGCCCCCCGGCGCCCTCCGCTCGGCGTCGAGCCGAGCGGTCAGGTCGGCGATGGACTGCTCCAGGGAGGCGGCGATGGCTGCGAAGTGCTGCTCGTCCCGCGCGACGAGTGCGGGGTCAGCCTTGTGCTGCAGGTCGTCGGGAAGGTCGAAAGGGCTGGTGGTCAAGGGGTTCACGTGCCGGCTCCGATCACGAAGTGCGTGGACGGTAGACCGGATCCGAGGACCTCATGAGGCTGGCCGGGATCTGCGATACTGGAGCAGAGGGCACCCGGTGCGAGAGCCCGGCCGGCGCTGCGGTCCAATGCCTCGCGTGCAGCAGGTGACTCTCGAGGACGTCCCCCTCATCGGCGCCGTGGAGGTCGACCGGACGGCGGACGGTCTCGTCCCTCACCGGTTGCCCGGCTGGGCCCGCGCGCAGCTGCTCGACCCGATGATCGGCTTCGTGGAGAGCATGCCGGCCGGGGTCCGGCTCGCGATGCGCACGGACGCCACCGCCCTCGAGCTCGAGGTCGACCTGACGATGGTGCAGGTCGGGGACCGCCCGCCGCTGGCCGCGGTCTTCGACCTGCTCGTCGACGGCAGGCTGCGCGAGTCCGTCAGCACCGTCGAGGGCACGATCCTGTCCCTGGACCCCAACGGTGAGCTGCTCGTCACCCCCGGCGCGACGACCACGGTCCGCTTCGAGGCGCTGCCGGGCGACACGGGTGCCCTGCTGGAGCTCTGGCTGCCGCACGCCGCGACAGTGACCCTGCGCGCGGTGCGGGTCTCGCCCGGCGCCCACTACGAGCCCGTCACGCCCACCGGTCGCCGGTGGGTGCACTACGGGAGCTCGATCAGCCACTGCCTCGAGGCCACCGGCCCGAGCACCACCTGGCCGGCCGCCGTCGCGCTGCGCACCGGCTGGGACCTGCAGAACCTCGGGTTCGGCGGCCAGTGCATGCTCGACCAGTTCGTCGCCCGCACCATCCGCGACCTCCCGGCTGACGCCATCAGCATGAAGGTCGGCATCAACGTCGTGAACGGCGACACACTGCGGGAGCGCACGTTCGTCCCCGCCCTCCACGGGTTCCTCGACACCGTCCGCGAGGGCCACCCCGACACCCCGATCGTGCTCGTGACCCCGATCTTCTGCCCGTCGGTCGAGGACGCTCCCGGCCCGACCGTGCTGCAGCCGGACGGCCGCTTCGGCGCGGTGCCGCGCCCAGCCGAGCTCGCGGTCGGGGCGCTGTCGCTCCGCCGCATCCGCGAGCTGGTGTCGCTGGTCGCCGAAGCCCGCAACGACAGCCACCTGCACCTCATCGACGGTCTCGGCCTGTTCGGCCCGGACGACATCGACGACCTGTACGACGCCCTGCACCCGAACGCCGTCGGCTACCTGCGGATGGCCGACCGCTTCTACGAGCAGGTGTGCGCGCCGGGCCGGTTCCTCGGCGCGCTCTGACCGCTACCCGTCGGCGCGGAGCACCTGGACGTCGCCGAGGGCTGCCAGGTCGGTCGGTTGCGGCGACATCCCGAAGTCGGTGCCCTGGAAGTCGGACGCGCGCAGCACGAGGGTGAGGTACGTGCCGCTGGGGGCGCTCGCGCCGGAGGGCCGGGAGCAGCTGTCGCAGGTGTAGTGGTCACCGCTGACCTGCACGACCCAGACCCGCTCGCCCTGGTCCTGGTTGCTGTGGCCGGTCAGGTCGGCTGCTGCGCCGCGCGTCGTCTCCACGGCCTCGACCCGCTTGGCCTTGCCTCCGTTGCGCTCCGCGGCGGCATCGGCCGCGGCGAGCAGCCTCGCCCGCTGCGGGTCGGGACTGTCTCCGGCGACGCCAGGGCTACCGGACGACGCACCGCACGAGACCAGGAGAGCGGTCACCAGGACCGCGAGAAGACGACGCACGTCCATGGGACGCAGCAGAACGGCCGCCGGTTCACCCGGGCGTCTGACAGCGGGGACCGGGAGTGCCAGGGTGGAGGTCATGGCGACCAACGACCCTGACGACCTGGCCGACGACGTCACTGAGGACGTCACTGAGGACGTC
>CAMLIA010000044.1 GCA_946479905.1 uncultured Frankiales bacterium | reverse complement strand
GCCCGGCTGACCTGGCAGGCTGCCGGTCCGTGACCACCATCGCGATCACCGGCGCGGCCCGCGGGATCGGCGCCGCCATCGCCCAGGAGGTGGCCGCGCGGGGCCACCGCGTCCTGCTGGGCGACCTCGACCCGTCCGTCGTCGACCTCGCGGCCGAGCTCGGCGGGGTCGGTGGCGTTCTCGACGTGACGAGCCAGGCGTCGTACGAGCAGTGGTGGGCGCTCGTCGACTCCGTCGACGTGCTCGTCAACAACGCCGGGGTGATGTGGGTCGGGCGGTTCGGCGAGGAGCCCGAGGCGACGGCGCGCCGGCAGTTCGACGTGAACTTCCACGGGGTCGTGCGCGGCACCCGGCTGGCCCTCGCGAGCGGCACCCGGACCGTGGTGACGGTGGCCTCCGCCGCGTCCTACGTGGCACCCGCGGGCGAGGCGACCTACGCGGCGACCAAGCACGCGGTGCACGGCTGGATGAAGGCGGTCCGGCAGGAGCTCAAGGGCACCGGCGTCCAGCTGTGCCTGGTGATGCCGACCGTCGTCGAGACCGAGCTCGCAGCGGGGACGTCGGAGGGTGGCGTCCCGCGGCTGGCGCCCGTCGACGTGGCACGGGCCGTCGTCGGTGTGATCGCGCGGCCGCGCTTCGAGACGTTCGTGCCGCGCCGGGTGTCAGCACTGGCCCGGCTGCTCGCCCTGCTGCCGCAGGCCGGGCGTGACCTGGCCTACGCCCGGCTGGTGCCGGACCAGGTGAAGGCGACCGACCGCAGCGCGCGGGCCGACTACGAAGCCCGCCGGCTGTCGTGAGGGCACTGGTCGTCGGCAGCACCAACATCGATGTCGTCCTCGAGGTCGAGGACATCCCGCGGCCGGGCGAGACCGTCGCGGCGCACACGACGCACCGGATGCCCGGCGGCAAGGGCGCGAACCAGGCGGTGGCGCTGGCCCGGCTCGGGGCCGCGGTGCGGTTCGCGTCGGCCGTCGGGGACGACTGGTCGCTGCAGCAGCTGGTGGCCGAGGGTGTCGACGTCGGCGGGGTGCGACGGGTGGACGTCGAGACGGGCACCGCGGTGGTGCTGCTCGACCGTCGCGGCGAGAACAGCATCGTCGTGAGCGCCGGCGCCAACGCGCTGGTGACCGCACCGGAGGACCTCGAGGCGGACGTGGTGCTGCTGAGCCTCGAGGTGCCGCTCGAGACGGTGGTCGAGACCGCTGCCCGCGCAGCCTGCCCGGTGGTGCTCAACGCCGCCCAGTGGCAGCCGCTGCCGGCGGGGCTGCTGCGCGACGTGGACGTGCTGGTGGTCAACGAGACGGAGGCGACGTTCCTCGGGGACGTCGCGCCGCGGTTGGTGGTCACGCTCGGGTCGCGCGGTGCGCTGGTGGACGGCGTGCACGTCCCGGCGCACCCCGTCGAGGCGCGGGACACGACCGGAGCCGGCGACTGCTTCGCCGCCGCGCTGGCGTTCGGCATCGGCAGCGGGCGGCCGCTGCGCGAGGCCGCGGAGCTGGCGTGCGTCGCCGCTGCGCTGTCGGTCCGGTCGGTGGGAGCGCGGACCGGTTTCCCGACCTGGGAGCAGGTGCTAGCCGAGCTGCAGGCCTGACGCCCACGCGAGGAGCTCGTCCTCGGGGAGGTCGGCGGTGATGGTGACGACGAAGTGCCCGACGCCGAAGACGAGCCGCAGCCCGAGGCCGACCGGCTCCAGGTGCGCGGGCCGGTCCGGGCCGAGGGTCACGGGCACCCCGACGTCGGGGACGGTGAGCCGGTGGGTGAGGCCGCGCTCCAGCTGGAGCACCACCAGCCGGCGGCAGCAGTCCGCCCAGGTGAGCACCCCGCCCTCGGCGGTGACCTGGCCCGTGCCGTCGCGGACGATGGTGGCGGCGTCGCGGTCGGCCCGCAGGCCCGCGGGTGCCGATGGCTCGGCGATGCCCAGTGCCTGCAGCAGCACGTCGCGAGGCACGACCTTCACGCCCTCGGCCGTGCCGATGCTCGGCGCGGGCGACGGCGTCCTGCCGGCGAGCAGCGCCGACCCCGACAGCGACGGCCCCGCTCCCACCCTCGTCGCGGTGCGCGTCCGGACCACCTTGCCGTGCAGCGTCCAGGCATCGCGCAGCAGGCGGCCGTCGGCGTCCACGCAGGAGACGGTGCTGCTGCCGGAGTCGGCCGGCGCGATGGGCTCGGCGTCCAGCGGGGCCTTGCTGCGCCAGAGCTCGCACGGCCTGCCGGCCACTGTGTCCTCGCCCGCCTGCGTCGCGAGCTGGTGCCGCCGGGGGCGGGGCGGCGCCCCGGCCCGGGGCCGGGCCCCGCGCGGGGAGGTGGGCGGAACGGGGGCGCCGGTGCTCACGGTCCCGGCGGGCGGGATGACCACGGTGTCGCGGCCGTCCGTGGCGTAGCCACCGCTGCCCTCGGTGACCGTCCGGGACGTGTACGGGTGGTCGACGTCGACGGTCACCGTCGTGCGCAGCGCCGGTGACTGCGAGGAGTCGACGACGTCGTACACGATCTCGTCGCTGCTGCCGGTCCTGGCCGGCTTGTCCGACTGGCAGCCCGAGACGAGCAGCAGGGCAGCGAGCAGCAGCGCCCTAGTCGACGTGGTAGCCCCGCCAGGTCGGGCGCAGGTCGACGCCGCCGCTCTTGCCGGGGCCGATGACCTTCCAGTACTTCGGGAAGTCGGGGAACAGGTAGGTGCCGCGGTTGCTGTCCCACCGGATGATCGTGAGGTCGTGGAAGCCCTTGGTGACGAACGGGCCGGAGGCACCCGGGAACGAGTAGGTCATCGGGACCGTGGCGTCGTAGAAGAAGTGCCCGCGGATGGCGTCGGCACCGACGAGCAGCGAGTTCGCCGTCAGCGTGCCGGTGGTCCGGACGGCCTCGCGCATCATGTGGGCGACCGTGAGGATCTGCGCGCACGCCACCTGGGTGGCGGCGGAGCCGTCCTGGCCGTCGCCGCTGTTGTACTTGTCGTAGACGCGCTTGCAGTTGCCCTCCGCCGGGTGCCCGACGCCGTTGGGGACGCGAGCCGACAGGCCGATGGACTTCTTCCACTGCGTCTGGTCCATGAGCGAGCCGCCGAGGTCGCTGTCGGCGAGGACCGTGTACGACGTGAAGGTCCAGGTCGGGTACCAGCGCGCCTGGCTCATGGCCTGGGTGAAGAAGATCCAGGCGATCGGGTTCGTGGAGGCGACGTAGACCTGGTCGCAGCCGTCGGCCTTCACACGGGTGGCCGTCGACGTCGCCTGCTGCTGCGCCCGGGAGACGTCGTTCTGGTAGGTGATCTCGTCGGCGAACTTCAGTCCGGCGCGGGCCATCTCCCCGTTCATCACCTTGGCGTAGGTGTTCCAGTCACCGCTGGAGTCGCTGGTGGGGTGGATGAAGCAGGCCTTGTGGTGGGCGGTGTCGAGGACGTTCCTGCCGAGGCTGCTCCAGGCGCGGAAGGTGCTCTGCAGGCTCTCGGTCAGCATCAGCCCGTTGGGGCCGATCTTCTTCAGCGACGCCGGGTCGTCCCGACCGCCGAAGACCGGCAGGTGCTTGCCGATGATGTAGTCGGACTCCTCGTGCAGCCCAGGGATGGCGAGGAAGTCCTTGTTGTCGTCGGCCATCGCCTTGGCCGCCGCGATCGCCTTCGAGGCGCAGGAGCCACCGCCGCCGTCGTCCTCGACGTCGAGCACCAGCTTGCGCCCGCCGATGCCGCCGGTCTCGTTCACGTAGCGGACGAAGGCCGGGTACGCCTTGCCCGGGTCGCCCGCCTGCGCGGCGTTGAACAGTGCCGAGACCTGGCCGTCCGGCCCGCAGCCGGAGACGTTGTAGCTGACGCCGACCTTCACCGACGTGCTGGTGACGCCCTGGGTCCTCAGCCCGAAGTCCGGGATCGCGACGCCGGGGTGGACGGTGCTCGGGCTCGTCGGCAGCACGTCCGGACCGCTGGGGGTCCCGGGGTGCGAGGAGGTGCCGGGGACGCTGGTCCCCGGGGCGGTGCTGGCCCCCGGCGAGGCGCTGACGCCGGGCACCGGCGCGCCGGAGGTGCCGGGCTGCGGCGTGGTCGAGGTGCCGTCGTCGGGGGAGTCGGGACCGGTCGCCACCGTCGTGGAGTGCGAGCGCTGGTCGTACCGCACCTGCCCGATCGACGCGACAGCGGTGACGAGGACACCGATGGAGGCGACGGCGACGATCCGCTGCGCCCGCTCGGCCCCGATCCGGTCGATGACACTCATGCCTTGACCTCCGTGCGGGTTCCGGCGCCCTCGAGGAAGACCGACCGCAGCAGGTCGCTGCGGCCGAGCAGCTCGGTGGTCGCCCCGGAGAAGCGCACGTCGCCCTTCTCCATGAAGTAGGCCCTGTCCGCGAGGGTAAGCGCGACGTTGACCGACTGCTCGACCAGCACGATCGCGGTGCCCTGCGCGTTGATCTCCCGCAGCGCCACGAGCAGCTCCTGCACGACGGTCGGGGCGAGACCCAGCGACAGCTCGTCGATGAGCATCAGCCGCGGGCGGAGCAGGAACGACTGCGCCAGGGTGAGCATCTGCCGCTCGCCACCGGAGAGCACGCCGGCGGGCTGGTGGTAGCGCTCGCGCAACCGGGGGAACAGCGTGAGCACCTCCTCGATGCGCTCCGCGAGCAGCGCCTTGTCCTTGCGGATGAGGAACCCGCCCATGGCGAGGTTCTCCGCGACCGTGAGCCGGGGGAAGACGCCGCGGCCACCGGGGACCTGCACGATGCCGCGGGCGACGGTGCGCTCCGGTGCCTCGCCCGTGATCGCCTCGCCGCGGAAGAACACGTTGCCGCCGTCCGGCTCGACGACGCCGGAGATCGCGTTGAGGATCGTCGACTTGCCCGCGCCGTTGGTGCCGAGCAGGGCGACGATCTCGCCCTCGTGCACCTCGATGTCGACGCCGAACAGCACCTGGACCCCGGAGTAGGAGACGGTGACGTCCTGGGTCTGCAGCAGGATCGTCGCGTCGCCACCGGTGGCGCGGGCGCGCCGCGCCGGGTCGAGCCGCTCGACGTCGGCGTCGATGAACCGCGAGGCGGTGAAGAACGACCGGATGCCGACGAGGAAGAGCACACCGAGGTAGAGCAGCGCCAGCCGCGGGTGCTTGTCGCCGATGGCGACACCCACCAGCGCCAGCGGTGCGCCGGAGAGGGCGACCAGGCCCTGCATGGCGAAGGCGGTGCTGCGTGTCTCGGGGGACGCGATGACGGCTGTCACCGCGAGCAGCGCGGGGGACAGCACCGCGAACAGCACGATGATGACCCAGAGCATGAGGACGGCGACGAACAGCGCGGGCGCACCGGCGCTGATGATGATCGCCACGCCGGAGGCGACGCCCATCCAGGCGAGGGTGCGCAGGCCGTGCGACGGCCGGACGTTGAGGTGCCGCTGCACGACGGCCGTGCCGGTGATGGCGGCGAACAGCGTGAGCGCGGTCCCGACGCCCAGGATGGCGCCCCGACCGAACGGGCCGACCCCGAAGACGTCGCGCAGGTAGAACGGGTAGAGCTGGCGCGCCGGCAGCAGGGCGGCCGCCGCGAAGGCGGTCCCGATCCACTGGTAGCGCAGCGACCGCAGCTTCCAGAGGTCGGCGATGGCTTCCTTGAACGGGGGAGCGGGCACCGGCTCCGCGATGTCGTGCTGGCCGCGCGCCGGCTCCTTGAAGCGCACGGCGACCATGATGATGAGGAAGGTCGGGATGGCGAGGACGATGAACGGCACCCGCCACCCGAAGGCCTGGCCCAGCCCGCCGGCCGCGAGCGCGCCCATGGCGCCGCCGAAGGTCTGGCCGACGCTGTAGATCCCGAACGCCTTCATCCGGGTGCCGGGCGAGTAGCTGTCCGACATCAGTGAGCTGTGCACCGGGGTGTTCACGATCTCGCCGGAGGTCGAGATGATCCGCGCCACGATGAGGACCCACAGCACCGGCGCCAGGCCGGTGAGGATGCTGAAGATGCCCCACACCACGGCGCCGCCGATGGCGAGCGGGACCCGCTTCCACCGGTCGGCGAGGTAGGACAGCGGTACGCCGATCATCGGCCCGACGAGCAGCACGCAGATGCCGATCGTGCCGAGGACGCCCTCGCCGACGTGGAACGCGTCGGCGATGTCGGGACCGAGCACGTTGAACGTCTGGGTGTCGACCTGGTCGGCGAAGGTCAGCCCGAAGAGCACCAGCAGCGGGAAGGGCGCCTCGCCGCCGAGGTAGGCCCGCAGCCGCTTCATGCCGACGCCCGGGCGGCGAGGGTGGTCGTCACGGCCTTGAGCTCGTCGTCGGTGGTCCGGACGGCGATGTCGTCGCGCGGGTCGATGCCGGTGAGCAGCCGGGCGAGCAGGTCGCGGCCGGCGAGGATCGGCCTGATCAGGCCGCCGGGCATGTAGAGCACCAGCGCGAGCAGCCCGACGCCCGTGGTGAGCAGGCTGATGACGGCCGCCTGGCCGGGGAAGATCTGCGCGGCGAAGTACTGCACCGCGAAGATGTACACCCCGCCGACGACCGCCCCGGGCAGCGACCCGAGGCCACCGATCACGGCGGCGGCGAGCAGCGCGAGCGACTGCGACGTCGGGAAGTACGACGGGTCGCCGGAGCCGATGGCGTCGATGAACAGGAAGCCCGCGCCGCCGGCCATCATCCCGGTCAGCGCGAAGGCGGTGAGCTTGGTGCGGACCACGGAGATGCCCATCGAGGAGGCCTGCACCGGGTTCTCCTTCACGGCCCGGATGGCGCGGCCGAGCTGCGAGCGGTCGACGACCTGCGCCGTGGCGAGCACCAGTCCCAGGAACGCGAAGGCCACGGCGTACTGCACTCTCGTCGTGAGGTACGACGGGAGCTCGAGGTCCAGGCTGGGGCGGACCCAGTCGCGGTTGTAGAGCCACGACGCGCAGGTGACGGCGAGCGCGAGTGTGACGACCGCGAGGTTGACGCCGGAAAGCCGAAGCGCCGGCAGCCCGACGATGGCCGCGAGGCCACCGCCCATCAGGACCGCCAGCACGAAGGCGACCCAGAACGGCACGCCGTGCTCGCTGTAGAGCTGCATCCCGAGGAGCCCCCCGAGGCCGGCGATCGCCCACTGGCCCAGCGACAGCTGCCCGGCCCACCCGGTGAGGATGCTGACCGAAACCGTCGCCGCGCACAGCAGCACGGTCGAGGCGACGAAGTAGGTGTTGTGCGACGACAGCAGGAACGGCACGAGCACCACCGCGCCGGCCGCGACCACTTTCGTGAGGAAGGCCATGCCGGACCAGCGCGGGTGCTCACGGATAAGCAGCGGCAGCCGCCGGATCGGCTCGCCGGTGTCGGCCGCCGACTCCGCGGCGCTCGTCGCGCGGCGGAGCACGTCCTTGCGGGTGAGCAGCGTGACGACGACGGCGAGGAACAGCACCAGGTCGGTGAGACCGGACTGGCCGCTCCACACGAAGATCAGCTGGTCGGCGACGCCGAGCGCGACGCCGACGCCGAAGGCGACCCCCACGCTGGAGAGCCCGGCGATGGTGGCCGCGGCCAGGCCGCGGAACAGCAGCGACAGCCCGACCGCGGAGTCCGAGGAGTAGCCGATCACCGGCGCCAGCAGGATCGCGGCCGAGCCGGACAGCAGCGCCGACAGCACCCACGCCAGCGTGGACACGCGCCGGACGGGGATGCCGAGCAGCCGGGCGCGCTGGCCGTTCTCGGCGGCCGCGCGCAGCGCGATGCCGTACGACGACCAGCGCAGGAAGGCGAACAGCGCGAGCGCCAGCAGCGGGCCGACCACCAGCACGAGGAGGTCCGCGGTGTGCAGGACGACCCGGCCGAAGGTGATGGGCTCGATCTCGAAGGGCAGCGGGAACGATCCGGCGCCGCCGAAGACGACGTCGTTGCCGGCCTGGTTGCGCGGCTTGGGGATGCCGGCGCGGATCGCGGTCACGACCTGCGCGACCCCGATCGTGGCGATCAGCACGATCAGCCGCGGGCTCGAGAACAGCCGCCGGATGACGGTGAGCTCGACGAGGGCGCCGAGCAGCGCGGTCGCGGCGAGAGCGGCGAGAAGCGCTGCGGCATAAGGGAAGTGGGCCCGGTTGGACAGCGAGAACATCACCGCGACGGCGAACGCGCCGAGCTCGCCCTGCGCGAAGTTGATCGAGCGGTTCGACATGAAGACGAGCACGATGCCGGCCGCGAGCAGGCCGTTGGCGACCCCGAAGACGAGCCCCTGCAGGACGATGTCCATCAGGCGCTCACCACGGCGCCGGAGCGGTTGATGGCGGCGGCGTCGTCGCCGAGGTAGGAAGCCACCACGTGCGGGTCGCGGACGACGTCGGCCGGGAGGCCCTCGGCGATGACGCGTCCGGTCTCGAGGGCGTAGAACCGGTCACTGATCCCGAGCAGGAGGGGCATGTCGTGCTCGATGACGAGGATGCTGGCCTGCGCCTCGTCGCGGATGCGCCGCAGCAGCGGCCCGAGCGCCTCGGCCTCGCGCTGCGCGATGCCCGACGACGGCTCGTCGAAGAGGATGACCCGCGGCCGCTGGATGAGCAGCCCGCCGAGGTCGACGATGCGCCGGGTCCCGGTCGACAGCTCGCGGACGAACTTGCCGGCGTAGGCCTGCAGGCCCATCAGCTCGACGATCTCGTCGGCCCGCTCGCGTGCCTGGCGCTCCGCGCGCCGGGAGGCCGGCGTGCCCGGGATGCGGGTGCCCATGTGCAGCTGGCTCGCCGTGCGCAGCGTGTCGTGCACGGTCATCGACGGGTAGAGCCGGGCGTCCTGGTAGCTGCGCCCGAGCCCGCGGGCGGCCCGGCGGTGCGCGGGCAGCGAGGTGAGCTCCTCGTCGCCGAGCCAGACGCGGCCCGAGCAGGGGAGGTGGCCGGAGACGCAGTCGAACAGCGTCGTCTTGCCCGCGCCGTTCGGGCCGATGATGCCGACGATCTCGTGCTCGCCGACGTGCAGGCTGACGTCGTCGAGCGCCCGGACACCGCCGAACGAGACACCGACGTGCTCGACGCGCAGGGCAGGGCTGGGCATGCAGGACCTCTCCGTGATCTAATAAGTAAGAGAACACTGCAAATTGGACGTCGTCAAGGGGGCCAGCGGTGACCGAGCCTCCCACGTGGGTCGCCCTTCTCGAAGGGTTCTACGGCCCGCCGTACCGCCACGAGCAGCGCCTCGACCTGCTGCGCTGGCTGCCGGGGGCCGGCCTCACCGACTACGCCTACGGGCCGAAGGACGACGCGTTCCACCGCGGGTCGTGGCGGGAGCCGTACCCGCCGGACGTGCTCGACCAGCTCGCCGAGACCGCCGCCGTCGCGGCGGAGGCGGGGGTCGTGCTCACCCTGTCGGTCTCGCCCGGCCTGGACTGGCGGGGCCCCGACGACCACGTCGCCCTGGTCGCGAAGCTGCGCCAGCTGCACGGCCTGGGGGTGCGCTCGCTCGGCGTCTACTGGGACGACGTACCCCCCGGCGGAGCCGACCTCGGCCGTTCGCACGCCCGCGGCGTCGCCGCCGCGATGGCCGGCCTGCCGGACGACGTGCGCTGGACGACCTGCGGCACCGACTACGCGATGGACCGGGTGACGGGGTACCTGCGGGGGTTCGCCGACGAGCTGCCGGCGGAGGTGCCGATCGCCTGGACCGGACCGCACGTCACCAGCCCGGTGGTCACCGCGGAGGTGGCGGCGCGGCTGGTCGAGGAGCTCGGGCACCCGCTGCTGCTGTGCGACAACTGGCCGGTCAACGACCTGGGGATGGCCTCGCAGCTGCACCTGGGGCCCGCGCCCTACCGCGAGCCGGCGCTGCGCGAGGTGGTCGCGGGCGTCGGCTTCAACGCGATGCGGTCGCCGTTGGCCAGCCGGATCGGCGTCGCGGCCGCGGCCCGGCACTGGCGTGACCCCGCGGAGGACCGGGAGGCCGGCTGGCGCGCAGTGGTCGACAGCGTCCCCGGCCTGCTGCCGCTGGCCCGGGCCTGCCGGTCGTGGGTGGACGCCCCCGGTCCGGACCCGTCGCTGCTGTCGCTGCTCGAGCCCGGCCTGCAGGGCGACGGCCGGCTGCTGGCCTACCTCGACGCGGGCTGCCGCGACGGGCTGCCCCCGGAGTGGGCGGCCGAGCTGGCCCCCTGGCTGGACAGCTGGGACGCGGAGGCGCGGGTGCTGGGCTGGGTGCTGCGGGCCGCGCACGGCACCGTGACCGCCGACGTCGACCTCGGGCTCGACTGGCCCGCCCTGCACCGCCGCGAGCACCACGTCTTCGGCACCCGGCTCGCCGTCTACGGCCTCAACCACCGGCTCGGCCCGGACCAGGGCGACCGGCTGCTGCCGCACCCCGCCTCGATCGTGCGCGGCGAGAACCTCACCGACCTCGCGGTGCGCCGCGCCCTCGAGCTGCTGGCGGGCCTCCCGGACGACGGGCCGGGGTCGGCAAGGATGTCGCCATGACGGTGCTGCTGACCACGAACCGGATCGGGGACGTCAACCGGTCGCGGGTGCTGCAGGCCTTCGTCGACCACGGCGCGCTGACCCGCGCCGACGTCGCACGGCTCGCGGGCGTGCCCCGGGCCACCATCGGCACCATCGTCACCGGCCTGATGGACTCCGGGCTGCTCGAGGAGCTCGAGCCCGACCGGGACGGCCGGGTCGGCAAGCCGGGCCGGCCGCTGTGGTTCGCACCCGGCGCCGGGCTGTCGGTCGCCGTCGGGTTCACCGACAGCGCCGTGCGCGCCGCGCTGGTCAACGCGCGCGGTGAGCGGCAGGCCGAGTCCTCCCACGGCTGCGACACCGGCGCGGCCGGCAGCGACGAGCTGTACGCCGCGGTCGAGCAGGTCGTCCGCGCCGTGCTGCCCGCGAACGGCGACGCCCTCGGCATCGGCATCGCCGTCCCCGGCGTGTGCGACACCGGGTCGGGGCAGGTCGTCGCGTCCGGCCCGCTGCCGGGAGCAGAGGGCACCCACCTCGTACAAGGGCTCGAGAAGGCCTTCTCTCTCCCGGTGATCGTCGACAACGACGCGCGCGCCCTCGCGCTCGGCGAGAAGTGGTTCGGGGACGGCCGCGGCCTGCCGGCCTTCGCCGCGCTGCAGACCGGCACCGGTCTCGGCATCGGCCTCGTCCTGGAGGACCACGTCTTCCGGGGACCGGACGGGCGGGTCGGGGAGCTCGGCCACACCCGCGTGGTCGCCGGCGGCGAGCGGTGCCGCTGCGGGCTCACCGGCTGCTGGGAGACCGTCGCGACGCTGCGCTGGCTGCGCGCGGAGGCCGCCCGCCGCGGGCTGCCGTCGCCCGAGGCCACCACCACCGCATCGCTGGTCGCGCTGGGGGAGCAGGGGTCGGCGCTGCTGGGGGAGTACGTCGACAACCTGGCCGTCGGCATGGCGACCCTCGTCAACCTGCTCGGCATCCGGCGCTTCTTCCTGCACGGCGACGTGGTGGCCGGCGGCGAGCCGGTACGACGGCAGCTCGAGCACGCGGTCCGCGAGGCCGCCCTCGGGTACCTCCGCGACGAGGTGCACGTGACGGTGTCCGGCCTCGACGGTGCCCTGCTCGGCGCCGCCGGCCTGGTCCTGTCCGAGACCTTCCGCCTGGTCGTGTGACGGTGGCCCGCGCGGTGCGTGCCGCTCGCCGGCGTGCGATCCCTGCGTGGAGCGGCACGCATCGCCGGCCCCCCGGAGGTGTGCCGCTCGCCCGCGCAGGACTGCCGCCCGGAGCGGCACACCTCGGCCGGCGGGGGCGGTAGGTGCTCGAGGTCGGGTTCGGCAGCGGGGTCATCACGCCCGAGCTGCCGGTGGTGCTCGCGGGCTTCGGCGCGCGCAAGGGGCCGGCGACCGGTGTGCGCGACGACCTCACCGCCCAGGCCGTCGTCCTCCGCACCGACCAGGGCCTCGCCTGCCTGCTGGTGCTCGACCTGCTGCTGCTCGGCACCGACGTCGCCGGCCCGCTGCGCGCAGCCGTGGCCCGCGAGCTCGGCACCGGCACCGACCGGGTGATGACCTCGTGCACGCACACCCACAGCGGCCCGGCCGCCACCGGGCACATCCGGCGGATCGGCTGGCCGATGCCCGTCGGGTACCAGGACCTGCTCGTCGAGGGCTGCCGCACCGCGGTCCGCACCGCTCTGGCGGCGTGCCGGCCGGCGACGCTGTCCTACGCCCGCGCGCCGCTGCCCGCGGAGCTGTCGCTCAACCGGCGCGGGCTGCCGTACGACCCGACCTTCGCCGTCCTCGACGTGCACGGACCCGACGGGGGGCGGCTCGGCAGCATCGCCAACGTGGGCATCCACCCGGTCGCGCTCGGCGTCACCTGCCGGGAGGTCTCGGGCGACTGGGTCGCGAGCTTCCGGGCCGCGGCGACCGAGGCGACGGGTGCTCCGGCGGTGCTGCTGCCCGGCGCGCTCGGCGACGTCAACCCGACGCGCGACCCGCACACCGACCCCGACGAGGGCGGCAACTGGGAGACGGCGCGGGTCCTGGGCACCGAGGTGTCCGACTGCGTAGGGAATCTGCTCGGTGCGGCCGAGCAGATCCCGGACGCGGTGGAGATCACCTCCCGGACCGTCGGGATCCGGGCGGGACTGACGATCCCGGCCGTGCTCGCGCGGACCGCCCTGCGCACGGTCGACGTCGAGCTGCTCGAGTGGCGGCTCGGCGGCGTCAGCCTCGTGAGCGTCCCCGGCGAGGCGTTCTCCGCCCTCGGCCGCGCGATCGAGCAGGCCCGCGACGGCAAGGCGCTGCTGGCCGGCCTGGCACCGGCGTACCACGGCTACCTGCCGATCCCGTTCGGCACGGGCTACGAGGAGAAGATGAGCTACGGCCGGCGGTTCGTGCGGCGGCTGGCCGAGGAGCTCGCGTGAGGGCGCAGGTCGGCGACGTCGAGCTCGAGTACGAGATCCGCGGGGACGGGCCGGAGCTGGTGTGGCTGCACGGGCTGTCCGGCAGCCTGGAGGAGTCGCGGCCGCTGTGCGAGGAGCTGGCCCGCCACCACCGGGTGCTGTGGTACTCGACCCGAGGCCACGGCCGGTCGACGCCGGTGCACGAGCGGCACCGCTACACCTACGACGTCATCGCCGACGACCTGCAGGCGATGGTGGAGCACGCCGGGTTCACGGCACCCGTCATCGGCGGCGGGTCGCACGGCGCCAACACCGCGCTCCGGCACGCGCTGAGGCACCCCGGGGTCGCGAGCGGGCTGCTGCTCGTCGCTCCCGGCGCCAACGCGCTGCGGCGGCCCGATCGGCTCCGGTGGGCGCTGGTCCGCGGTCAGATGACGCTCGCCGCCCGGCGCGGCGAGCACGCGGTCGTCAAGGCGATCACCGGGCACGACCCGCGCGGGCCGCTCGACGAGCGCGCCGCCCAGGCGGTCGGCGCGGCGCGCACGCACGACCTGCCGTCGCTGCTCAGCGCGATGCGGCTCATCCCGGACCAGCAGGTGGTGGCGCCGGAGCGGCTCGCGCTCGTCGAGGTGCCGGCGATCGTCGCGGCCTGGGCGCGCGACCCGGTCCTGCACCCGATCGCCGTCGCCCGCCGGATCGCCGAGCTGCTGCCCGACGCGGAGTTCGTCGAGATGGTCCGCCCGAGCGAGCTCACGCCGGCCGAGGCGGGCGAGCTGATGACCGGCTGGGTCGCGCGCCTGCTGCACAGGGCCCTTCCCTAGAAAGTATTTGTCCCCTACATTTCACGTCGTGAAGCGCCTCGCCTGTGCCCTGGCCCTCGTCCTGACCGCCGGGGTGTGCGCTGCCACAGCGCACGCGGTCCCCAAGCAGCCGATGTCCGGACCGCTCGGCGACGCCGACCAGGCGGCCGCCCTCGCCTTCGAGCAGCGGATGGGCGACCTCTCGCTGCACGAGGGCCACGCCGTACCCGTCGACCTCGACGCCGCCGGCCACGTCAGGTCGACCGGCGGTTGGGGCGACAGCGGGCTCTGGACCGGCGTGTACGAAGGTGGCGAGGCGCTGCGGTACGCCGTCGCGCGCGACCACGCGGCCAAGAGCACCGGACAGGAGAAGCAGTTCTGGCGCGACCAGCAGGACGCCGCTCTGGCGCGGCTGCGCATCACCCTCGCCGCCGAGCACCGCGACATCGTGATCGCGCAGGACTGGACCGGCCACCTCAAGGTGCCGCCGACCGTCAACACCGGCACCGACCCGACGGGCGAGAAGCACCTCGCCGACTTCGGCGGCGGGATCATCCCTGGCGAGGCCGGGATGATCATGCGCGCCTGTACGCCCGTCGGCCTCGGCCCGCTCGGCGTCAGCGACCCCACGGTCGACGCGGCCAACCCGATCAACGACAACAGCAACCGGGTCTTCCGGATCACGTGGACCCACGGCGACGGTCGCACCTACAACTGCGAGACCTCGCCGTCGCGCGACACCTACGCCGGCGTGACGTTCGGGCTGCTCACGGCGTACGACATGCTCGGCGCGGACGCACCCGAGCTGCGCGACCAGATCCGCGCCGACCTGCTCACGATGGGCAACTTCCTGTTCAAGTACGGCTGGAGCTACCCGCGGCCGCACGGCTACGTCAGCGCCGAGCACGACTTCGACGGCGCCATCTCGCCGCTGTTCGTCTACGTCCCGATGGCCCGGCTCAACCTGACCAACGCGGTCGTGCACGTGCTGGCTGACGGCGGCGACGCCACTGAGCAGGCCAAGTGGCAGGGCATCTGGGCGGAGGAGCTCGCCACGCAGGGCCCGATCCTCGCGAGCTCGATGGAGGTCGACAGCGTCCAGCCGAACGACGGCTACTACAAGTTCAACCTGCACCACCTCACCGGTTACAACCTCATGCGTACGACGGACGGACCGGTGCGATCCCTTGTCGCCCAGGCGATCTCGGTCATGGACAAGACCACCGGCGACGACCTCAACGCGCACTTCGAGGCGATCACGTACTCGATGACGGGCGAGCAGGCGCGGCTCGACGCGGCTGTCACGCACCTGCGCGAGTGGCGGACCTACAAGTCGCGCGTCGAGTCCGGGGCGTTCGTGAACAACGTCTGCGGCGGCACCATCACGTGCGTCCCGGACGACCAGTACGGCGTGGTCGGGCCCACCGGGGAGGTCGACTGGTTCCCCGGGACCTCCACGGACCTGCGCGCGAGCCGGCCGCTGCCCGTCACCGACCGGGCGCCGTCGGACTTCATCTGGCAGCGGCCGCCGACCGTCCTGGCCGGCCACGAGGACGCCTCGCACCGCGAGCCCGCGATCGACTACCTCACGCCGTACTGGATGCTGCGCTACGAGACCGAGGTCGCGCCGCCCGCGCTGTCCCCGCTCCCGACCTGGCCGGGTCCCGCGCACGTCTGACCGGCGCGGGCGCTGCCGCCGAACTTTGCGGCTCTGGTGCCCGGGCTGGGCGCGCCGCGCACGCAAAGTTCGCCAGCGCGCTCAGGTCGGGCCGCCGAACTTTGCGGCCCTGGTGCCCAGACTGAGCGCGGCCGGCACGCAAGGGTCGCCAGCGGGGGCTCAGGGCGTCGCGGCCCGTTCCGTCAGCGCGCGCACCGCGGCCACGACGTCGGCGCGGGCGAACAGCGGCACGGCGTGCCCGAGGCCGGGCAGCACGACCAGCCGCGCGCCGGGGATGGCCGCTGCGTAGTGCTCGCCGTGGCCCAGGGGCACCACCTCGTCGAGGTCGCCGTGCAGCACCACCGCCGGCGCGGTCACGGTGCCGGCCAGCGGCGTGCTCAGGTGCTGCACGTCGTTGCGCATCCCCTTGCCGCGCAGGGTCGACGGCTGCTCGACGTGGAACGCGCGCAGCGCCTCCCAGGTCCGCGGGTCACCCGCCAGTGACCGCTCCACCTCGGTGAGGTCGCCGGTCGGGGGCTCGCCGCGCGGACGCAGCCGAGCCACCCCGCGGGCGACCGTGTTCAGGACGGTCCAGAGCCCCGGGACGGCCGCCAGCCGGCGCATCCCCACCGGGACCGCCATCAGTCCCGGCACCACGGCGCAGGCCAGCACCAGGCCGGCGCAGCGGTCGGGGTGCCGGGCGGCGAAGGCGTACGCCGAGGGCCCGCCGCCCGAGATGCCGAGCACCACCGCGGTGCCGACGCCGAGCTCGTCGAGCAGCGCGGCGTAGAGGTCGGCCTGCTCGGCGTGCGTGCGGCCGGAGCCGATCGGGGTGCGGCCGTACCCGGGCCGCGACACCAGCACCACCCGGTGGCCGGGCAGGTCCTCGGCCAGCGACCGCGCCTGCCGCCAGTCACCCGGCAGCCCGTGCACCACCACCACCGTTGCGTCATAGCCCCCACGCGCGCCCTCGGGAGCAGCGGCGATGACGCAAGCCTCGACGGGGCCGCGGGAGGTGGGCACGACCCGCGAGGTCAGCACGGCGAGCCCGCCCGCAGCACCTGCACGACCTGCAGCGCGTCGTCGAGCAGCACGAGGTCGGCGGGCGCGCCCACCGCGATCCGGCCCAGGTCGGGACGTCCTGCGACGCGCGCGGGAGTCGTGGACGCCATCGTGAGGACGTCCGCGAGGGGGATGCCCCAGGCCACCGCGTTGCGGACGGCGGCGTCGAGCCCGGCCCGGCTGCCCGCGAGGGTGCCGTCCGCCAGCCGGACCGCCCCCTCGCCCGGCGCCCCGAGGTCCACCGCGTCGCTGACCAGGCACACCCGCGACGCCCCGGCCGACGCCACCAGGGCCCGTACCGCGGCCGGGTGCACGTGCACCCCGTCGGCGATCACCTCCACGGTCAGCCCGGCGCAGTCGAGGGCGGCCCCGACCAGGCCCGGCTCGCGGTGGTGCAGCCCGGACATCGCGTTGAAGCAGTGCGTCACGTGCGACGCCCCCGCCTCGACCGCGGCCACCGCCTGCGCGAAGGTCGCGTCGCTGTGCCCGAGCGACACGACCACCCCTGCGTCGCGCGCGGCTCGGATCACCTCGGTGGCGCCGGGCAGCTCGGGGGCGAGGGTGACGACCCGCACCGGCCCGGCGGCCAGCAGCGACTCGAGCTCCGTCACCGACGGCGGTCGCAGGTGCTCCACCGGCTGGGCTCCCGCCCGCGCGGCCGACAGCCAGGGCCCCTCGAGGTGCACCCCGAGGCACCCGGGAGCGTCGGCGACGGCCAGCACCGCGCGCACGTGGTCCAGGGGGGCGGTGATCGTCCCAGCGAGGTACGACGTCACGCCGCGTCGCGCGAGGGCCGCGCCGAGCCCGGCCACGTCGGTGTCGCCGATCACGCCGCAGCCGTCGAGGGCGTGCACGTGCACGTCCACGAACCCGGGGGCGATCAGGTCGACCTCGAGAGCCGGCGCGGTCCCCGCCGGCCGTACCTCGGCGACCCGCCCGTCGGCCAGGAGGACCTCGGTGTCGGGCACCAACCGGCCCTCGAGCAGGACCCGTCGCCCGCGAAGCAGCACCGCGGCATCTTGACAGCCGGCCCGAGATTTGTAAACGTCTACTACATATCCGGCGGGGAGGTGCGGTGCAGAACGGGATCACAGCGTGCGTCGAGATCGGCGCAAGCGGCGTGGAGACCGTCCTGCTCGGGCCGGGGACGTCGTACACAGCGTGCCCAGGACTGGGCGACGTCCCCGCCGGTGCCCCCCTGCTCGTGGCGGTGCCCGGCCTGGTCGAGGACGGTCGCGTCCTCGCCGCCTCCAACCTCGGCTGGTACGACGTCGACCCGGCCGAGCAGCTCGGCCTCCCGATGCGGGCGGCGGTCGTCTGCAACGACGCGGAGGCCGCTGCGCTCGGTGAGGCCGTCCTGCGCGCCGGCACCCCCGACCTCGTCTTCGTGGGTCTCGGCACCGGTGTCGGCGGCGCCGTGGTGCGCGACGGCCTGGTGGTGGAGGCCAACCTCTTCGCGCACCTGACCGGCTTCGGCCCGGCCACCTGCACCTGCGGCCAGACCGGCTGCCTCGAGACCGTGGCGGGCGGCTGGGCGCTGCCGGAGCCGCTCGAGCCCGGCCACCTGACGTCGATGGCGGCGGCCCTCGCGCGCGCCATCACGACGGAGCCGCTCGCGGAGCCGCGATTGGTCGTCCTCGGCGGCGGCATCACCCGCGGCTACCCCGACCTGGTCGGCCTGCTGCAGGACGCGCTGCCCGGCTACCGCGTCGAGCCGTCGGCCGCGACCGGCACCAAGTCCGCTGCCGCCTGGGGGCTGCGCAGCCTGCACGACCGGCTCATCGACCTGCCGAGCCCGGCCCACGCCTGAGACGAGGGGGGATCTCGTTGCGCGTCTTTCCCATCACCGCACTGGTCGCGTCGGCCACGGCTGCCGTCGTGCTGGCGGCCTCGACCTCCGGGGCGACCGACCTGCCGCCGGTGCCGACCAGCACGCCGCTGGCCGCGCTCTACCCGGGATCGCACACCGGTGAGGCGCCGGTGCCGTTCGGGCCCGTGGGGACGGCCGGCTCGGCGTACACGCCCTATGTCGGGTCGCTGCACGAGCACAGCGGCTACAGCGACGGGTGGGTCGGGTCGACCCCGGCGACCTACTACGCGAGCGGCAAGCACTTCGGCCTCGACTTCATGGGCGGCAGCGACCACTCCGACTTCCTCGGCGTGCCGCTGTCGACGAGCCAGTACTGCTACCCCGACCCGACGCAGCCCGACAAGATCGACCCCGCGTCGCTGGCCGAGAACCTGCCGCAGTGCCCGGGCGGTGACCCGCGCGACGAGACCAACGGCCTGCGCAAGTGGCAGCAGACCGGGGTCGACGCCCGGGAGGCGACGACGAAGACCTACGCCGCGTTCCGCGGCTTCGAGTGGACCAGCGACCCCTACGGCCACATCAACGTCTACTTCTCGAAGAACTACGCCAACGCCAAGGCCGACGGGTACCCGACACCCAAGACCTTCTACGACTGGCTGGTCCGCCGGCCGGAGCTCGGCGGCGGCTCCGACGGCATCGCCACCTTCAACCACCCCGGAGCCAAGGACCAGCTCAAGCCGGTGCGCCAAGGGCTCGGGCTGAGCGACGACGTCTCGCGCAACTGGAACGACTTCGCCTACGACGCGCGGGTCGACGACCAGATGGTCGGCATGGAGACGTTCAACGACGTCGACGAGTACGGCAGCACCCGCGACTACCCGGAGGGCTACCTCGCGCACGTGCTCGACAAGGGCTGGCACGTGGCACCGGTCGGCGCCGAGGACCTCGGCCACCGCAGGAGCGACGACTGGGGCGGCCCGGGCTGGGCCAAGACCGTCATCCTCGCCACCGACGACACCCCGGCGGCGCTCAAGGCCGCGATGCTGGCCCGCCGCTTCTACGCCGTGCGCGACGAGCACCTGCGGCTGGACTTCACCGTCGACCAGCAGGTGATGGGCTCCCGGCTCACCCGGACCACCGGCTCGATGCTGCAGGTCCGCGGCAGCGCGACCTGGCCCGGGCACACCGGCCTCACGCTGCAGGTCGTCACGAGCAAGGGCGTCGTCGTCGCCACCGACCACGACGCCCTGCACGTGCCGCGGCGCGCGTCGGCGGGGGAGCGGTACTACTTCCTGCGCGTCCTCGACGGCACCCGCCCGGTGGCCTACTCCGCGCCGATCTGGATCACCAGCGGGCGCAACGCGGCCAGCGGTGAGTGGCTGGCCGGTGACCTGCACGTGCACACCTGCTACTCCCACGACGCCTACTGCCCGCGCGGGCAGCAGGGCTCCTACTTCGGGCAGGGCAACGACGCGCTCGACACCCTCGGGCTGGGTGACAGCAACACCGACCTGCAGGACGCCTACACCCTCGGCGGCACCGTCGAGGAGCGCTTCGCAGAGGCCTCGCTCAAGGGCCTCGACTACCTCGCGATCACCGACCACCACAGCGACAACGCGCCGCAGGACGACGGCTCGGTCTCCGTGCACGACCCCGGCTTCGGCACCCACGGGGTCGTCGGGGTCCCGGGCTACGAGAACTCGATCGGCGGGCACGCGCAGATGCTCGGGGCGACCCACGTCTACCCCGCGGGCGACCAGAAGGCGGCGGCCGTCAACGAGATGGCCACGAAGCTGCGCGCCGACGGCGGCCTCTTCCAGGCCAACCACCCGGCCGACGACGTGGGCCGCGAGCTCACCGACTGCAACGACCTGCACGGGATGATGTGGCAGTACGGCTACGACGTCCCCGTCGACTCCGTCGAGGTCTGGAACACCAACCACTGGCTGCAGACGCCGCTGCCCGCCTCCGCCGGCAACGACGACGCCATCTTCTGGTGGGAGTGCCTGCTGTCGCGCGGGCAGCACGTCGCGGCGACGGGCGGCGGCGACTCGCACTGGATGTCGGTGTCGGCCGTCCAGGGCATCGGCAACCCGACCACCTGGGTCTTCGCGCCGGAGCGCTCTGCCCGCGGCGTGCTCGCCGGGATCAAGGCCGGGCACACCAGCATCTCGGTGCAGACGCCGCTCGCCGGCACCACCCAGCTGCTGCTGGAGGCCGACGCCGACCGCGACGGCAGCTACGAGTCGATGATGGGCGACACCGTCCCCGCCGGCACGCCGATCCGGGTACGCGCGGTCGGCGCCCCCGGCTCCGGTCTCGTGCGGGTGCGGGCCAACGGCTCCGACCTCGTCAGCGACGTGCCGCTCGCCCCGGGCGGCACCGTCGACCTGGTGGCGCCGGCGAAGGGCTGGGTCTGGGCCTCGCTCTACGCCCCCGACGCCCAGGCGCAGCGCAAGGCCGCGTGCGACCCGGTGGTCGGTGGCCAGTCGACGCTCTGCAGGTACGAGATCGGGATGGTCGCCATGACCTCGGCGCTGTACGTCGGGACGACCGCCACCGACGACGAGCCCACCACGACGGCGGCCGTCCCGGCCGCTCTGCTCCGGGCCCTCGTCGGCCTGCGCCGGTCGCTGCGCTGGTGAGCCGGCTCGCGGCCGAGATGGCCGAGCAGCCCGCGGTCCTCGCGCGCGTGCTCGACGCCAACCCCGGTCTGCCCGACCTGCGCGCGCAGCTCGCCTCGCGGCGGCGGGTCGCGCTCGTCGGCATCGGCTCCTCGCGGCACGTCGCGTCCTACGGCGTCGCCTGCTTCGAGGCGCTGTCGTCGCTGCCAGCCACCCTGCTGCCTGCGCCGGGCGCGGGCGTACCCCTCCCGCACCTGACCGATCAGGACGCCCTCGTCGTGGTGTCGCAATCGGGCAGCACGCCGGCGCTGCTGCCGGTGGTCGAGGCCGCCCGGGCCGCCGGCGCCCTGGTGGTCTCGGTGACCAACACGCCCGGGTCGGACCTGGAGGCCCGCGCGGACGTGGCGCTGCAGACCACCGGCGGTCCCGAGCGCGTGGTGCCGGCGACCAAGTCGGTCACCGCCAGCATGCTGCTGGTGCGGGCGCTCGCGGGTCCCGTCGAAGCCGGCGAGCTGAGCGCGGCCGTCGCCGACGTCCTCGCGCGCGACTGTCAGGTCGGGGCGGTGCCGGAGGTCGTGGTCGCCGCCGGGTTCGCCGCCGAGGCGGTCTCGGACGAGGTCGCCCTCAAGCTCGCCGAGGTGACCGGCCGGCTGGCGGTCGCCGAGACCGTCGTCGACTACCTGCACGGCCCCGCGGCCGTGCCGGCGCGGGTGCTCGCGCTGCTCGCCGGCGACGACCCCAACGGTGCCGCGCTCGAGGCCCGCGCCGACGTGCTGGCCGTCCGGTCCACGCCGCTGCGCGACCGGACGCTGGAGGCCGTGCTGCGGGTGGTGCTGGGCCAGCGCCTCGCGCTGCGCTGGGCGGAGTCCCTCGGTGTCGATCCCGACGACGCCCGCGGCCTCGCCAAGGTCACCATGACACTGTGACCGACCCTGTGAACCGCACCCTGCTCCCCGACCTGGGGACCCTGCGCGAGCTCGTCAAGGCCTGCGTCGAGTGCAAGGTCGAGCAGGGCCACGACGTCAGCGGGCTGCTGCTGTCCGACGTGCCGGACTCCTACGACGCGCTGCTCGCCTTCGCCGAGCAGCTGGCCGCCACCCCGCTGCGCGCGGACTGGCCCTACGACGAGCCGCTCGACCTGTCCTGGCTCCCCACCCTGGACCCGACCCCCGCCGGTGACGTGAGCGCCCGGGTCGCGACCGCCTTCCTGGCCAGGGTCGCCGGCTGCATGCTCGGCAAGCCCTTCGAGTTCGACCCGACGCTCGCCGAGCTGCGGGCGGTGCTCGAACCGGCAGGGGAGTGGCCGCTGCGCGACTACGTCACGGCCGGGACCAACGCGCGGCTGCGCGAGCCGCAGCCGCAGTGGCCGGAGCTGGTGCGCGAGCAGATCACCCACGTCTGCGAGGACGACGACCTCAACTACACCGTCCTCGCGATGCTGCTCCTGGAGCGGCACGGCGACGGCTTCACCGCCGACGACGTACGGCGGCTCTGGCTGCTCCAGCTGCCGGTGCTCGCCACCTTCGGACCGGAGCGGGTGCAGCTGCTCGCGGCCGGGGTCGACTCGTTCTTCCCCTCCTCGACGGGCAGCTGGGCGGAGGTCCTCAACCCGTACGACGAGCACTGCGGCGCCCTCATCCGGGCCGACGCCTACGGCTACGCGAGCCCCGGCGACCCCGGAAGAGCCGCCCGCCTGGCGTACCAGGACGCCTCCGTGACCCACCGCCGCACCGGCGTCTACGCCACGATGTTCGTCGCCGCGGCGATCGCGAACGCGCTCGTCGCCGAGCCCGCGGACCGGCTCGGGCCGTTCGAGGCGGCGCTGTCCGTCGTACCCCCGCAGTCGAGGTTCTTCCAGATCGCCGCCGACTCGCTGCTGCGGGTGCAGGCGGCGGGGGACTGGCTCGAGGGCTACGCGAGCATCCACGGGCAGTACGGCCAGTACTCGCACTGCCGCGTCTACCAGGAGATCGGGACGCTGTTCAACACCGCCCGCTTCGCCGAGGACGTGGGCCATGGCCTGGGCCTGCAGGTCTGCCAGGGCAACGACACCGACTCCTTCGGGGCGACGGCCGGGTCCTACCTGGGGGCGCTGCTCGGGCCCGAGGCCTTCGACCGGGAGCACTGGCTCGGGCGGTTCGGCGACACCATCCACCTCGCGCTCGCGACGTTCCACGAGCAGTCGCTGTCGCGGCTGGCGCAGCGGATGGCCCGGCTCGCGCACCGCTGAGACCCGTTCACCCGTTCAGGCGAACGGGCCGGTGCCGGTTTGCGTCGATCCTCACCGACGTGAGCATCGGATGTCCGGTCGGGCACCCCTCGGGTCCCGGCAAGCACTGCCCCCTGTGCGGCCGCGCCTACGTCGCGATCCAGCCCGCGGTCGTCGTGCCCGCCCCCCGGCACGCCCGCGAGGAGGTCGTCGAGCCGTGGGTGCGCGACGACACCCCCCGCGTCGCGGTCGAGGCCTTCGCGATGCTGTCGAGCCTGGCGAGCGAGGACTCCTGACCTCAGGGGTGACCGGGGCTCCGGCGTCGCTCCGGGGCCGGGCGCGGCACGGGCAGCGGACGCAGCCGCGGTGCCCGGGTGCTGACGTGCTGGCGTCCCATCCAGATGGTCAGCTCGTCGGCGAGCATGGGCCGCGCCAGGTGGTAGCCCTGGATGGTGTCGCAGCCCAGCTCGCGCAGCAGCGCCTCTGAGGCGGCGTCCTCGACGCCCTCCGCGACGACGTCCAGCCGCAGCGTGTGGGCCAGCGTGGTGATCGACTCGATGATGGCGCTGTCGTCGTCGTTGGTGGCGAGGTCGCGCACGAAGGACTTGTCGATCTTCACCTCGGTGACGGGCAGCCGCTTGAGGTAGGACAGCGACGAGTAGCCGGTGCCGAAGTCGTCGATGGAGATCCGGATGCCCGCCGCGGCCAGCGCCCGCAGCACGTCGGCGGTGCGGTCCGGGTCCACCATGAGGTGGCTCTCGGTGATCTCGAGGATGAGGCTGCGCCCGGTGAGGCCGTGCCGCAGCAGCAGGCCCTGGACGGTGGTGGCGAGGTCCGGCTCGAGCAGGTTGCGGGCCGACAGGTTGACCGACACCGTGAGCGGGAAGCCGGCGAGGGCCCAGCCGGCGCAGGTCCGCAGGGCGGTGTCGAGGACGTAGCGGGTGAGCTCGCGGATCAGGCCGGTCTGCTCGGCGATGGCGATGAACTCGTCCGGCGCGACCTCGCCGTAGGCGGGGTGCTCCCAGCGGACCAGGGCCTCGACGCCGACGATGCCGCCGTCGCTGAGCTGGGCCTGCGGCTGGTACCGCAGGCTGAGCTGGCCCTCCTCGATCGCGTTGCGCAGCCCACCGGCGAGGGCCAGCCGGCGGGGTGAGTAGCCGTCGAGCTCGTCGCGGTAGACGTGCACCCCGGTGTACTGCTGCTTCGCGGCGTACATCGCCACGTCGGCGCGCTGCAGCAGCGCGTTGGCGTCGAGCCGCTCGCCCGGGCCGCCGACGTGGGCGACCCCGATGCTCGCTCCGACGTCGGTCTGGACGCCCTCGAGCAGCACGGACTGGCCGAGCGCGTGCAGCAGCCGCTCGGCCGTGGCGGTGGCCTGCTCCACGGTGAGGTCGGTGAGCAGCACGGCGAACTCGTCGCCGCCGAGCCGGGCCAGCAGGTCGCGCTCGCGCAGCGCGTGGGTGAGGCGCTGCGCGACCAGCTGCAGCAGCAGGGCGCCGTGGTGG
>CAMLIA010000043.1 GCA_946479905.1 uncultured Frankiales bacterium | reverse complement strand
CCCCGACGGCCACCACTACCGCAGCGAAACCCCCTGGCCCCGCCCCACCACCGGCCACCAGCTCGCCCAGCTCGTCGAGGCCTACCTCCAGAGCTGACGACCGCTTCAGGCAGGCGTCAGGAGCACCAACGGGATCTCGCGGGAGGTCTTCCGCTGGTAGCCGGCGTAGTTCTTGTGGTCCTTCGTGACGAGCGGCCACATCCGGGCCCGCTCCTCAGCCGTCGCGACCCTGGCGCGGTAGGGCTGGGGAGCACCGCCCGCCAGGGCCACCCGCACGTCACCGGACGCCTCGATGTTCCGGAGCCAGGCAGGCGGCCGGTCGTCACCGCCCCGCGACGCGACCACGACGATCGTGGAGCCCTCCTGCAGCGGTGAGGTGAGCATGACCGTCCGCGGCTCGCCGCTCTTGCGACCGGTGGTCGTGAGCTCGACGACCGGCATGCCCAGCAGCTTCCAGCCGACCCGCCCGCCGGTGAGCTTCAGCGCGACCCGGTGGACGCCGTTCATGGCCTTCATCTGCAGGTCGCTCGGCATGATCGTCAGCCTAGGGCGAAGCGGATCCGCCGGAACCCCTTGCCCTTGTTCTCGGTCTTCAGCAGCCGCATCTCACCGATGAACCGGGTCGACGCGACGTGCGTGCCGCCGTCGGCCTGCCGGTCGAGACCGACGATGTCGACGATCCGCACCACCTCGAGGCCCTCGGGCAGCAGGTCGATCGCCGTCTTGACCACGGCCTCGGCACGCGGCACGACGGAGACCTCGATCGCCCGGTCGGCCGCGACCTCGACGAGGCAGGCCTGCTGGACGGCATCGAGGAAGCCGTCGGGGATCGCCTCCATCCCGAAGTCCATCCGGCCGGTCAGCTCGTCCATGGCCCCACCGGTGACGGGGACGCCGTAGTCGCGGCTGACCACGCCGCAGAGCAGGTGCATCGCCGAGTGCGTGCGCATCAGGGCGGTCCGGCGGTCGTCATCAAGAGCGCCCCGCACCGCGGTCCCGGCGACCGGCAGCGGGTCATCCTCGGCAGGGATGAGGTACACCTCGTCGCCCTTGCGGGCACCTTCGATGCGGGTCTGCACACCGCCCCAGAGCAGCACGCCGCGGTCCGGCGGCTGGCCACCGCCGCCGGGGTAGAAGGCGGAGCGGTCGAGCACGATGCCCTGCTCGGGATCGACGTGCAGCACGGTCGCGTCCCACTCCCGCAGGGTCGCGTCCTCCAGGTCCAGCCGGTGCGTGTGCATGCCCATGAGTCTGGCCCACGAAGCCGGCGGCTGACGTTGGTGCACCGGGACGACGCCGTCGGGTGCAGGCGGGGCGCAGACTGCAGGGCATGACTGCTGCCGACCAGATCCGCACGCTCGTCGAGACCGAGCGGGAGCGCTTCGGCGTCCCGGGGTGCGCGGTCGTCGTGGTGAAGGACGGTGAGGTGCTGCTCGCCGCCGGCTTCGGCCAGCGCGACGTGGACGCCGACCTGCCGGTCGACGCCGACACCCTGTTCCCGATCGGCTCCTCCACCAAGACCTTCACCGCGGCTGTCCTGGCGACGCTGGTCGACGAGGGCACGCTCGACTTCGACGCGCCCGTCACGTCGTACCTGCCCGGGTTCGCCCTGCAGGACCCGATCGCGACCCAGCTGCTGTCCGTGCGCGACTGCCTCTCGCACCGGTCCGGCCTCCCTCGCCACGACATGATCTGGTACGCCGGCGACGGCACCCTCGACCGCGACGAGGTCATCGGACGGATCCGCCACCTCACGCCGACCCAGCCGTTCCGGCAGGCGTGGCAGTACAACAACCTGCTGTACCTCACCGCGGGTCACCTCGCCGGGAAGCTCACGGGAGGGTCGTACGAGGACGCCGTCCGGGAGCGGGTCCTCGCTCCGCTCGGGATGGTGCGGACCAACTTCTCCGTCGTGCAGACCCAGGCCGACAGCAACCACGCGAAGCCCTACGTGCGCCCCTTCGGGGAGTCCATCGCCAAGCAGGTGCCGTTCGCCTCGCTGGACCTGGCCGGTCCGGCAGGCAACATCAACTCCTCGGTCAACGAGCTGGTGCCGTGGCTCAGGACGCTGCTCGCGCAGGGCGTCGACGGGCGCGAGCCGCTGCTGTCGACCTCGGTGCTCAAGGAGCTGCGCACGCCGGCGTGGCCGGTCGTCCCGCTCTTCGACGGCGGCGCCGCGCGCAACGTCGGCTACGGCCTGGGGCTGGTCATCGAGGAGTACCGCGGCAAGCGGGTCACGCACCACGGCGGCAACATCGACGGCTTCAGCTCGCAGGTGCTCACGGTGCCGGACGAGGGCATCGGGATCGCCGTCCTCACCAACCTCAACGGCACGTCGCTGCGCGACGCGCTCCCCTACCTGATCCTCGACGCCCTCGACGGCGTGGAGCCGGTCGACCACGGCGCGAACTACCACGCGCGCATGAGCGCGATGCTCGAGGCGGCCGACAACGCGAAGAAGAGCGGCGCTGCCCGCAGCAAGCCGCTCGGCACGGTGCGGCCGCTCGAGGACTACGTGGGCGAGTACGTCCACCCCGGCTACGGGCCGGTCACGATCGGCGAGGGCCTCACCTTCCGCTACTACAACCTGCCTGAGGGCACGCTCGAGCACCGGCACCTCGAGGTCTTCGACGCCGTCGTCCAGGTCGGCGGCGACGAGAACCGCTTCCCCGCGCAGTTCACCCACGACCTCGAGGGCGAGGTCGACGGGCTGCTGCTGAAGGTCGAGGCCACCCTGCCGCCGCAGCGGTTCGAGCGGCAGCACAGCAGCGCGCACCTCACCGACGCGTTCCTCGACGAGGTCGCCGGCAGCTACGCGATGGGTGCGGTCAAGGCCGTCGTGAGCAGGCGCGGCGACAAGGAGCTGCTGGTGTCGGTCGCCGGGGGCCCGGCCGTCGCGCTGGCGCCTCGCAGCGGGCGGACGTTCGCGCTCGACGGCGCACCCGTCGAGTTCACCGAGGACGGCAGGCTCGCCACGCCGATGGGTGACTTCACGCGGGTCTGACGTGCCAGGATGCCCGCGTGCTGATCGACACGGGAGATCCGCTGGCCGTCGCGCTGGTCGACGCCATCCACCTGGGTGACGTCGCCTCGCTGCGCCGGATCCTGCACGACCACCCCGAGGTCGGCGCGGCCCGGCTCGGTGACCTGACCCAGTCCCGCACGCTGCTGCACGTCGTCACCGACTGGCCCGGGCACTTCCCCAACGGCGCCGAGGTCGTCGTCGTGCTCACCCGGGCCGGAGCCGACGTCAACGCGCCGTTCCACGGCCCGCACGCCGAGACGCCGCTGCACTGGGCGGCGAGCAGCGACGACGTCGAGGTGCTGGACGCCCTGCTCGACGCGGGCGCCGACATCGAGGCCGAGGGCGGTGTCATCGCCGGCGGCACACCGCTGCGGGACGCGACCGCGTTCGCGCAGTGGCACGCGGCGCAGCGGCTCGTGGAGCGAGGCGCGCAGGTCACCGCCTTCGACGCCGCCGCGCTCGGCTACCTCGACGTCGTCAAGGAGCTCTTCCCGCACTACGTCGAGCACGACGAGCAGGAGCTGGGCGAGGCGATGTGGGCTGCCTGTCACGGCGGCCAGAAGGCGGTCGCCACCTACCTGCTGGCCCGGGGCGCCGACGTCAACTGGGTCCCGGGCTGGGAGCAGATGACGCCGCTCGACGCGGCGGCCCGCAGCCAGGCGAAGGACGTCGTGAAGTGGCTGCACTCCAAGGGCGCGCGGACCGCCGTCGAGCTGTCGAACGGCTAGCCGCAGTCGGTCTCGGCGCGGCGCTCGAGGATGCGGTCGGGCAGCCGCTTCAGCCCCGCCGCGACGGACACCGTGAGCAGTGCGGCGACGATCCCCACGAGCCACGGCATCGCCGGGAGCGGTACGTCGAGGCCGAGCGCCCGCAGCACCGGCCCCGACCCGGAGGGCTCGGCGAGGGCAGGGTCAGAGGCCTGCGGGACCTGGCCAGGTCCGGCCGGTCCGAGCGTGCCCCCGAGCGCGGCAGGAGACCCGCCCGCCACGGGCAGCGTCGTCGGGCCCAGGCCGGCGGGGAAGCGCAGCGCGGTCCCGGCGGCGACGCTCACGTTCGCCCCGCCGAGCACGACCGACTGCACCGACCCGGGCGAGGTCCAGACGACGACCAGGCTCGACGCGGTGTAGGTGACGGCGGCTCCCGTCGGCCTGCCCTGAGCCGGGCTGACGGCCAGCGTGACGCCGGCGGCGGCGAGCGCAGCGTTGACGGTCTCCTGGGCGTCCTTCACCGGGACGTTCCGACTGTCGACGGTCACCCCGTCGCGGCCGACCGTGACCGGGATGCCCGCCACCGTCATGCCGCTGATCCGGGTGCTGCCGTGCGCCGTCGCGGTCCTGCCGTCCGTGCTGGCGAAGGCGTCGGAGACGACGGAGGCGACCTTCACGACGCCTGCGACGGTCACGTCCTGGACCTCGCTGTGGGCGGTCGCCACCCCCTGGCCCGGGCCCGCGAGGTGCACGTCGCTGCTCCCGGTCGTCCTGCCGAACGACCCGACGGGCAGCACCTGGCTCTGCTGCACCGAGCCGGTCGCGGAGGTCCGGTCGTCGTACGCCGTCGCCGTCATGGTCGACCCAGGGACCTGGTCGTCGCTCACGGTGTGCGGGCCGGTGTTGTTGTAGGCCTCCGCCTTCACCGGGTCGTTGAGCGCCGTGGCCTGCGGCGGGACGCTGGAACCCCCCACCACGATGAGCAGCGACCCGGCCGTGGCCGCGATGGCCCCGGGCCAGGCCACCGCCGCCAGGCTGTGCCCCAGCGGGCCGTTGCGCAGCGTCGAGACCGCCTCGGGGACCACGGCCTCGCAGCCGTTCATGCCGGCGGGGCTCGAGAAGCACAGCGAGGGCTCCGCGACACGCACCTGCACGGCCGGGGCGCTCGCCGACAGGCTGAAGGCCCCGAGCCCGTCGGTCTCGGCGGACGCGGGGACGGCGAGCAGCAGCAGCGCGGCTGCGCTAAGGGCTCGCAACGGCCACCTCCCTCACCCGGGCCGTCCGCAGCTGCTCCGCTGCGCGGGCGAGCTGACCGCCGAAGCCGTCCGGGTCCCGTCCGAGGCTGACCGCCGCGAGACCGGTCAGCAGGTAGGCAAGCTGCACCTCCGACGGGACGTGCGCCTGCATCAGGGGGAAGTACGCGACGCTGGCAGCACCGATCACCGCACCGGTCACGGTGCTCACGCCGCCGATGCGCAGGGCGAGGAGCAGCGACAGGCTGCCCAGCACCGCGAAGTCGTTGGGGCTGACCGTGCCCTGCAGCCCGCCGTACAGGGCACCGGCGAGGCCGGCGAGCCCCGCCGAGGCGGCGAAGACGACGACCTTGGTGACCCGCGGGTCCAGACCGAGGGTGGCCGCCGCCGCCTCGGAGTCGCTGATGGCCGTGAGCTGCCGACCCCACCGGCCGCGCCGGACAGCGAGCACGGCGACGGCACCGATCGCGAAGACGACCGTGCACACCACGAGGTAGCCGCGGTCGTCGGTGACGGGCAGCCCGGGCAGGCGCAGTCGCTGCACGCTCAGCGTGCCGCCGCTGCCGAGCTCCCTGGTGAAGAACGACTCGTCCATCGCCTTGGCGAACGCGAAGGTGGCCAGGGCCAGGTAGAGCCCCTGCAGCCGCGAGGTGACCAGGGCGAGCACACCGCCGACGAGCGCCGACAGGGCGACGGCGAGCAGCACCCCCAGCAGCGACCCGTGCCCCCAGCGACCCATGGCGTAGGCGCCGATGCCGAGCAGCGTCAGGTGGCACAGCGAGACCTGACCGCCGTAGCCCGTGAGCAGCACGAGCGAGAGCAGCGCGACGGCGAGCACCATCGCACGACTGGCGAGGGCCACGTTCCCGTCGCTCAGCACCCGCGCCCCGACCGCAGCCACGACCACCAGCGCGACCGCGGAGACCACCGACCGCTGCAGGCCCGGGACCCCTGGCCGCCAGGCCCCCTGCCGGCTGCCCGAGCGCAACCGGGCCGCGGGGACCGTGACGAGCAGCAGGAAGAGGAACAGCATCGGCAGGGACGGCTCGAGCTGCTCGAGCAGGCCACCCGTCGGGAGGTAGCCGCGGGCGTAGGAGACCAGCAGCCCCAGGACGATCGCCCCGATCGCCGTCATCGGCAGTGAGGTGAGGCGCCCGACCAGCGCGGCGGCGTAGCCGTTGATGACGAGCAGCGTCAGGGTGAGGATGTCGAGGGTCACGAGCGGCGCGAGCAGGATGCCGGCAAGTGCCGCCAGCGAGGCGCCGAGGGCCCAGGACAGCTGCTGGATCCGGACGGGGGAGGCCCCGGACATGGCCGCCAGGTCGGGGTCGTCGACGACGCCGCGCATGGCGATGCCGAGCCGGGTCCGGACGAAGATCAGCCGCAGCCCGCCGGCCACCGCGAGGGCGACGACCACGACGAGCACCTGGTTCGCGCTGACGGCGAGGCCGCCCAGCCGCAGCGGCGGCGCGTCGTGCAGGAACGCAGGGAGCACCCGGGTCCTGGTCGGCTTCCACAGCAGGTTCGCGACACCCAGCAGGAACAGCAGCAGGCCCAGGGTGACGACCAGCGAGAGGTCGACGGCGGACCGCTTCAGCGGCCGGATGAGGACCGCCTCGACACCGGCACCGAGCAGCGGTGCCTCGACCAGGAGCACCGCCGGCAGCGCGAGCCAGACGGGCCAGCCCCACCCGACGGCCAGCTGCCAGTAGCTGAACGCCCCGAACATGCCGATGGCGCCGTGCGCGAAGTTGAAGATCCCGGACGTCGTGTAGGTGACGACCAGCCCGGTGGCGGTGAGGGCGTAGATGCAGCCGACGACGATGCCCAGCGTCGTGAGCGCCAGGAACGTGGTCACGGGAAGTACCCGCCGTCGCAGCGGAAGCTGCCGGCGGGCGAGTCCAGCCGCTGGTAGCTGCCGTTGACGACCTTCGCGAGCACCCAGCAGGTCGCCGGCCGCTTGCCCGCGGGGTCGGCGGCCGCGACGAGACCGCCGGCGTCGAAGCGGTGGATCGCGCGCAGGGCCGACATCAGCTTGGGCTGGGTGAGCTGCGGGCCGGCGGCCTTGAGCGCCTGGACGAAAAGTGCCGCCGAGGCCCAGCCGTACACCTCGTAGAGGTCCTTGGTCTGGTCCTTGCCGACCACGTCGGTCCAGTACTGGAAGTCCTTGACCGCAGGGATGCTCGCCGCGTCGGAGCTGTTGAAGAACAGCGTGTACTGCGCGTCGTTCCAGACGCCGTTGGCGTTGGCGCCGGCCTGCGCGAGGAACGTCTTGTCGTAGGCGCCGCCGCCGAAGACGATCGGCCAGTCGACCTGCTGGGCTCGGGCGGAGTTGACGAAGCGGGCACCGTAGGCGCCGTCGACGGCGGTGTTGTAGATCATCTGCACGCCGTCGTTGCGCATCCGGATGATGGTCGAGGTGAAGTCGGTGTCGGCGGGCCCGTAGCCGTACTCGCTGACGACCTTGCCGCCCTCGTGGGCGATGGCCTTCTTGACCCCTGCCCAGATCGCCGGGCTGCCGCCCACGTTGGCGTAGATGGCGCCGATGTGCTGCCACTTCGCGCCGAACACCTGCCGGTAGTGGGCGAGCGGCCCGGTCCGCCAGCCGTGGCCCATGGGGGCGAAGCTGAAGTTGTTCGCCAGCTTCTGGGTCTTCGTGCCGATCGCCGAGTGCACGTCGGGCAGGCCGGGTCGGGCCCCGATGATGTCGGAGCCGCAGTCGTCGTACAGCGAGAAGGAACCGACGAAGGCGAACACCTTCGGGGCGAGGTCGGCGGTCACCGCCTTGTTGCGGCTGCAGTCGAGCTGGCCGTCGCCGATGGCGACCTTCAGCTTCCGGCCGTAGACGCCGCCCTCGCTGTTGACCTTGGCGAAGTAGGCCTGCGTCCCGACGACGGCGCCCTGGAAGATCCCCGGCACCGGGCCGGAGAGGTCGGAGACGTTGCCCACGGTGATGCTGTCGCCGGTGACCCCGACGGCCGTCGCTCCGCCGTTGCCCCCGGCAGGGACGGGTACGGCGACCGCTGCCGCGGCCGGTCCGGTTCCCGCAGCGGGCTGCGGGCCCGGCAGCGGCGCCGGGCCCGCGGGACCGGTCGTCGCCGCCGGCCCCGCACCCGGCGCGGTGCCCGTCGCGCCGCCCTGCGTCCCTGTCACCGCCGCGGCATCGCCGCGGTAGAGCTGGGCCTGGGCCGCCCGCTCCCGGATCGACGAGGCGGACCGGTTGCCGCAGGCCGCCAGCAGCACGGCGACCCCGAGGCCCCCGAGCACCACCCGGGAGCGGCGAGCTGCAGGCACTGGGTGACCTCCCGACCGCCCGAATCGGTCCACATCGGACCAACACGGTGTGGGGAACGTACAACGACCTGTGGGACGAGGCAACGGCCCCGCACGTCAGTGGCTCGGCCACGTCCCGGCGGCGAGGGCGGCGACGAAGACCTGCACGGCCGGCGTGATGTCGTGGCCCGGCGCGGTGCGCACGAACCCGTCGATGGTGGCGCCGAAGACGCGGTGGGCGACGGCGGCCTGCTCGTCGTCGAGTCCGAAGGACAGGAACGTGACGCGCACCGGCTCGTGCAGCCGGGCGGCCTGCGCGGCGTACCCGGGAGCGTCCGGGTCGACCGCCGACAGCGATGCGGTACGGCCAGGGTGGGTCTCCGCGAAGTCGCGGTACTCCTCCGCGATCGCCTGCAGCGCAGCAGGTCCGACCTTGCCCAGCACTGCCCGCCACACCCGCTCGGCGAGCTCGCCCATCGACTGGACCGCGATCTCCTGACGCAGCGCCTCGAGGCTCGGCACGTGGCCGTACATCGTGCTCGGGTGCCGTCCGAGCTCCTTGGCCACGTCGGACAGGGTCAGCGTGTGCCAGCCGTCGCGGTCGGCGAGGTCGGCGGCCACCCGGACCAGGGTGGCCCGGTCGACGGCGCCTGCGCGGGGGGCTCGTGCCGTGGTCATGAGGTGCACTGTACGGCTCCCACGATGCGTTGTAGTTTCCCCACACCCTGTTGGTGACGAGGGGCGGCGAGGAGTCAGCATGCGCGCAGCACAGGTGACCGAGCACGGCGAGCCCGGGGCGGTGGTCCGCACCGTGGACGTGCCCGAGCCGGAGCTGACCGACGGCAGCGCACTCGTCCGGGTGAGCGCCGCGTCGCTCAACTTCGGCGACGTCGCGCGCGCCCGCGGCGGCGTCGCGACCGTGCTGGCGCAGCCGCCGTTCACGCTGGGGATGGACGTGTGCGGCGTCGTCGAGGCGGGACCGGAGGACTGGGTCGGCCGTCGAGTGGTCGGCATCACCAACATGGCGATGGGCGGCCTCGCCGAGAAGGCCGTCGTGCCGCTCTCCGGCCTGTTCGACGCACCGGAGGTGCTCACCGACGTCGAGGCCGCCGCCTTCCTGCTGCCCTTCCACGTCGCGCACCTCGCCCTGCACCGGCGCGCCGCGGTCCGTGCCGGCGAGACGGTGCTCGTGACGGGCGCGGCCAGCGCGGTCGGCACCGCGTTCGTGCAGCTCGCCGTCGCCGCGGGCGCCGCCGTGCTCGCGTCGGCCGGTGGCCCCGACAAGGGCAAGCTCTGCCTCGACCTCGGCGCCGCCGTGGCGATCGACTCCCAGGGTGACGACCTGTTCGCCACGGTGATGGCGCACACCGGCGGGCGGGGTGCCGACGTCGTCGTCGACCTCGTCGGCGGCGCGGCCACGGAGACGCTGTGGACGTGCGTCGCCGCCGAGGGCCGCTACCTGCCGGTCGGGTTCAACGACGACCCCACCGGCGGCTTCGAGGGGCGGCCGCTGCGCAAGGTGTCGATGGGCAACTTCAGCGTCGTCGGCGTGATGCTCGCCTACGCCGAGCCGAACGAGCTGATGAAGCAGTTCGGTCTCAACCTGCTGGGTCCGGAGGCGGGACGCGCCGTGCACACGGCGCTGCTCGACGTGCTCGCCACCGGCGTGCGGCCCGTCGTCGGGCGGGTCATCGGCCTGGACGAGGTCGGTGCCGCCCTGGACGACCACGCTGCCCGCCGCACCACCGGTCGCACCGTCGTCGAGCTGTCCCGGTGATCAGCCCCGACGCCCTGGTCGCCGAGGCGGTGGCCCAGACCGGCCACGACGACTTCGGCAGCGACTCCTACCGCGAGGGTCTCGAGGTCCTCTGCGACAGCCTCACGCACGAGGCCGAGCTCTCCGAGGTGGGTGCTCTCGCCGTACCCGCCCAGATCGTGGGTTCGCTCGCGAACCGGCTCAGGGTCGTCGAGCACGCGAAGCGGCACGGCACCTCCACCGAGCAGATCGAGCGGCCGGTGCTCGTCATCGGGCTGTTCCGCGCCGGCACGTCGCTGCTCAGCAACCTGCTGGACCGCGACCCCGGCAACCGCTCGCTCCTCACCTGGGAGGCCGCGGACAGCGCACCGCCGTCCACACCGGCCGACCACCGCGCCGGTGAGCGGGTCGAGCTGTGCCGCGTCGGGCAGTCGATGCTCGACGCGATGAACCCGGGCTTCAAGGCGATCCACCACGAGGAGCCGGAGGGGCCGACCGAGTGCATCACCGTCCTCGGCGCCGACTTCAAGGCGCTCGTGTGGGAGAGCGTCGCGAACGTGCCGACCTACGGCGCCTGGCTCGACCGGTGCGACCAGCTGTCGGCGTACCAGCACCACAAGCGCGTGCTGCAGGTGCTGCAGTCCGGCGGGGTACGAGGACGCTGGACGCTGAAGACCCCGCACCACGCCCTGGCGCTGGACGCGCTGACCGCGGTCTACCCGGACGCGCAGCTGGTCTACCTGCACCGCGACCCCGTCGAGGTCGCGGCATCGGCGTTCAGCCTGGTGGCGTCGCTGTCCGGCACGTTCAGCGACGCCGACCACCGGAGCTACATCGCGCGCCGCTGGACCGACGTCCTCGTCGCCTGCACCGAGCGGGTGGACGCCTTCCGCGACAGCCGGCCCGACGTGCCCGTGCACGACCTGCGCTACGTCGACCTGATGGCCGACCCCGTCGGCACGGTGCGCGGCCTCTACGCCTCGCTCGGCGAGGAGCTGTCACCCACTGCCGCGGCCGGGATGCAGGCGCACCTCGACGCGAACCCGAAGGGCCGCTTCGGGACGCACCGCTACGACGTCGCCGACTTCGGCGTCAGCGCCGGCGCGCTGCGGGAGCGCTTCGCCTCCTACCTCGACCGGTACGAGGTCAGCGCCACGCCCGTCTGACGTCACCAGCTCGTGTCGAGGCAGCCGTCGAACTCCGCCAGCGGGTTGGTCCGCGCCTGCTGGGTCAGGGGATCGACCAGCTGCGCGGGCTGGACGGCCGGTGCGCCGTCGGCCTTCCAGCAGCCGTCGGGCTTCACCTGCACCTCGAAGGTCTGCGCCGTCGTCGTGCCGAGGTCGACGTACTGCACGCTGCACACCCAGTCCTCCCCCGGCCCGTCGCTGTCGTTGCCCGTCCGCCGGCAGGCCGCCGACACGTGCAGCCCGTCAGGGTCGAGAGCGGCCCGGCCGAGCAGGGCCTGCTGCTGGGCGTACCGGCCGGTGAAGACCTCGCCGAACGACGGGGCGACCCGCGCCGGCGTCTCCACCGTGGCACAGGCGGCCAGCAGGGGGACGACGACCAGCAGCCGCCTCACGTGATGTCCCGGGTCAGCAGCAGCCGCCGCGCAGGCAGCAGGCAGCCGACCGCCCAGACCAGGCTGACCAGGGCGCCCTGCCACAGCGGTCCGTAGTACGGGCCGTCGCGCACCAGGCCGTGCCAGGCGGCGAACGGCGTGGTGAGCAGCACGTTCGCCCCGGAGCCGAGGGCGCCCAGCAGCGCGACCAGCTGCATGACGAGACCGATCAGCAGCGGGCCGCCGACCCCGGCGAGGCTGCTCCTGGTCAGGACCGACAGCAGCACCGAGAGCGCGGCGAACGCGAGCAGCGGCGGGAGCTCGCTGGCCCAGCTCAGCAGCACCAGGCCGGCGGACCGGCCCGGGCTCAGGGGGGTCCCCGAGAGGCCGGTCAGCGGCCGGTCCCCTGCGAGCGCGAGGCCGGCGACGAGGCTGCTCAGGGCGGCCACGACGAGCAGCGCGACCGTGGCCAGCACGGCGGCCACGACCTTGCCGGTGAAGACCTCCGACCGCGTCCGGGAGCGGGTGAGCAGCGCCTGCCAGGTCCCGTGCGCGTCCTCGGTCGCGAACACGTCGCCGGCCACGATGCTCGTGAGCAGCGGGAACGCCCAGGTGCCGGCGAAGCCCAGCACCAGCAGGGGAAGCGCGAAGCCGGACTCCTTGACGTACCTGCCGAACAGGGTGTCCTTCGGGAGCCCGGTCTGGGCGCTGAGGACCAGGGCCAGCAGGGGTGGTCCGAGCAGGCACAGCGTGAAGGCGGCGCGGACCCGAGGCTGGGCGCGCAGCCGCAGCAGCTCCGGGCGCAGGACCCTCACGCGACCAGCTCGCGCAGGGCGTCCTCGAGCGGCAGCGACTCCCTCTCCATCGTCCGGACCGCGATGCCCTCGGCGGCGAGCGCCAGGACGAACGCGTCCACGACCTCGGTCGTCGCGACGAACGACAGCCCGGTCTCGGTGCCGTCGAGCGGCGCGGGTGCGAGGGCCCGCGCCCGCTCGTCGTCGCTCGTCGTCAGCAGGCACCGCCCGGGCCGCGACCGCAGCTCGGCCACGGGACCGCGCCAGACGTCACGGCCGCGCGCCACGACCGTGACGTCCTGGCAGACGGCGTCGACCTCGGCGAGGTCGTGGCTGCAGAGCAGCACCGTGAGCCCGTCACCGGACAGGCTCCTGATCAGGTCCCGCAGCTGGCGGGCACCGAGCGGGTCGAGCCCGTTGGCCGGCTCGTCGAGGACGAGCACCTGTGGCCGGCGCAGCAGCCCCGCCGCGATGCCGAGGCGCTGCCGCATGCCGAGCGACCAGCCGCCGACCTTCGTGTCCGCCCGCTCCGAGAGACCGACCCGCTCGAGCACCTCCGCAACCTCGCCGGGCTGGTCGTCCATCGCCGCGAGGACCTCGAGGTTCTGCCGGCCCGTGAGGTACGGCCACGAGCCGGGCACCTCGACGAAGCCGCCGACGGTCCCGTCGACGGCGCAGCTGCCCGCGTCGAGGTGGACGAGGCCGAGCAGGACCCGCAGCAGGGTGGTCTTGCCCGCGCCGTTCGGGCCGAGCAGCCCGTGCACCGTGCCGGGTCCGACGACCAGGTCGAGGCCGTCGAGCGCCGGCACGTCCCCGAAGGACTTGCGCAGGCCCTGGGCCGCGATGGCGCTCATGGCCTGCAGGCTAGGGCCATCACGAGCTGTTCCCTGGGCGTTCACCTGCCGTCCGTAGGACGGATCCGCGCCGCGACGAACCTTGCCCGCATGAACCTCAGCCGCCGACGCTTCCTGTCCTCCGCCGCCGGTCTCGGTGCGGCCGCCGCCCTCGGGCCCGAGGCGCTGTCCGCTCTCGCGAGCCCGAGCGCCGCACGTCTGCCGCGCCCGGCGGAGTCGGGCATCGAGCACATCGTCGTCGTCTGCATGGAGAACCGCTCCTTCGACCACTACCTCGGGTGGGTGCCGGGGGCGGACGGCAGGCAGCACGGCCTGACCTACCGGGACTCCCACGGGAAGCCGCACCCGACGCACCACCTCGCGGACACCCGCAACGGCTGCGGCTACAACGACCCGGACCACTCCTACGAGGGCGGCCGGCTGCAGTTCAACCACGGCCGGCTCGACGGGTTCCGCAAGGGCGACAACGACGACTTCGCGCTCGGCTACTACACCGAGGCCGACCTGCCGTTCTACGGGCCGCTGGTGAAGCACGCGACGACCTTCGACCGGTACTTCTGCAGCATCCTCGGACCGACGTACCCCAACCGGTTCTACACGCACGCGGCGGCGACCGACCGGCTCAGCAACACCTCGGACATCAGCACGCTGCCCACGATCTGGGACCGCTTGTCGGACAGCGGCGTCTCGGCGTCGTACTTCTTCTCCGACGTGCCGTTCCTCGCGCTCTGGGGGCAGCGGTACCTGCCGATCGCCAAGCCGGTCGAGGCCTTCTACGCCCAGGCCGCGAGCGGCACCCTGCCGGCCTACTCCTACGTCGACCCGTACTTCCTCGGCGAGGGGCAGGGCGGCAGCAACGACGACCACCCGCACGCCGACATCCATCGCGGCCAGGCGTTCCTGTCGCTGGTCGCGAAGGCGCTCATGTCGGGTCCCGCGTGGGACAGGACCGCCCTCGTCATCACGTACGACGAGTGGGGCGGCTTCTTCGACCACGTGCGGCCCCCGCGGCTGCCCGACGACCACGACACCGGGCCGCACGGCAAGGACGACCACGCGCAGGCAGGGTTCCGCGTGCCGACCTTCCTGGTGTCGCCGTGGTCGCGGCCAGGGCACGTCGACCACGGCGTGTACGACCACAGCTCGATCCTCAAGATGGTCGAGTGGCGGTTCGGGCTGGAGCCGCTCACCAAGCGCGACCGGGCCGCGCGCAACCTCGCCGCGTCGCTCGACTTCCGCACCCGCCGACCGGTCCCGGACCTCCCAGTCGTCGCGGACCCGGGGCCGCACCTGTGCCAGCCGCCGGTCGGCACCAACCCGATGGGGCTCGAGGACCCGTTCTGGCGCGAGCTGGCCGACTCGCCGCTGATGCGTGGCTGGAGTGCCGTGCGGTAGACAGCGACATGGCCCGCGCCCTGCCCCACCCGGCCTGGCTGGCGGGCGCGCTGCTGGCGGAGCTTCCCGTCCTCGGGCACCGACCGCTCGTGCGGGACGAGGTGATCAGCACCGAGGCCGGGCAGAAGACGCTCGGCGCCCTGTGGCACGCCCTCGGGCAGCTCGACGCGCCGCTCGGCTTGTACTACCTGCTGCTGCACCCGTGGCTGCAGGTGTCGACGTCCGCCACCTGGGTGCGGCTGCCGAGCCTGCTCGGCATGCTGGCCGCCGTGGCGGTGCTGACCGTGACGGCCACCCGGCTCGGCGGCCGGCGCGCCGGGACGCTGACCGCGCTCGTGCTGCTCGCGAACCCTGCGACGTGGGCGTTCGCGGCGTTCGCCCGGCCCTACGGGCTCGCCGTCGCTGCTGCCGCCGTCACCCTGCACGTGGTGCTCGCGGCGCCCCGCCGCGCTGTGCTGCTGGGGGTCACCGCGCTGCTGGTGCTGTACCTCCAGGGGCTGTTCGTGCTGCTGCTGGTGGCCGAGGGCGTGCTGGTGCTGCGCCGCCGGCAGTGGCGGCTCGTCGCGGCGCTGACGGTCGCCGGGGTCGGCTGGCTCCCCCTGGCGGTGGAGACGTCCCAGCAGCACGTCATGACGAGCTGGATCCCCCTGACCGCCCCCGGGCCGCTCGCCTCGCAGATCCACGAGCTGTTCGGGGACGACACCGTGCTGTCGGCCGCGGCCCTGGTCACCTGGCTGGCCCTGCTCGCCTGGACGGTGCGTGGCGGCCGGCCGCTGGAGGTGCTGCTGCTCGGCGTCGTGCCCGCGGCCGCGCTCGTCGCCCTGGGGGTGTTCCTGCACGTGCTCGGTGGCCGCTACGCGCTCTACGTCCTGCTCACGACCGCGCTGGCCCTCGGACTGGCCCTCGCCGACCGGCAGCGGCTGCCCGTCGTCGTACCCGTCGTGCTCGTGCTGCTGGCCGTGGCCTCGCTCGGCTGGGAGGCGACCCTGTCCTTCCGCCAGGAGGACCTGCCCGCGGCGGCGGCCTGGCTGGCGGCGCACGACCGGCCCGGTGACGTGCTGCTGTTCGCCCCCGACCACAGCCGCGCCGGCTTCCTCCAGGCGGAGGACCGCACCAGCGGCCTGGACGCCGCGGACGTCGCGCTGCTGCCGGTCGCCGACCGCCGCACGGTCGGGTCGTTCTACCTGCCCGAGCGGTCCGCGTCCGAGATCCGCGACGCCGTCGCCGGGGCCGAGCGGGTCTGGGTGCTGGGTTACCCCGGCGACGACTGGCGACCGACCCCCAACCCGTCCGGCGACGTCGCGGCCAGCACGCTGAAGAGCTGGCCGGTCGTCTCCGACCGGGCCTTCGGGCAGTTCCACGTCAGGCTGCTGGTCCGGCCGGGCTGACGACCCGGCAGGATGTCCGCATGGACCTCGCTGAGCTGCGCCGGCAGCTGGACGACGTCGACCGCGGGCTGGTCGACCTCATCGCGCGCCGGCTGGAGCTCGTCGCCGACATCGGCGCCGCGAAGGCGGACACGGACACGCCGGTGCGGGACGTCTCCCGCGAGCGCGCCGTGCTGGACGCGGTCGAGGCGGCAGCCGAGGAGCGCGGGGTCTCGGGCGAGCTGGTGCGCCGGATCTTCCGGGAGATCATCGGGTACGCCGTCGACAAGCAGGTCGCCGAGCTGCTCGGCAGCCCCGGGCACCCTGCCGTCGTCGGGTTCCAGGGCGTGCCGCACGCCTACAGCCACCTGGCCGCGCGCAAGCACCTCGCCGGCCGCGGCTGGGAGGCGACGTTCCGCGGGTACCCGAGCTTCGCGGAGGTCGTCGAGGCGCTGACCACCGGCGAGTGCGACCTCGCGGTGCTGCCCGTCGAGAACACGACGGCCGGCAGCATCAACCAGGTCTACGACCTCCTGCAGGACAGCGCGGTGCACGTCGTCGGCGAGGAGACCTGGCGGGTCGACCACGCACTGGCCGCCATCGGCGACGTGGCGGTGACGTCGCTGACCCGGGTGCTGTCGCACCCGCAGGGGCTCGAGCAGTGCGCCGCGTTCCTCCGGACCCTGCCGGAGGCGATGCCCGTCACCGTCTTCGACACCGCCGAGGCGATGCGGGCGGTCGCGGCCGAGGGCGACCCCACCTGGGCCGCCATCGGGTCCCCCGAGGCCGCGGAGGCGCACGGCCTCGTCGTCCTGCGGCGCGGCATCACCGACCAGGCGGAGAACTTCACCCGCTTCCTCGTGCTGGCGCGCGAGCCGATCGCCGTCGCGCCGCGGGTGCCGGCGAAGACCTCGCTCGTGCTGGTCACCTCGCACGAGGAGGGCGCGCTGCTGCGCTGCCTCACCCTGCTTGCCGACAGCGGCCACTCGATGACGAAGCTCGAGTCGCGCCCGCGCCCCGGCCGGCCGTTCGAGTACCTGTTCTTCCTCGACTTCGAGGGCAACGTCGCGGACGAGCGCACCCAGCGGGTCATCGAGGACCTCCGTCGTACCGCGCTGTCGGTGAAGCTGCTCGGCAGCTACCCCGCCAAGGTGGTCCGCGCCGACAGCACCGGCCCCGAGGCCTTCGAGGCCCTCGTCCAGGACTGAGCCACCCGGCACCGGGCTTGGGTTCTCACGAATCCGAGGCCCCCACCGGCGGCAGGTCCGCGAAAGCGCAAGCTCCGTGGGCTACACCCCGGCGGCGTGCCGGGCGGCGAGGTAGCCGAAGACCATCGCGGGGCCGATGGTCGCGCCGGCGCCGGCGTACTCGTTGCCCATCACCGACGCGGACGTGTTGCCCGTGGCGTAGAGGCCCTCGATCCACGTGCCGTCCGGACGGAGCACCCGGGCGTGCTCGTCGGTCACGAGGCCGCCCTTGGTGCCGAGGTCGCCGACCTCGAGGCGGACCGCGTAGAACGGTCCCTGGTCGATGGTGTCCATGACCGGGTTCGGCAGCGTCGGGTCGCCGTAGTAGCGGTCGTAGGCGCTCTCGCCGCGGTGGAAGTCGGAGTCGACGCCCTTGCGTGCCAGGCTGTTCCAGCGCTCGACGGTGCCCACGAGGCCCGGCATCGACAGCTTGTCGGCGAGCTCCTGCAGGGTGTCCGCCTGGTGCGCGACGCCGGCCTCGTAGTAGGCGCGCGACAGCCGCTTGCCGGGCAGCGCACGGGCGAACGGGTAGCGGTCGCGGGCCTTCTGGTCCATGACGAACCAGCAGGGCACGTGACCGCCCTCGAGCTGGTCGTGCACGAAGTTGACGTAGGGCGACGCCTCGTTGGTGAAGCGCTCACCACGGGAGTTCACGATGACGGCGCCGGGGATGGCCCGCTCCGCCACCAGCACGATGACGTCACCGCTGCGCGGCTCGACCAGCGAGGGCATCCACCAGGCGTCGTCGAGCAGCGCGACGTCGGCGCCGAGCGCGAGGCCGGCCCGGATGCCGTCACCGGTGTTGCCGGGGGCGCCGGCCGACACGTCGTCCTGGCCGCCCTCGGGCAGGTGCTCCTTGCGCATGGCGAGGTCGTGGTCGAACCCGCCGGTCGCCAGCAGCACGCCCTTGCGAGCCCGGATGACCTCGCCGTCACCGACGACCGCGCCGACGACCCGGCCGTCCTCGACGACCAGCTCGCGCAGCGGGGTGTTGAGGCGCAGCGGCACCCCCGCGTCGCGCATCGCCAGCCGCATCCGGGCGATGAGGGCCCTGCCACCGGTCGCCATGTGGCGCTTGAGGACCTGGTTGGACGCGACCCGCCAGGCGGCCACCAGGCCGAGCAGCTTGCCGCGCCGGGTGCGCTTGATCATGTTGAGGTGGACGAAGTCGCTGATGGTGATCCAGAGCCCGAGCGGGCCCTCCATCGCGTTCTTCTGCTGATGGGCCTCCTCCGGCCCGAGCACCTTGGTGTTGACCGGCTTCGCCTCGATCGAGCGGCCGAGCGGCTTCCCGCCCGGGTACTCGGGGTGGTAGTCGGCGTAGCCCTTGCACCAGGTGAACTTCATCCACTTGCTCTTCGCGAGCATCTGCATGAGCTTCGGCCCGTGCTCGACGTAGGCCTCCAGCCGCGCCCGCGGCACCTTGCCCTCGGTGAGCACCTCGAGGTAGCGCAGCACCTCCTCGGGCGGGTTCGCCTGGCCGGCCTTCACCAGCGTCGGGTTGTTCGGGATCCAGAGGGCGCCTCCGGACAGCGCCGTGGAGCCCCCGAACAGGTCCGTCTTCTCCACGACGACGGCCGACAGGCCGAGGTCGGCGGCGGTCAGGGCGGCGGCGAGCCCACCGCCCCCGCTGCCGACGATGAGCAGGTCAACCTCAGAAGACATAGAACGTGTTCTAGCAGACCGAGCCGCCTCGCGACAGTCTCCCGATCAGCGGGAGGGACGTCGAGGAGCCCCCGGCGCGCACGACCCAGCACCCGCTGACGGGCCGCCACGCGTGCCGGGCGGTGCTCCAGACGGAGAACGCGCGGGCGCCCACCGGCACCGACACGGTCCGGGTCTCGCCCGGCTTCAGCGTGAGCTTCAGGTAGCCGGCGAGGGACTTCGGCGGCTCCCCCGCCGAGGCCGGGGCGCTGACGTACACCTGGACGACCTCCGCGCCCGCGCGGGCACCGGTGTTGGTGAGCGTCACCTGCATCGTCACACCGGTCGAGGTGGGCACCATCCGCAGCCGTGAGTAGCGGAAGGAGGTGTACGACATCCCGAACCCGAAGGGGAACAGCGGCCGGATCTTCTTCGCGTCGTACCAGCGGTAGCCGATCAGCAGGCCCTCGCTGTAGACCGCGTGCGGGATGCCCTTGCTGTCCTTGACGCCGGGGTACTGCGCCGCAGTCCGCAGCGGGCCGTCCCCCTGCGCCACGGGGAACGTCACGGGCAGCCGGCCGGAGAAGTTGACGTCACCCCACAGCAGCGGGGCGAGCGCGGCACCGTCCACCTGGCCGGGCAGCCACGCCTCGACGATCGCCGCCGCCTGGCCCGCCCACGGCATCTCGACGGGGCCACCGCTCTGCACGACGACGACCGTGTTGCGGTTGGCGGCTGTGACGGAGCTCACCAGCCGATCCTGGTCGACGGACGAGTACGAGCAGTCGCTGCCGCCCGAGGTGGAGCAGCTGCCCGAGTGCGCCTTGAGGTCCGGCCGGTCGAGCCCCTCGTTGTTGACGTCGTTGACGAAGACGATCGCGAGGTCGGCGCCGGCGGCGGCGAGCGCGGCCCTCGTGAGGTTCGTGCCGTCGTCGTAGGACACCGTCGCACCCTGGCGACCTGCCCGCGAAGTGATCGCGGCCAGCGGCGCGGACACGTGGGCGGAGTACCCGAACTGCGGGACGTGCGCACTGCCGTACCCCTGCGACGCCCGCGGCGCGCCGTCCTGGGAGGCGGCGTCACCGATGACGGCGATCCGCTTGACGCCGACCGCGACCGGCAGCACGCCGGTGTTGCGCAGCAGCACGGCCCCCTGCTGCGCGACCCTGGTCGCGACCGAGATGCTCGTCGCGGTCGTCGCGTTCGCGACGGCGGCGCGGGGCGGGTGGTCGACGACACCCACGCGGAACATCGTGGTGAGCACTCGCTTGACCATGTCGTTGAGCCGCGACACGGGCACCGCGCCGGCCTGCACCGCCTTCGTGAGCGCCGCACCGTAGAACCGACCGGTCGGCATCTCCATGTCCATGCCGGTGTTGGCCGCGGCCGTCGAGTGGGTGGCCTGGAAGTCGCTGACGACGAAGCCGCTGAAGCCGAGGCGACCCTTGAGCACGCCGTCCAGCAGGCTCTTGTCCTGGCAGGCGTAGCTGCTGCTGACCCTGTTGTAGGCGCACATCGCGGCGCCGACGCCCGCCCGCACCGCTGACTCGAACGGCTGCAGGTAGAGCTCGGCGGCCACCCGCTCGCTGGCATCCGACGAGACGGTGGTGCGGTTCGTCTCCTGCTCGTTGAGGGCCAGGTGCTTGACCGTCGCGATGACGTGCTGCGACTGCACCCCCCTCACCAGCGCAGCGGCGGTCCCACCGGCGAGGACCGGGTCCTCTCCGGCGTACTCGAAACCCCTGCCGTTCAAGGGGTTCCGGGCCAAGTTGACCCCTGGTCCGAAGAGCACGTTCACGCCCTTGGCGACTGCCTCGAGGCCGAGCGCGCGGCCCTGCGCGGTCTGCAGCGACGTGTCCCAGGTGGCGGCCTGACCGATCTCGTCGGGGTACGCCGTGGTGCCGGTCTGCCGGTTGCCGAGCCCGGCGCTCGCGTCGTTGAGGACGAGGTTGGGGATGCACAGCCGCGGGATCCCCTTCACGAGCCCGGCCGACGGCCCGCTGGTCGCGGCACCCGTGACCAGCTGGACCTTCTCGCCGAGGGTCATCCGCGCCACGACCTGACCGGCCCTCGTCGCGGGGCCGGCCGTGCTGCCGACCCACGGACACGCGGTGGAGGACGACGCGTCGGTCGGGACGAGGGTCAGACCGGCGAGGGCTGCCAGCGCGACGAGGACGGAACCCGGGGCGCGCACCACTGGAACATACCTAGTCCGCGCCGCGCCACACCTCGCTCGGCCTCTTAGGGTGACGGCCATGGACCGCTCGTCGATCGTGCTCGCCCACACCTTCGGAGAGCGCTACGAGCTCCCCATCCCGCTGTACCTGTTCGTCGTCGCGGGCGTTGCGGTGGTCGTGGCGTCCTTCCTGCTCGTGCTGCGCCGACCTGGAGCGGTCACGCCGGCAGTGCAGGCCGCCGACACCGTGCCCCGCACCGACCTCAACCCGGTGGCCGCGCTCGTCTCGGTCGCCGTCCTGGTCGGCATCGCGGTCGTGGGCCTCACCGGCACCCAGGAGGTGTCGGACAACCTCACGCCCAACGTGTTCTGGATCCTGCTGTGGATCGCCGTCCCGCTGAGCTGCGCGGTCCTCGGCGACTGGACGCGGCCCGTGAACCCCTTCGCGGTCCTGGGCCGGCTCGGGGACTCCGCAGGGCTGCGCAAGGCGGTGCTCGCGCGCCGGACACCGCTGGCCTGGCCGCGCTGGCTGGGCTGGTGGCCGGCCCTGGTGCTGTTCGTCCTGCTCGTGCTGGGCGAGCTGGTCTTCAACGACGAGACGGTGCGGCCCGCGTTCATCGGCGTCGGGATCCTGGTGTACGGCGGCCTGTCGTGGTTCCTCGGCCTGCTGCTCGGCCCCGCCTGGCTCGAGCGCGGCGAGGTGTTCTCAGCGCTCTGGAACGCCTGGGGCCGGCTCGGCTGGTTCCGGTTCGGCGCCCCCGGCAGGCGAGGCTTCGCCGGCGGGCTCGACGTGCCGTTCGAGCGGACACCCAGTCGGGTGGTCTTCGTGCTGCTGCTGCTGGTCAGCATCAACTTCGACGGCCTGCTCGCCACCCCGCAGTGGGGGGACTACGAGCGCCGCACCTACGGGGGGAACACCGACGCGATCGACCTGCTGCGCACCCTGTCACTGGTCGGCCTGGTCGTCGTCGTCCTCAGCGTGTTCCTCGGCTTCGCGCTGGCCTCCGCCCGCGCGGGCCGGCACGCGGACGGCCCCTTCACCGCGCTGGCCGGCCTGCTGCCGAGCCTGGTGCCGATCGCCGCCGGGTACCTCGTCGCGCACAACCTGCAGTACCTCATGATCCAGCTGCAGAACCTCTACCCGCTGGTGCAGAACCCCGGGTACGGCGACCACGAGACCGACTTCGTGCCGAACGTGAACGTGCTGCCCGCCCGGGTCAACTGGTACGTCTCGCTCGTCGTCATCGTCGCCGTCCACGTCATCGCCGTGGTCCTCGCGCACCGGCACCTCGCCCGGACCGCGGTGGACGAGCAGGACGCCCGGCGCAGCGAGTACCCGTGGCTGCTCGCCATGGTGGCCTACACCGCCTTCAGCCTCGTCCTCATCGCCCTGCCGCTGACGGAGGGCGGCTGATGAGGCGCTGGCTCGCCGGGGCGGTGCTCGTCACCCTGGGCTGGCTCGCGTCCCCGACCTCGGTGCCGGTCTACGACGGCATCGGCACCGACGAGCCGTACCGCTTCGCCGGCAGGACGCCCGCGCCGTCCTCCGCGTCCACCACCGTCAGGGTCCAGGACGGGGTCTCGGCCGGCATCGAGTTCAAGACGACGGAGACCGGCCCGCAGCTCATCGTGTCGCTGTCGTCGGGAGCGCTGCAGACCACCGCGAGCAGGCTGACGGTGACCGCGCAGCCGCTCGCCCCGGACGGCAGCCCGCCGCGCGGCGCCTTCGACGGCAACGTCTACCGGATCGCGACGACGCCCGCCGCGACGGTGCGCAGCGACGCCTCCGGCTTCGTGTTCATGCGGGCGGCGGTCATGACGAAGCCTCGACCGATCGTCGTCTTCCGCAGCGGCCCCGGCGCGGCCTGGCGCGAGGTCACGAGCTCCGCCTACGGCAGGGACAACCTCGCCACCCCCTTCAAGGCCGTCGGCGACTACGCCGTCGTCCGGTTGCCGGGGGCGAAGGACATCAGCTCTGGCGGGCTCGGGCTGACCCGGGTGCTCTTCCTCGGCGGCGGGGTGCTGCTGCTGGTGGTCGTCACCGTGCTCGTGCTGCGCCGCTCGCACGAGGTCGACGAGGAGGACAGCTAGCGCAGGAACCAGCCGACGAGGTCGGCGCCGACGTGCGTGACGGCCGGCGCCAAGGGCGTACCCGCCCCCTGCCGGAGCCCACCGAGGACGACCCCGACCGCCAGGTCGAGCGGCACCACGTGCCAGCCGTAGAGCGGCACGTGCAGCAGCGCGAAGCACACCGCCCCGATCCCGATGGCCGCGGGCGCGCCCCACACGCTCCCGGCCGCGTCGTAGAGCGCGCCGCGCAGGAAGACCTCCTCCGCCGTCGCGACGACGACGACCGCGGCGGCCCAGCCCGCGAAGCCCTGCGTGCCGTGCAGCGGCTTCGCGGTCAGGGCCTGCTGCAGGGCGACCGGCGCGCAGACCAGCAGGGTGCCGGCCAGACCGAGCAGCACGGCCTTGCCGGTCAGGGGTACGCGGGTGCCGGCCGCCAGGGCCACGACGAGGAGCGCGACGGCGAACGCCAGGCCGGCAGGGACGCTCGCGGCCACGTCCGGCCCACCGAGTGCGACGCGCAGGCCGACGGCGACCGCGAAGGCGACGAGCAGCAGCCCGACGCGGGTCACCCGGCGCGGGCCCGCAGCCGCACGGCCAGGACGACCGCCACGAGCACGACGAGGACGCCGAGCAGGACGAGGGGCACGACGGGCACCCCACCGCCCGAGCTCTTCGCGGTCGGCGCGAGCGCGAGGACGTACTCCCCCGGCCCCTTGAAGCTCGACACCCGGACGTCGAAGCCGCCGGCGGCTGTCCCGAGCGGCTGCCAGGCGGCGTCGCTGCCCGCCCGGAACCACATGCCCGGCTGCGGCTGGCGCTGCGACGTGGAGCGGAGGTACAGGGTCGCCTGCGCCCCGTGCGTCGGGTCGAGCGTGACCCGCCCCGACGGCGCGGTCATCCGGAAGACGTAGACGTTGCCGTCGACCGTCGTGCCGGGCGGCGCGTCGGTCGGCGCCGCCGGTGCGATGACCACGTGGATCGGCCCGGACGGGGACGACAGGGCGTACTGCGGCAGGAACACCGACGCCTGCGGGCCCTGCTCGCTGGTCTGCACGGAGACCCCGCGCGCGAGCCCGCCGTTCTGGACCGGGAGGTCGGCAGCGGCCGACGTGGCAGCCGCCGTCTTCACCCCGGCCGGCGGGGCGACGTAGCGGTAGGGCTCGTCCGGTGTCGCGAGGCCGTCGTAGACCGGGACCGCGCCCGGCGTGGCGAGCCAGCCCACCCCGACGAGGAGCGCACCGGCGAGCCATCGGCGCCGTGCGGAGATCACGCCACCCATCCCATCACAGCACGGCACGGCAGGGCCCCGGGCGAGTGCGACAGACTGGCCGCATGACCGACCCGCTCGACCCGTTCGCCGCGCCGCCTCCGGGATCGCCGCTGCCCCCGCCGCAGGCGCCGTACGGCGCTCCG
>CAMLIA010000042.1 GCA_946479905.1 uncultured Frankiales bacterium | reverse complement strand
CGGACCCAGGCGTCGAAGCCGAGCTCGCGGGCCTTGCGCATCTTCCGCACCCCGTCGTACGCCGCGAGGTCGACGACGCCACCGCGGTCGTGGGTACCGGCCGACGCGGCGACCGCGCCAGCGCCGCCGTTGTAGCAGCCCTGCACGACGGTCAGCTCGTAGCCGAGGCGCTGCTCGAGCACCGCGAGCGCGGCGGCCGTCTTCCGGTCCATGACCTTGCCGCGGAACGTGACGTGGTCGAGCGGGTCGGGCATCTTGGTCATGGCGACCTCCTTGGTCACGCGACGGGTTGAGGGCAGGCCGTTGATCGGCTGCGAGGACATGGGTCGGCTCCCGAGTGAGTCGAGACGGTCGAGCAAAAGGGCGATGCGGATCCCGCGCCCGCACCAGGTCAGAGGGGCGCGTCGAGCGACGTCAGCGCGGCCTGCACCTCGGGCGGCGCCGCGGGTGGGTGGCCGCCGAGCTTCAGCACCTCGTCGCGCAGCTTCAGGGCCCACTCGATCAGCGACGTCATCAGGGCGGCCTGGCGGATGTTCTGCGCCTCAAGCCTGCTGTTGGTCTCCCGGGCCGCCGCGAGGTCGGTCTCCAACTGCTCGACGCGCTCCTCGAGCGACTTGATCCGCTCGCCCTGCTCCTTGGACCAGGCCTGCCACTGCGCGGCCACCGACACGTCGATCTCGACGTCGGTCTTCCGCTTGCCGGCTGCCCAGGTGCCCAGCAGCGTCAGGACCGGGCCAAGGATGCCGACGATGATCGCGACAACCACGGCCTCACTCACTGCACCGCTCCGAGCGCCTCGATCCGCTGCGCGAGCGCGTCGTCGGGCGTGGTCCTCATCTGGCCTCCAGTGCTTCGATGCGTGCCTGCTGGTCGCGGATCACGGCGATCAGCGCCGGGACCATCTCGGCGAGCCGAAGGCCGGACGGTCGCCCCTTGGCGTCGGTGGTGATCCAGAGCTCGTCGACGTCCTCAGCGACCTGCTCGGAGATCGCCCCGGGGATCACGGCGTCGCCGAAGTTCTTCCGGTCCCGGTACCTGAAAGTCACCGCTTCGACGCCGAGCACCTTGCGCGCACGCTCCAGCGGCAGCGGCCGGATGTCCTTCTTCACGCGCCGGGTCGATGGGGTGCGGATGACCTGGCCAGAATCCCCGATCGAGGCTCCGGTGACGCCGCCGCCGTTGAAGCTATCCGCGTAGAGCCGGTTCGCGTGGGCATCGCCGTTGATGTCGGCGCTCGCGGCGCTGAGCGGACCGGACGCCGACAGGGAAGCGCCGCCGATGGATCCGACCGCGGTGACGGAGCCGTTCACGAAGACGCTGCTGAAGCTCCCGCTGGTGGCCGACACGGTGCCGGAGGCGATGTTGACGCCGGTCAGGGTCATGCCGTCGATCGCACCGGCGGCGATCTTCCCCGCCGTCACGGCGTTGGCCGCGAGCTGACCGGCGCCGATGGTGTTCGCGACGATCTTGTCGGCGCTGATCGCGTTGGCGGCGATCTTGTCGCCGGTGATGCTCAGCGCGACGATCTTCGAGGCGTTCAGCGTGTTCGCCGTGATGCGGTCGCCGTTGATGCTGTTGGCGATCATCTTCGGCGTGGTGATCGCGCCGTCGCTGATGCTGGTCGACGTGATCGGGAACAGCCCGTCCAGCGTGGCGATCTGTGCCTGCGCGTCAGCGAGGTCGGCCTGCACACCCGGCAGGGTGACCGTGTTGAGGGTGTCGAGGTCGGTGTTGAGCTGGTCGAGCGAACCGTCGATCTCGTCCTTCACCTCGCCCACGCCCGGTGGCGGGGCCGGGACAGCGGTCGACGGGGCGACCGAGCCCTCGGCGGAGAAGCCGACCGTGACCAGCCACTTGAACCCCGAGGGGGTCGCGGTGATCTCGTGCTGGATGGTCGTGAGCCGGGCGGCCTCGTCGACGCCGGCGCGGTCGTTCTGCACGGTGACCAGGTCGTACAGGTCGAGCAGCGCCATCGGCAGGTCGTCGGACTCCCGGATCGGGAGCACCAGCTGGTTGACCCGGATCCGCGGCTGCGCGTTCGCGTCGAGGATCTGCTGGGCGTAGTCCTGGATGGCCGCAGTGTCGGCCGCGTCGATGCCCTGGACCACGTACTCCTGAGCGTGCTCGCCGTACTGCCGGTAGGAGTCGACGTCGACGTAGGGCCCGAAGACGACTTCCTCGCTGGCGCCGGTCGTGGCGATCACCCGAAGCACCCGCACGGTGACGGAGTTGATGATCCGGTCGAGGTCGAAGTCGACGTCGATGTCCGCGTTGTACTTCGTCTCGTCGAGCACCGCCGCGACCGTGGTGCCGATCTGGTCGCGGTCCCACGCCTGCAGGACGCCGTTGCGGTCCACCCACGCGTAGCCGAGCACGGTGTCGCGAGTGACGGCCACCTGGTCGAGCGCGGAGGCGTTGTCGTTGTACGCCACGACGTCCGCCGTGGGTACCTGGTTGCCGCTACCGTTGCACGACCACGGGACACCGGCGCCCTCGAGCACGTAGGGCAGCTCGGCGATCGTGGCCACGCCCTCGCGGCGCGGCGCGCTCGCCAAGGAGTTGGTGCCGTCCACGGCGGTGATGCTGACCTCGGCACGCTTCTGCTCGTCGTGCTCCAGCAGGTGGTAGGTCACCGAACCGGTGAAGATCTTCCCGGTGTAGACCACGTCCCCGGCGGTGGTCACGAGCCGGACGCGCCGGCCGGGACGGATGATCTCGCTCTGGGTCGGGTCGAGGACCGCGTCGAAGAGCTGCACGCCGAGCGACCCGACGTTGAAGCCCTCCCGGTCGACGCTGATGTGGTGACTCGGGCCGAGGATGTTCTGGAACGGCACCGGCACCAGCTCGCCCGGGTCGCCGATCGAGCTGGTGGCGACCGACGCCGACGCGTGCGGGGTGCCGGCCCACTCGAAGGTGACGTCGGTGATCGCGCCGTCGATACTCGTGCTGAAGCCGTCGAACCAGGCTCCGACTGTCGACGCCTGCTCGACCATCACGGCGTTGAGGTAGTGGACCTCGTCCTTGTCGAGGTTCTTGTACTGGGCGCGCAGCCGCATCGTGGCGGCGTTCGTCGGCGCGGTGACGACCCCGCCGACCACGGGGGTCCAGTCGCCGGCGGTCTCCATGGCTGTGCCGGCAGCGAAGGTCCCGATCTCGTCGCCGTTGGCCTTGAAGAACCGTGCGGCGACCGTGACCTCCCGGCGCTTGGTCTGCGGCCGGGAGCGCGCCTGCAGGGCGTAGTCGCGGCCGGCGATGACCGAGATGGGCGGTGACACGAGGGCCGCCGGGCGGTCGCTGTCGGCGGTCAGCGTCAGCGAGGAGCGGCCGTCGAGGGTGACGGTCGACGAGACCCCAACATCCCCGCCACCGGAGCCCCAGCCGCCACGGCCACCGCCGCCGGTCGGAGTGGGCATCAGGTTCGTGCGGGTCCAGGTGACCTCGGCGGCGCTGTCCGCGACGGTGACCACGAGGTTCATGAACGCGATCGAGGTTAGCGCGTCCGGATTGCCTCCGGAGCCGCTGTAGTGGTCGAAGCGGAACCGGACGTAGAGGGTGCCGGCCGGCGCAGCGGACAGCGGCGCGTAGGCGCGGGGGCTGAACGACCCGGGCATGGCCGCGGAGGCGGTGGTCGCGGAGATGACCGTCTTCGTGGAGTCGAGCCACTCGAAGCGCACGGCGTACTGACCGAGCACGGACGGTGCAAGCCAGCGCGCGGCGGCGTACTGGCCCGGCGCCGCCGGCATCGGCTCGGTGTAGAAGTAGCTGGGCACGCTGCCCGGCGAGTAGTACGTCAGCCGGGGCACGCCGGAGACGACGCCCGCGATCAGATCGGAACCCGGGACCGGGGTCTCGTACGCCCACGCGCCGAGCTCGCCGGACGGGTTCGGGTTGAGGTTGAGCACCTCACCCGGGTCGGGATCGCGCTCCACCTCCAGGCGCAGCAGCTGGGTCAGGTCGGTCACTTGCGGACCCCTCGCCGGCGCCCGCCGGCCTGCTCATAGGCGTCGACGTACTTCGTGATGGTCTTGCCGATCTGGACCGGGTCGGCCCCTACCGGCACCTCAACGGTGATCTGGTACGTGTTCCCGCCCGTTGCGGCCGATGCACGCGACCGCGCGTAGGTGTCGACCGCGGACGTCCGGTTGTGGGTCTGGCTGGCCGGGAGCGTGGACGGCTTCGCGGAGATCCGGAGGCCCTCCTGGGCCTTGCGGACGAACTGGGCGGCCAGCCGGTCGGCGACCCGGTCCAGCTTCTTCTCGCGGCGCTTGAGGCCCTCCACGACGCCCTCGGCGACCTGCAGGCCGTGACCGAAGAACTTCGTGCGCATCTTCTCGGCCAGGTCGACGCCCGCCTGGGCGATCTGCTCGGTCAGGTGGTTGATCTGCGCGATCGCAGCCGCGCCGCCGCCCGCGACGGCCTGAGCGGTCGCCAGAGCCCCCTCGAGGTCCCCGCCGGCGGCCTGCTCGAGCAGCTGACGCAGCGACGTCTTGTTGAGCTTGTCCTTCAGGCTCCGGATGATGGCCGCGAACTGCTGGGCCACGCCGGCGCGGGCCTGCAGCTGGGACAGGATCGCGGGGAGCGTGACCGCGGTGCCGCCGCCGGTGGTGCCGAGCCCGACGATGCTGCCGTAGGTCTTGAACCCCGAGGAGATCGAGTTGGCGAACTCGTCGGCGCGCTGCTTGATCGCCTTGTACTTCTCGATCGCCTTGTCCAGCAGCTTGTTGTTCCGGTCCTGGGCCTTGCCGTTGGCGACCAGCGCAGCCCGCTCGTCCTTCAGGCTCTTCAGCAGCGACTTGCGGCGGGCGGCCTGCTTCTTCCCGTCCAGCTTCTTCTCGATCAGGCTGGTGATCCGGTCGAGCACCTTCGAGATGCCCTGCGAGCCGTCCGTGACACCACGCAGCATCTTCTCGATGAAGTGCTTGCCGGCGCCGGCCACGGCCTTCTGCCGAGCGCGGAGGCCGAACACGAAGCCGTCGCCCATGTCGACGCCGATCTGGTACGTCTTGCGGGACGGGGAGTGCGCGTCGGCGGCGCGGCGGGCGGCAGCGACGGCGGCGCTGACGATGGCCGCAGCGCGGCTCGCGATCGGGCCCGCCCAGGTGCCGACGCCGTAGTAGATGCCGGAGCCCAGCGCGCCACCGATTCCCTGGCCACCGGAGCTGGCAGTGCCCTTCGCGGCGCCGATCCCCGCGGAGAGGCTGCGCTGGAACGGGCCGAGGTCGGCGCGCGCCCGGCCGGTGCCGCGCCTGAGTCCGTCCGCGACACCGTCGCCGCCCTCGATCGCCTTGCGCTTGGCGTCCAGCGAGAACTGCTGCACGGAGCGGAGCGCGGGCGAAAGGTCGGGCTTCACGGTGCGCAGGTTCTTGAGCCGGTCGCGGACCTGGTCGATCTGCTTGTTGGTGCCCTCGAAGCCGGCAGCCTTCAGCGCGATCCGGATCTGCTTCGGCGTCAGGTGGAACCGGCGCGTCAGCTGCGCGACGGCCTTGATCGTGGGCTCGAGGCCGTCGGCCTTGATCTTGGTGACCGCGCGGGGCGGCAGGCCCTTGAGCAGCCCGCTGTAGTCCTTCGACACCGCGATCTGCTCGCGCTTGGCCCGAACGTCCTCGCGCGTGGTACCGATCGCCTTCTTGATCGTGTCGACGACCTGGCCGTGGGCGGTCGCCTCATCCTTCCATCCCTGGATGAGCTTCGCGAGCTCCTGCCGGCGGCTCTCCTCGGCGGTGCCCGACCCGACGATGGAGTCGTACTCGCGCTGGAGCTTCATCGCCTCCTGCATCGCCGCACGCCGCTGCGCGGACTCCGACTGGATGACGCGGCCGATCTGGGCGCGCGCCTTGCCCTCGCCGAGGATCGCGCTCACGGCACTCCGGCTCGAGATGCCGTACTGGTTCAGGGTGTCCAGCGTGCCGTTGGACTGGAGGCCGTACAGGACGTTCCGTCGAGTGGCTTCGGTTGTGGCAGCGGTGACGTCGTCGAGAGTGTCGATCAGTCCCTCGAACTTCGGGATCTGCGCCTTGACCGCGTCGCCGGCCTTGTTCGCGTTCTGGGCGAGCGTGATGAGGGCCCCAGCGGTGCCGCCGACAGCCGCGCCGATCGGGCCGCCGACCGAGAAGCCGAGCAGTGCGCCGCCGCCGATGTTCCCGAGCGCCTGGAGCGCCCCGTTGCTCTGCTTCGCACCCTCGGTCAGCGCGACCATGCCGCCCACGCCGGCCGCGGTGCGGGCGGCGCCGCCGAGCCGGCTCAGCGTGGCGGTCACCTGCTGGGCCCGGGTCTCGGCGTAGGTCATCTCCGCGCGCCACTGCTGCAGCCGAGCAATGTTCGTCGTCACCGCGCCGGTCACGCTGGTGATCGCGCCGGCGAACCGGGGCAGCACGAGAGCCGCGAACCCGGCCTCGACCGCCATGGCCTTGACCGGACCCGGCAGCCGGTCGAGCGCGTCGGCGGCCTTCTTCACCAGATCGGCGAGGTCGCCGAGCCCGCCGAGCAGGTCCTTGCCGATCGACTTGGCCAGCCCACCGTTGCCGGACCCGAAGGCCTGGGCGGTGTCCTTACCCAGCTCCCACAGCGACTTCAGGGCCGGGTAGACGTGGTCGGTCGCCACGTCGCTGACGGCCTGGAGCGCCGGCACGGCCGACGAGGCGAGATCCTTGAAGTCCTGCTTGTGGTCGGCGATGAAGCCGATGCCCCTGCGCAGTCCCTGGTCGAGAGCCGGCGAGTACTCCCGGTACAGGCCCTGCACGGTGGAGACCACCTGGGCCTTGATGGCCGAGAAGGTGCCCGCGAGACCCTTGGACGCGGCCTGCGCGAGCTTGTTGGCAGCGCCCGCGCGCTGGACGCCCTTGGTGTACTCCGCCAGCCCCTTGGTGCCGTTCTTGAGGATCACCTGGGCGCCGGTGATGCCGATCTTGCCGAAGATGTCCCTCAGCTTCGCGTTCTGCTGAGCCTGGCTCAGGTCGCCGAGCCCGTCGTTGAGCTGGCCGATCAGGCTCGGCAGGGGCCGCATGTTGCCCTGGGCGTCGTACACCTGGACGTTGAGCGCCTTCAGGGCCTCGGTGGCCGCCGGTGTCGGAGCCTGCAGGTTGAGCAGGAACGTGCGCAGCGCAGTACCCGCCTGCGAGGCCTTGATGCCGGAGTTGGAGAGCTCGGCCAGGACCGCGTTGGTCTGGTCGAGCGAGACTCCGGCCTTCGCCGCGAGCGGCGCGACGTACTTGAAGGACTCGGCCAGGTCGGACACGTCCGCCGAGCTGATGTTCGCAGCGTTCGCCAGCCCGTTGGCGATCTTGCTGGCGTCCTTGGCCTTCAGGCTGAAGGTGTTGAGGGTGTTCGCGACCAGCTCGGAGGCGTCCTTGACGTCGAGCTCGCCGGCCTTGGCCAGCACCATCGTGGACCGCACCGCACGCAGCGACTGGCCCAGCGAGAGGCCCGACTTCGTCAGCTCGACGATGCCGCCCGCCGCATCGGAGGCCGTCTGGCCCATCTTGGCGAACACGCTGGTGTTCTTCTCGATGCGTCCGGCGGCGCGGTCGATCTGCTGGTCGGTCGATCCGGTCAGCGCCTGGATCTTGTTCAGCGCGCCGACGTAGGTGGCGCCGGCCTTCCCGGCCGCAGCACCGAGCCGCACGATGCTGCCCACGGCGAACGCGCCCGCGATCAGCTTGCCCGTGCGGCTGGCCGACCTGCCCATCACACCGTAGGCGCGAGCGGTCAGCGCAGCCTCTGCGCGCGCCTGGCGCCCGTTGCCGAGGATCGCGATACGGATCGGTCCGGCCACGGGTCACCCCCTCGTCATCGGTGCGTCAGGTATTGCTTCGGTCGATCACGTCGTAGAAGGCCTGGCGTTCGATGCGAGTCAGGGACCGGTAGGTCTCTACCGACTGGCCCGTCGAGAGGCACCAAGCTGCCTGCAGTTCGGCCGCCTCTACTCGGCGGCGTCGCCTTCCCCCGCCGGGCTCGCGGGCACGTCGCCGATCTCGAGCGGCTCCGGCGCCTGCTCCTCGTCATCGCCGCCGAAGTAGGCCTCCAGGAGTTCCGAGGCCTCCCCGTTGGTCAGAAGCCGGACCTTCGCGAGCGCCTCCCTGTCGCCGAGGCCCTCACGCCGGTGGTGCACCAGCTCGAAGGCGCGGACGAGCGCGACCAGCGTCTTGATCGACGTCGGTACGTCGTCGTCGACAACCTCAGCCATGAGGTCGTGGACGCTGACGTCGAAGGCGGTCTCGATCGCGGTCTCGTCGTGCCAGGTGAGGCTGTCGTACACCTCTCCAGCAGCCGGGCGCCTGGTCTCGTTCGTGTCGTTGGCAGTCATGGCGGAGTCCTCGTCTCCTCGTGGGTTGCTACCGCAGGCCGCGGATGCGGATCTGCTTGTTGATCTCGGCCTCGAGCCGGCGCAACGCGTAGTCGCCCCAGCCCTTATCGGCCTTCTGCATGAAGCCGGACGCCTCGATGTTGTGAGCCGCCCAGCCGTAGTTGATGGGACCCGCGTAGGGCACCGATGCCCGGCCGGCGGCGACGTGCGCCGAAGAGCGCGCCCGGTTGCCCCGGACGTCCCCGGCGAGCGTGCCGGTGAGCTTCGGGGCGTAGGCCGCGACCTGGCGGGCGCCGGACGCGGCGATGTCCGCGAACGCGTCCTTGAGGTCGTCGACCTCCAAACCGAGCTCCAGCAGCGCCCGGACCACGGCGTTGAGGCCGATGATCCGGACGCCGCCGTAGACGCCCGCCATGGGTCAGGCGGTCGCCATGGTCGGCTTCGCGGTGAACTCCCAGTCGAAGTCGATGGTGAACTTCGCGGACGCCGAGGAGTTGGCCTCGCCGCCCAGGAGGTCGCCGTCGGGCTCGGTGATCACCACGTTGCCCGTGAACGTCGGCTTGGTCGTGGACGCGGGGCCACCGTTCGGGGCGACCACGACGGCCACGGTCTCGCCGGCGTGGTTCCAGATCTGGTCCCAGATGGTGTCGGTGTCGACGTCCTGGGCCGCGGTGCCGGCGAGGTGGTAGGTCCGCGCGCCGCCGGACGCGGCGTCGGCGAAGCTGGTGAAGTCGGAGTCCGCGGCGGCGGACGTGATCCGGCAGTTGCTCACCTGCACGGTGACGTCGGTGCCGCCGACGGTGAGGGTGAGGGCACGGGTGCCGAGTGCGGTCATGAGTCGTCTCCTTCGTGGTCGGCGGCGGGCTCGACCGCGGCCGGGTCGGTGGTGATGGTGAACTCGACGGGGCTCGCGGCCCCGGCGTGTGCGGTGACCCGGGTGGTCCCGGGCCCGACGGCGAGGAACGCGCGCAGGTCGCCGTCCTCGCCGGGCGTGAGCCGCAGCGGCGCGTCGATGCCCTCGGCGTACAGGCGTACCGGGTCGTCCCCCGTGGCGCGCACGCCGATCTCGACGACCTCGCCGGCCTTGGCGCTCACAGTCTCCGGCGTAGTTGCGGAGAGGGCGGCCGCGACGGACGGGTGCACCGGACCGAACGACGGGGAGCCCGCCACGAGGTCTGCGATGCGAGGGCGCTCGGTCGACGCCTGGACCTGGTCGTCGTACTCGTCGGTCATGGGTCAGTTCCTCCGGATCTCGGTCGAGACGTTGACGGTGGCGGCGAGATAGTTCTGGCCGCCGATCGGCGTCGTGCCGACCCGGTCGACGTCGCCGGTGATCAGGTCGGGGGCCTCGGGGTCGTCGGTGAGCGCGTCGAGCGCGTCGAGGACCTCGAGGAGCATTGCGTCCAACTGCTCGGCCGAGGCGACGTTGACGCCAGCGGCGGCAGCAAAGTTCACCTGGTGCCTCACGATCAGCGCGCGCCCGAAGCCAGCGCCCTCGTGAGTTACGTAGGGATCGGCCGGGACCACCCAGACGCACGGCGGCGTGGCGTTCTCCGGCAGCACGTCGAAGGCGCTGAAGTTCTGTGCTTGGAGACCAGCGACGATCGCGGCCCGCAGGTCGGTGAGCGCGTTACTCATGCGATCCCGGTCCCGAGGAAGCGCCTCAGCAGCCCGTAGGCCGGCCGCAGCGGGTCGCTACCGATCCGCACAGCCTGCGCGAAGACCCCGTTGTCGCCGGCGTAGGCCTGGTTGAGGATCCCGTTGGGCGCCTTGCGCTGGTTGAAGATCTCGACGGAGACCGCCAGCCAGGCCTTCTCAGCAACGACGACGGGCACCGGGTCGCCTGCGGTGCGGTAGTCGTCGCCGGCGTACTCCTTCAGGAGCTCGTCGGCGACGCTGATGCAGTTGGTCAGGAGGCTGTCGGGGACGCCACCGATGGTGTCCGCGGCACCGGCGCCGAGCTCGGTGCGCAGATCAGTGGTGGTGATCGGCACGTCCTACCTCCCTTGCTGCGTGGTGGCACTCCCGCCTCGCCGACGAGGACAGCGAGGCGGGAGTGCGTCTGTGGTCAGGACCGGCGGCCGCGGCCGCCGCGCTCCGACTTGTTGTCGCTGGCCTGGACGGCCTTGTTCTCGGCGTCCTCGGGCTTGACGGCCTTGTTCTCGGCGTCCTCGGGCTTGACGGCCTTCTCGTCCGGCTCGGTCTCCGGCTCGGTCAGACCGGCCCGGGAGGCGAAGGTGGAGTTCGGGACGGCGCGCGGTGCGCCAAGGTCCGGGGCGTCGAAGTCCTCGGCGCCACGGGCGGCTGCTGCGCGCTCGGCGAACGTCGCGCCCATCGGGTTCGGCTTGGTCATGGCTGCTCCTCAGCAGTTGGGCGGGTGCGGGAGACGGGAGCACGCCGGGTCTCGGCGCGCTCCCGTCGTGCGGTCAGACCGCGGTGACCTTGCAGAACGCCTCGACGTCCAGCACGCCGAAGGCGGCCCGCATCTCGGCGAGGATCGCCAGCAGGTTGCGGGTGAAGAAGTCCGCGTGCTGGTCGGAGACCAGCAGCGAGACGCCCTCGCGCTCCCACAGCACCGACTGGCGGAAGTCGCCGACCAGCGCGGTGTTCTCGGTCATCGCCTCGGAGACGACGACCTGGAGGCCCCACAGCTGGTTGAGCTGCTCGACCGACGCCCGGGGGTCGCCCACCAGGTAGCGGTTCTGGCTGTCCTTGGCGAGCAGGAAGCCCGTGGAGAACCAGTCGTTCGGGTGGAAGACCACGGCGGTCGGGCGGCGGCGGCCGGTCACCCGGACGGTGCGGATCGCGTCCACGATCGCGTCGATGTCCGTACCGGCGGAACCGACGGACTGGGAGACCTCGGTCATGATGCCGTCGAAGTTCTCGCCGGTACCGTTGCCGTTGAGGATCTGGTCCTCGAGCTCCTCGTTGAGGCCGTAGCGCAGGAACGCGTCCACCAGGGTGCGGACCTGGCCGGCGTCGGCCGCGGCGCGCTTGGTGATCGGGATCCAGTGGGCGATCGTCTTGACCGCCGTCGAGACGCGCTCGAGGGCCAGGCCCGACTCGGGCTTGTAGCCGCCACCCGCGGCCTGCACGAGCGGACCGGTGGAGCCGTCCTGCGTCGGCAGAGCCGCGGTCGTGGCCTCCGCCACCGTCGCAGCGTTGTTGGTCTTGCCGGTCACCCGGACGTACTCGACCGTGTCGCTGGTGGTCGTGCCCTTGGTGACCAGGTCGGCGATCGTCAGCTCCCGCTCGCCGACCAGGTCGGTGACCGGGCCGTACTGGTCCGGGGTGACCAGGGCGCCGGCCGACGTGTCCGAGGCGCCGGTGATCAGGGCCTTGAGGTCGGGGCCGGCGAACGGGTTGGACTGGACGCCCTTGACGCCGTTCGGGATGACGCCGTCCTTGTTCGCGAAGCGGCCGATGAAGTCCTTGTAGCCCTCGGACTCGACGAACAGCTGCCCGAACGTCTTGCCCTGGGTCTGCATGGACATCCCGGACACGGTGATCGTCGGGGTCTTGGTGCCCTCGTCACTGCTGCCGGACAGGCTCTTGAGGAAGGCGGTGGCCTCAGCGAGCTCGCCGCGGGCCTCTCCCTCCTCCTTGACAGCGGTCTTGAGGTTCTTGACCTCCTCCATGCGCGACTTCAGCTCGGCGAGCTGCTCGCCGCTGGGGGCCTTGCCGGACGCGTCGATCTCGTCCGCGTAGGTCTGGAGGTTCTGGACGGCAGCCTCGAGCTGCGTCTGGGTGGCGGTGGCCATGTCAGCCCCTTTCTGGGCAGTACGAAGCGCCCGGGCGTGCGCCGGGTCGCGGGTGGTCGGCTCTCAGAGCGAGAGCAGGAAGGCCTCGACGCGGGTCGCGACGGGGCGGTCCACCACTTCGCTTGCCGGAGACTTGCCGGACTCCTTCTCGGGGTCGGGGGTCTCGGGGGCGGTGGAGGGAACCTTGGCGGCGGAGACGGGCTCGTAGACGGTGCTGGCGCGCACCTCGACCGCGTCCCCGGAGAGGGTGGCGACGCCGTCGGCGACCGCGTAATCCTGCTGGTAGAGCGTCTCGGTGTCGGCGCTGTACTGCTCGAACACGACCCATTCGTCGGTGTAGTCGCGGACCCAAACGTAGACGTCGGTCGAGCCGTGCGCCTCGCGAACGGCCTTCTCGAGCGCCTCGCGGAGCGCGTTGGCGGTCATGCCGAACGCCTTCCGCATCATCGGGGCCTCGGGGGCCTCGGGGGCCTCGGGGGCCTCGGGGGCCTCGGGGGCCTCGGGGGTCTTGTCGTCCTCGTCCGAGGCCTCGGCCGCGGCCAGGGCCTCCGCGAAGCTCTTGGCGGACAGGACGACGGACTCGCGGTTGGACGGGATCGGCACGAAGGCTCCGTTGAGGAGCTCGGCCTTCACAATGTGCGGGACGCCGTCCTTCTCCTCGCGCACCGCGCCCATGAACGCGACCGAGGTGGTCCGGATGTGGCCCTCGCGGACGAGCGTGCGGACTTCCTGGGCGCGGGGGATCGACGAGTACGTGCCCTTGACCCGCAGCCGGCCGTCGGGGAGGTACTCGGGCGTGCCGCTGCCCACCGTGGTGGCGGTGGACATGCCGTGGTCGATGTCGAAGGTGATGTGGTCCGGGAGCGGCTCGAAGACGCGGGCGTCGATGACCTCGCCGTCCCGGTCGAGGGTCGGCGCGGAGAGGATGACGTCGAACTCGCCGTTCGGGTCGCCGTTGGCGTCCTCGATCGACTTGACCTCGCCCAGGGCGAACATCTTGGTCTCGTGCATGGTCACTCCTTCGCCAGTTCGCGGATTCGGTCGCGGAGGGAGGCGACGTCGCCGCCGTTGGCCTTCTCGATCGCCAGGGCCTGCAGCACGGTGCCGGCCGACGGGGTGTCGATGTCCTCGGTGAGCGCCTTCGGGTCGACTTGGTCGAGCTGCTGCTGCCAGGACAGCCGGCCCATCACCGAGCGGGCGACTGCGGCCGGGAGTGCGTCCGCGGCGTCCTGGCCCAGCCGGCCCTCGAGCGCCGATGTCAGGGCCACGGCCTGTGCGTCGATGGCGTCGAGCGGGAGCGTGGCGGTGTTGAGGAAGATCCGGTCGGTACCGTCGATGAAAGGCAGGTTCTCCACCTTGCGCTTCTCGGCGATCGTCATGTGCGTCGCCTTGTTCAGGGCGTCCTGACGGCTCTCGAAGTCGCCGCGGAGGACGCCGTCGAGCAGGAACTCGGCGTACACGTTGTCGCGCGGCCACTCGACCGCGCGGAGGTCACGCTCGATCGCCGACTCGAAGCCGGTCAGGTGCGGCGCCATCGTGTCGCGGTACAGCGAGCGGAACTGCTCGGTGATGTTGCTGAACGTCGCGCGGTCGAGGATGTGCACGGCCGGCGGCGGCATGTCGTACGCCGCGCAGACCTCCTCGCGGTTCAGCTTCCGCGTCTCGATGTACTGGGCCTCCTCGGCGGTCAGGTCGAGCTTCCTGGGCTCCATGCCCTCCTCGAGCACCACCGTGACGCCGGTCTTCTCCGCGCCGGCCGAGATGTCCTCGAACTGCGCCTTGAGCCGGGCCTGGGCCGGCGACGACAGCTGGGCCTTGTGCACCAGGGCTGTGCCCGGCCGGGCACCACGGCGCCAGAACGCGGAGGTGGCGGCGCGGGCGCTCCACTCGTTCTCGAGGGTGGCGCGGAGCGGCTCGAGGGGCGACAGGCCGCGGGTGAGACTGTCGGGGTTGAACGAGCGGAAGCGGACCAGGTCGCGGTCCGGGATGTCCTCGAGGCGAAGCTTGCCGTTGTCGAACGCCCACAGGCCGGTGCGCTCGTCGAGGTGCATCGCGGACGGGTGCAGCGGGTAGAGCCCGACGACCCGGCCGGCCTGCCGCTGCTTGTACCAGAACGTCTCGCCGTAGATGTCGAAGGTCGAGGACGTCCAGAGCCAGAGGTCGAATGACGACATGGCCGGGTTGGGCCGCGCCAGCAGCTTCGCCATCGGGTGGTCGTCCTGGCGGGGCCGGTTCTGGTCGTCGTGGAGGTACACCGGCAGCGGCAGGCGTGCGGTGGCCTTCGCGCGCTTCGCGACCACGACGTAGACCCAGAGCTGACCGCGGTACATGCCGCCGTAGGCCGAAGGCCAGCCGTTCGACATGGGCGGGACCGAGGGCCAGTAGGTCGGGTCCGTGAGACTGATGGGCGTCTTGGTCGTGACGAGTGCGCCGCCGCTGACGAACATGCAGCCTCCTCTCCCGGTCAGGGCCGCTGGATGAAGGCCACGTCGGCCAGCAGCACGATGAGCTCGCCGTCGAGCGGCAGGTTGGTCTTGTTCTCACCGGCGCCGACGGCCTCGGTGTTGCGGAGCACGAGCGCGGTCTTGTCGGCGGAGTACAGGACCCCGTCGAAGGTGTCGCCGGCCTTGGTGGTCACCAGGACCCGCTCGCGGTAGCGCGAGGTCAGCACGCGGGATCTCACAGGGTCACCAGTCCTCGTCTCTCGTACACCGACGGCCCGTGGAAGACGCCCCAGCGGGCTAGCGTGGCTGCCTCGAGCATCGAGATGTCTCCGGACGACTTCGCGCGGCCCCAGACCCGCCTGTCGCCGACAGGCCGCCACACCGCGGCTCGGACCGCCTCGTCGAGCTCGGGCGCCGACGGGTGCATGAGCTTCCCGTCGCGTACGTCGTCGAAGAAGCCGGCGCACGCCTCGGCGTAGTCGTAGAGGCTCAGCTTGGTCACCCGGACCCCGGCGTCCTCGAAGTCTGCGATCAGGTCCGCGGTCGGGCCCTTCTCGTCGACCATCACCGCGCAGTCGTGCGCGGTCTGGATCCGCAGCACCTCGTCGACCAGCCACCGGACGTCCTCCCGGCGGTCGACCGGTGCGACGAACGGGCGGGTCACCTCGCCCGCGTCGGGGTCGTTCGGGTCGACCGCAACGAGGAGCGAGGAACCGGCGGCGATCGAAGCTGCGAGCCGGTCGACCGAGACGGCCACGCCGATGGCCGGGGGCGGCCCGAGCTCCTGTAGCGGCTCGCCCGCACAACCCTCCCAGCGGCCGGGTCCGAAGATCGCGCCGGCGCCTGCGTCCGGCTCGTCCCACCAGCCGAGCGACTCGCGCGCGAACTCCTCCGGCGGCAGCTCCTGCCGCAGGTCGGCGATCGTCTGGATCGAGACCCGTCCCGTCGTGATCGTCGGGTTCGCTGCTCGCCACAGGTGCTCGCGATCGAGCGCGCAGTCGATGCCGAGATCCTTCGCGTTCTTCGGGTGCGCGCAGTTCGGGTCCGAGCAGTCCTCGCGCTCGGCCAGCCACTCGAGGTACGCCAGGCGCGGCGACGAACCGGCCCGGCCGCGATCCCGGACGTCACGCAGGACGTCGGAGTCGGCCTTGCCAGCGCTCGAGGCGTACAGCACCTGACCGGACGGCCGGGCCGTCATCGTCGGGAGCAGCGCGCCGACGTGCGCCGGCTTCAGCGCGAACGCCTCGTCGAGGATCACCTTGTCGCCGGTCAGGCCTCGGCCGCCGGACAGCGTGCGCGCCTTGAACTTCAGCACCTGGCCGGTGTCGAGCTCAATGCGCTCCTGGCCGTTCGCGTCGTAGATCCCGCGGTTCGGCGTCCTCGGGAGTCGCTTCGACAGCGCCGGGGTGTCGGTGATCATCTGCGTCAGGTCGACGTGCGCGTCCCGGGTCGTCCCCATCTCGTGCGCCGACCAGACGATTCGGTGCTCGTCGGTGACGTACAGCCAACCGATCGCCGACTGCTTCAGCAGGCCCGTCTTCAGGTTCTGGCGGCAGCAGATCACGCAGAACGCGAAGCAGGCCGGCAGCCCGTCGGCGCCGACCGCGAAGATCAGGTCCAGTCCGAGCTCCTGCTGCGGGTCCGGCGCGAAGCCGGCCGCCGCGTTCAGGTCCGCGACCGCCGGGCCGTCGGTCAGGACCCAGTCAGGACCGGACCAGTGGTCGGGGCAGACCAGGTCAGGCGAGACCAGCCGCTTGGCGAGCTTCCTCACGCTGCCTCCTGGCCTTCGTCACCTCGTCCTCTTCCTCGACCGGCTCGGCCCCGCCCTCGGGCGCCGGGTCCGGCGGCGTCGCGCCCTTCGCCTCGGCGAGCAGTGCGCGGAGCTCCTTCGACAGGCCTGAGACGCCGGAGCACTCCGGGTCAGCGATCCGGCGCGCGACCTGCAGCGCCAGCTGGCCGGCCACCGTGTCCAGGGCCTCGGCCTCGACGAGCTCCTTGCGCACCGCCTTGACCAGGCCGTGCTCGGCGTCCCCGCCGGCGTCCTTCTCGGCCGCGGCCTCCGCCTCGGCGGCCTTGCGCGCGCGGCCGGCCCGCTGGCGACACGTCGGAGAGTGGAACCGGGCCGTCGAGCGCTTCGGCTCGAACTCGACCTCGCAGTCGGGGCCCTCGCAGCGCTTCAGCTCGGCCACGAGGCCCTCCTTAGCGTGACGACGGGTCCAGCGACGGATCGGAGAGAGACGATGCGGACTGCGGCGGTCTTCCAGCTTTTGTCCCAGACTTTGTACCGCCCCTACCCCTGGGTCACAGCACCCAGCGGCGCAGCGGCCGGGGCTTGCCGGAGCGCATCCGGTTGCCTCGGCTCGCGGCCTCCGAGAGGTTGCAGCCGAGGTGGCTCGGGCCGAGGATCACGGTGCCGGTCGGGTCGTGGCTGATCGAGGCGCGGTGCCACGGCGCGATGTCCCTGGTCGGCTGCTTGCACACCGGCTCCACGCACACCAGCCACTGCTCGGCGGCCTGGGCTCGGCGCAGCTCGGCGTACGCGGCTCGGTACTCGGGCGTGCGGTGCTGTGGCTTAGCCACGGCTCTGCCACCTCGGCTCCCTGCAACCGCGCGCCGCCGTCCCTCCCGATCGGTGGCGCCAGACCACGGCGGCGGCCAGGGGTCCCTCGGGCGTGTAACCACGACGGGCCGCCCGATGCCTGAGATCCGACCTGAGAATGGCGAAACCCGACCTCGGGACATAGGTCGTCCGTCGAATCGGGTCACTCAGAAGATAGCAGGAGGTCATGCCGATCGTCCTGCACTCTCGCGAGTTCGCGTGTCGAGCAGCATGTCGAGCACGTCGCCGAGCCGGTACACCTTGCGCAGCCGGCCGTCGACGTCGCGGCTGCCCTGACGCACGATCAGGCCCCGGTCGATCCAGTTCTGGATCCGGCGCTCGAGCTTCGCCTGGCTGGTCTGGTCACCGAGCAGGACGGCGCACGCCCGGGCGATGGTCGCCACGTTCGTCACCTCGTCGCGGGCCGCCTCGAGCAGGATGCGTCGGCGCTCGGCCACGGGCCAGATCGTGCGGCAGACCGGGCAGCGCACGTCGGCCTTGTCTGGATCGGCGTAGAGCACGCGGGTGCAGAAGGCTCCGGTCTCCTCGTCGGTCACCGTGCCGCAGACGCCGGCGTACCACAGGCCCTTGTTCGCCTCCACGGTCTTGCGCAGCCGTCGCTCGGTGCGGAGCACGTCGTTGGCGAACTCGCCCGCCCAGTCGAACGTGGCGATGCCGCGCAGCTGCTGGCCCAGCACCTTGGCCAGCGCCTCGACGGTGTCCTCGGTCGGGTAGAACGCCCGCGGGTGGTCGCGCACCAGGCGGCGCACCCACACCGAGAGCGCGGCCTTCGTGGCCGCGGCCTCGTCGTCGGCCTGGTCGCGGGCGCTCAGGGCCACGGCGCTGGCCGTGGGATCTGACACCCCGGCGGACGAGCGCACTCCGAACACGCGGCCCGGCAGGCTGAACAGGTCGGCGTGGTACGCGGTGATGTTGGACAGCGCACGGCGGACGGTGGTCTGGCACCGCGGGCAGAGCGTCAGCCCGGCGGTGTCCGCGGTGCAGTGCTGACAGGTGAGCGATCCGCTCATCACGCGGAGTCCTTCCACTCGAAGCTGGGTTCGTCAGCCGCGGCCACGATCGGTACGCCGTAGAGCTCCGTGGTCATGCACTCGACCAGGGCGGCAGTGGCCTCGTGCGCCTGGTCGGCAGGGACCATCCCGAGGATTTCGTCGTGCACCGGCATCAGGGTGCAGCCTCCCCACGGCGTCTCAGCCCAGCGCAGCAGCGCGTCGATCAGCAGCTCGCGAGCGGTGCCCTGGATGGCGTAGTTCGGGCCGGCGTGCGGCGCCTTCTGGGGCAGATGGATCGTGCGCCCGGCGTACGTCGGGAACCTGGTCCGGCCGGCCTCAACCGATCCCCGGACGTCCTCCGACCATGCGGACAGGCCGGGCGTCATGGCATCCATCGCGTCGATCACGCGCTTGGCCACCTGGTAGCCGGCACCGTCGGTGTGAGCCATGCCGTCGAGCCCCTGGCCGTAGATCCGTCCGAAGACCTTGCGCTTGGCCATGTATCGGTTCGACTTGGTGAAGCCCGGGCCCCAGACCAGCTTGGCGATCTCGGCGTGCAGGTCGACACCGTCGAGCAGCATCTGGATAAGGGCCTGGTCCTGGGAGAGTGCGGCCGCAACGCGGATCTCCACCGAGGAGAAGTCGGCGGTGATCAGCAGGTGCCCGGGATCAGCCGAGATGCACGCACGCATCCCGCCCTCGCGGGAGATCTGCTGGAGGTTGAACCGGACCGACGACATGCGTCCCGTGTCGGCGCCGAGTGTGTGGACCGTCGAGCGAGCGCGCCCGTCACCGTTGCGGACCATGTCACGCCACGGGTCGAGGAACAGCTTCAGCGCGGTGTCGTGGTGCCGCCAGTCGAGCACCAGGCGGGCCATCTGCTGCACCGGATCGGCAGCGTCTCCGACCCAGGCCCCGGCCGAGTCCCGGGCACCGGCAAGCGGCTCGAGCACGCCCTTGGCCACGGACGGCTTGCCGGTCTTGGTGCGCGGCAGCTGCGCTCCGGCGTCGGTTATCAGCGCGCCGATCTGGTCGTTGCTGCCGGGGTTCTCCACCGGGATCCGGTCGGCAAGGTCGGCGCGGGCGATCGTGTGCTCCTCGTGCAGCCGGTCAATCTGCTCGGGTACGAACCGGAACCCGGTGTGCGCGACGCGCGCAGTCATCCTCTGCGCGGTCTTCTCGCGGTGGAGCTGGTAGGGGTCGAGCGGCGGCAGGCGCCTGGCGAGGGCCGCGCAATCGAGGACGTCGGCCCCGTCGTACCGGGCCATCGTCTCGGTGCGGTGGTCGACCTGCGCCCAGCCGGACCGCTCGAGCGGGGTCGTCACTTCGGTGTCGGTGAGCCACTTCCCGGCCTTGAACAGCGCCGCGCGGGCCTCGTCGGCGGCCGGCGCCACAGCAGCCTCACCGAGGACGGCCCGTGCCGCGCCCTTGAGGTCGTCGTTGTTGCCGGTCATCGCCGGGTCCGCGATCTTGGCCAGCACGCCGGTGTCAACCATCCTGGCCCACGCGTTTTCGGCGTCGACCAGGCCGGCCACGGCGAGCGGTACCAGGTCGGCAGTCGCAGAGTGCGCGTGGAGTACCTGGGCCGCGCTCAGGTGCCTGGCGGCCACCCGATTGTGCTCGGCCTGGGCGTGGTCGAGCACGACCGCAAGGTTCTCGTCCCCGAGCTGGATGGTCCGGAGCGCGTAGTGCCGATGCCCGATCGGGTAGCCGGTGTGTTCGACGTCGACCGTAAGCTCCCCGTGGCCCGCCTCACCCGTGATCGTTGCCAACAGCTGGTCGGCGTCGGCCAGGTCAATCGGCCGGACCGTACCGTCGCGCAGGACGATCGCCGGGAGCTCGACCGTCGGGCCGGCCGCCTCGGTGATCGCCGCGAGGCGCTTCTCCTCGGCCTTCTCGGCTCGCTTCGCCCGCGCCGTGGCGGCCTTGTCGGGGTCCGGCTCGGTCCGCTTCCGAGTGGGCTTCTGGGCCTGGTTCGCCACAGTACGGCTGACGGGTTGGGAAGAAATCCCGGTTGGCGTCTTGTGCGCGTGTGTGTGGGCGTGCACATGCGTAGAGAACTGTTCCAACCCGTCAGACCCGTCAGGATCAACATAAACGGTGGGGTTGACCTGCGGAAACGCACCTGACGGGTTGGCCTCTGAACCCGTCAGCGACCCGTCAGACCCGTCAGCGAACCCCCCACCCGTTCTGTTGGTGGTCCCCGTGGATTCGGCAGGCGCCCCGGAATCGGCCGGAGCGGCCTGCGGCTGACCGGCCGGCTGACGGGTTGCGGTGTCCGAACCCGTCAGGGGTCCCATGCCCGGCAGGAAGCCCCCCGTACGCAGCCTCAGGGGCCGGCTCTTGCCGTACTGGCCGTGGCTTGCGGGATAGCCGAGCTGGGTCAGCACCTTGCCCCACTTCGTGACGCTCGGGATCGCGTCCTTGCGCAGGTTGTTGCGCAGGCAGGAGGACGTGAACGCCTGGTACAGCTCGCTGCTCGAGGTGCCGGGCTCGAACGGCTCGGTCTCGTCGGCCACCCACCGCGAGATCGGGTCCTGCTCCGCGCCGATGCGCTCGGCCAGGTACCGGATGCTCTCGGGCGCCGCGGTGACCAGCGCGGTGTCGGGGTCGGCCAGCCACGCCGCGGCCTGGGCCATCATCGCGGCCAGGACGCCGGGCGCCTCCCGCCGCCACGCCGCCCCGGAGACGTGGCCGATGGCCGCTCGAGCCGTCTTGACGGCCTCGGGGTCGCCGTCGCACGGGATCAGCCGGGACCGAGCCCGTACGGCCGGGTCGGTCAGCGGGGGCTCGTCGTTGGTCGTGAGCACCACGGTGTGGCTGGGCCGGAAGGTGATCGGGTTCTGGTTCATCTGGTTGGCCGTGAGCTCGCCGCCGCCTGTCAGCTGCTTGAGCCGTTCCTGGGCGACCTTGCCCTCCCGCGGGCCCTCGTCGATGAACGAGAGCCGCCGGCCCTTCAGCGCGTAGACGATGCTCGCGTGGGCGTTCTCCCCGCCCGGGGTCAGGAGCCGGGAGTCTGCGGCGTGGGCGTAGGAGCCGAGCACGCTCATCAGCAGGTGCACGACCTGCGTCTTGCCGCGGCCTGTCTCTCCGATCAGGATCGGCAGCGCCCGGTCGGCGTACCCCGTCAGCGCGATCGACAGCACGCGCAGCGACCAGGCCCGGATCTCCGGGTCGGGCCACACCGCGGCCAGGAACGCGTCCCACAGCGGGGTCGGTCGGGGCTCCGGCGTGATCCCGGCGTTGTGGAGGTGCGGGGTCGCCAGGTCGACGTGCTCCGCTCTCACGGGGACGCTGTCCGAGAAGCGCAGCGACCACGGCACGCCGCCGGCCCAGAGCACTTCGGGGTCGCTGTCCAGGTCGGCCAGCGCGATCGCGGCCGGGTGCATCCCGCCCGCGACCAGGTGGTCCATCATCTTGGCGACGGCGCTCGCCCCGGCCGCGGTCATGAAGCGGGCCCGGCGCTTCGCGCGCTCGAACTGCTCGCTGCCCTTCTCCGCCGAGGGGTCGCCGGACGGCATGAGCGGCGCCACCTGGGCCACGGCCCACGGCGACAGGCGCTTGTGCAGCTCCCAGCGCTGCGGGGCCCGGACCAGCCAGCCGTCGGCGTCGTACGCGTAGCGTAGTGCCGGGTAGGTCCGGGCCAGCACCGCTTCGGCCAGGGGCTGGTCGAGGCCGGCGTTCGGGTCGAAGGTGTGGGCCCCGATCACCTGACGGATGCCCTGCCACCGGGGCGGCTCGGCGATCTGGAGCACGAGCTCCTGGCCGTCCTCGTCGACGACCGTGGGGCTGTCTCCGGGATCGCCCGGGGCAGTGGGCGGCATCGGGAAGCCGCCGGCGACCAGCAGGCACGGGTCGTTGGGCACCTGGACCGGCCCGACGACGGTGACGGCCTTGCGCGCGGAGGTGAGCAGCGCGCGCTGGAACTCGTCCTCGCGGTCCTCGCCGGCGGTGACGGTCTCCCACAGCTGGCGCAGCTCCAGCAGCGCCGCGCCGGCGCCGGTGTGCCCGGCGGCTGCCAGCTGCACCAGGTGGTGAGTGCGTTCGGTCATGGCGTCGTGGCGCGAGCCGGCGTCCGCGCGGCCGAGCAGCTCGACGGCCTGCAGCCGCGCGCTGGTGACGTCGGCGCACTCGGGCCGGAAGTCGTCCAGCAGCTGGTCGAGCAGCGACTGGCCCGCCTCACGCGGCGCGGAGGCGGCGCTGGTGCTGGTGGCGCCCTCCGCGAGGCCGTCGACCCACGCCTGCGGCAGCCACGGGAACTCGTCGGGCTTCGGCGGCTGCGCGCTCGGCCGGCCCGCCGGGTCGTACCAGGTGTAGGTGCCCGCGTCCTTGTGCGGTGACGGCCAGACCACGGCGTACCGGTGGTGGCGCTGGATCACCTCGACGTCGGCGCCGAGCTTCGTGGCGTACCGCCGGGCCGGCGCGCGGAAGAAGTAGATCCGGCTCGGGCCGTCCGGCTCCCGCGCGGTGCTGGTCCAGGTCGCCGGCAGCGGCCCCCACTCGGCGAGCCGCACGGCGAGCGTCGCCGCACCGTTCTTCTGGACGCCGCCCTTCACGTACTGGTCGACGTCGATGCCGATCACGCCGTCCGGCAGGCGGAGCGCGATCGAGTGGTGGGCGTGGGTCCGAGCCCAGCCGACGAGCGTCACCGGGTCGGTGTCGCGGCCCTCGGCGCCGGTGTACCCGATCGGTGGCGGGCTCTTGGTCTCCGGCGGCACCGGGAGGATGCACGGCCAGCCGGCCAACGCGTAGTCGGCGAGGTGGTCGGCGAAGGTGCGGGCGTGCTCGTTGCTCACGAGGCTCCGTTCTGGGTCAGTGTCGGACGCGGCAGAGCGCCGCGCGCTCGCCGTCTTGAAGCGCGGCCTCAGCCATGCGGAGGCGGCACTCGTTGCACGCCGTGTCGAAGAAGGTCAGGAGCTGCTCCGCCGTCGGCCAAGCGTTCTCTGGCCACGGCCGGGGACACCGGTGCTCGTCCATCGGTCAGCCCTCGAAGTGCGACAGGCCGAGCGCGGTCCGGATCTGGGACCGGTTCATCACGTCGGCGCCCTCGACGCCGCGGCCGTGGGCGTACGCGCGCCAGATCTCGATCGGGGCGTCGGCAGCCGGAGCAGGCTCGCCGCCGTCCATGGGCGTGTAGACCGGCTCGGACGGCTCGATCACGACAGAGCCCGGCTCCGGCTCGACCGGTTGCTCGGGCGCCGCCTCGTCGACGGTCGGGTTGCGCCAGGCGTTGATCGCTGCCTTCACCTCGAGCGAGACCTGGCTCTTCGACTTCGCCACGATCTTCTCGACCTCGGCGAGCAGGTCGTACAGCGACCGGTGCTTGGCCTCGAGGTCGTCGTACGCCTCACCCAGCAGCCGGAGCTCCTCGCCGTGCGCGTCCGCAGCCTCGGCGTCTCGCGCGGCGATGGGGCGCGCCAAGGTGTCAGCGATCATGCGAAGGGACGTGGCGATGGACCCCAGCGCCAGGTCGGCGGTGTCGACGAGCACGCCGGTGAACGACTCGACGTCGTCCTCGTCCGGCTCGTTGGACGCCAGGAAGGCCTCAGCGGTGGGTGCGGTCATCGGATCCACTCCTTGCTCATCGGGTCGGGTAGCGCGCCGTCGTGCACGGCGGCGAAGAGTGCGTGGCGGGCGGCGTCACGGGCGTGGCGCATCCCCTTGGTCAGGTCGAGGAGACCGGCGCGCTCGAGGCGCTCGTCGGTGGCCCAGGGCTTCACGGCGGCCGCGCTGCGGGTCAGGAAGATCGGGCGTAGCAGCGCGGTCTGGCTGACCTGCTCCAGCTGACCGATCAGCATCCGGGTCGCGGCGCCGGCGTGCGCCGAACTCGACCGGGTGGCGCGGCGACCGACCACGAACTGCTCGACCTGGACGATCCCGCGGCCGGTGCTGCCGTGAATCAGCCACGCGAGGAAGCCGGGGGCCAGCCGCGCGCTGGTCTGCACGGGGTCCGCGGACAGCAGTTGGTCGCCGACCAGGTCGAGCACCACCATGCCCGGAGTCGGGCCCGGGTCGATGCCGATCACGCGCAGACTCGTCACGACGCACCCCCCGCTCGGCGCGCCGGCGGCAGCCCGTTGAGGGTCCGGCCGGGGTGCACGAACTGGAAGTGCTTGCGCATCCCGTCGGCCAGCGTGCCCCTCGGGGTGCGCTGGATCGGGCAGCCGCACGTCTTGATCGGGCACTGCGCGACGGCCGGGTCTTCCCTCCACCAGGCGCGGCGCGGGAGGGTCTTCACGGCTGCCCCTCACCGGGCGGTAGGCTCATGCGGAGGGCGGTGCCGTATCGACTGCCCTCCTGTCCCGGCTCGTTGCTTCCGGTGCAGGGGTTCCGGTGGTCGGTGCCGTGCGGGCATCGCTTGTTCCCGCAGGTCGCGCACACGATCATCCGGCTCATGCCGATGGTGAGCCACGCGCCGTCGTAGGCGGGCTTGTTGCCGATGCAGGCGAAACACCCGCACTCGTCGGGCTGCGCGTGCTCGGTCGTGTTGGGTGCAGGCGCGGGCGGGTGACCCTCGCACCAGAGTTCGTGGTGCGGCCTCGCGTGCCCGCAGCACGGAAACACGTCGTTCTCGGTCGTCCCAGGTGCTCGCTCCTGACCGTGGAACGCCTGACACTGAGGTGCGCAGGGGTCGCATCCGGCTGCGAGGCAGGTCTTCGCCTTCTCGGTCGTGGCCTTGT
>CAMLIA010000041.1 GCA_946479905.1 uncultured Frankiales bacterium | reverse complement strand
GCCAGGCCGACGACGCCGACTCCGTACAGCACGAGCACGGCGATGCTGTCGATGCCGAGACGGGCGTGCTCCTTGGCGGGACGGAACAGCAGCCCGGCCATGTAGACCAGTGTCAGCAGCGCGCCGAGCGCGGTGAGGTAGATGTCGGTGGCGCCGGCGTTGGGCAGCACAGCACGCCCGCTGATGACGGTGGCGAGCAGGAACAGGACGGGGAGGAAGGCGTTGCCGCCGAAGATGTCGCCGAAGGCGAGCTGGTAGTCGCCGGCGCGGACGGCCGTGATGCCGGTGGACAGCTCGGGGAGCGCGGTCGCGGCGGCGAGCACGGTGGCGCCGAACAGCACCCCCGACAGCCCGACGCGATCGGCAGCCTGGCTCCCGCTCTCCTCGAGCAGGGCGCCGGTCAGCAAGGTGATGAGTGACGCGGCTCCGAAGACGACTGCCGCGCGGGTGGTGGTGATCCCCCTGCGACTCGCGGCCTCGGCGCGCTTCTTGGCGCTGTGCCCGCGCGGCTCGGGCTGGGAGTCGGGAGCGTTGCCACCGTCGTGCCAGGGCAGGTGCGCGCCGGACCGACGGGTCAGCAGGAGGCCGGCGGCCCACAACAAGGCGATGGCCACGACGTCGGGGCTCACCCGGAGCTCGACGGCGTCCTTCGGCAGCTGAGATCCCATGACACAGGCGACGAGGACTGCGACGACGACGGCTCCCTCGAGGACCAGCGTGAGGCTGGCGGCCTGGTAGGTGATCGGGCGCCGGACCCGCACTGCGGCGTCGAGGGCGACCAGCACGACGGTCTGAAGCGCGATGCCGCCGAGGATGTTGCTGACGGCGACGTCGATCTGGCCGTTGCTCGCGGCGGTGACGGTGATGGCGATCTCCGGCAGGTTGGTGGCGACGGCCAGCAGCACGAGTCCTCCGAGCGCGCTGCCGAGCCCGAGCCGGTCGGCGAGGACGTCTGTGTAGTTGGACAAGACCACCCCCGCGACCCAGATCGCCCCGGCGCAGGCCAGGAAGAGGGCGAGGTCAGCAGCGAGAGGAAGCTCAGGCAGCAGCACGGCGTGCGCTCTTCATGTGGAGGGTCCTCAAGTCCGGTACTGCTCGGCGCGGGTAGCGAGGCTCATGCCGTTGCCGCGCCGGTCGCTGGCGACGAGATGCCCTGCCTGCACCTGGGCAACCCCGTCGAACATGAGCGGTTCCAACCGCTCGTGGTCGGCGAACAGCTCGACGTGCCGCAGGTTGGGGACGGCGAGCGCAGGCGCAAGGTGCAGCGCTGGGGCGCAGTGGGCAGAGACCTGCAGTCCATGGCTGTACGCAACGGCGGCACACCGGATCCACTCGGTGATGCCCGCGCAGCGGGTGACGTCGAGCTGCAGGCAGTCGACCGCCTGGGCCTGGCACATCCGTTCTGCGTAGCCTGCGGAGTCGCAGTACTCCCCTGCGGTGACATCGCAGCCCACGGCGGTGCGCAGCTGCGCGAGTCCCAGGAGGTCCTCGGAGGAGACGGGTTCCTCGAACCAGGTCACGCCGAGGTCGTCGTAAGCGTGGCCGAGCCGCCGGGCCTGGCCGCGGGAGTAGCCGCCGTTGGCGTCGACCATCAGCTCGATGTCGTCGCCGATGACCTGCCGCGCCAGTCGGGCCCGGGCCAGGTCGCGGTCCGGTTCTCGTCCCCAGTTCTCAGCGACCTTGATCTTGACCGCGGAGACGCCCAGGCCCTCGGTCCAGTGCAGCAGCTGCTGGGTCAGGTCGTGGTCGTCGAGGGTGACGAAGCCACCGCTGCCGTAGACGGGGACCCGGTTGCGGGCCCGTCCGAGGAGCCGGTCGAGCGGCAGGTCGAGCAGCTTGGCCTTCAGGTCCCACAGCGCGAGGTCGACGGCCGCCACCGCCATCGACACCAGTCCGGGTCGGCCGGCATTGCGGACGTCGTGCGCCATCCGCCGCCACAGCTCGGGGGTGTCGAGGACATCGTGGCCGCTGATCGCTGGGACGAGCAGGTCCTGCACCACGCGCGCGGCCGCGGGAGCGGCACAGTAGCTCCAGCCGAGGCCGATGTGGTCTCCGGCAACCGGCTCGACGACCAGCACCTGCGTCGTCTCCCAGGCCGCGGTCCCGTCGGCCTCGGGCGCGGGGGTCGGCACCCGGTAGGTGCTGACCTGCACCTCGCGCACGGCCGTGTCCGACGCAACGAGGCTGCTCATCGGGCCGCGCCGTTCCTCAAGCCGCTACGGGCCCCGGCCGCGAGCAGGTGGGCGGTGCGGGCGGCAAGCGCCATGATGGTGAGGGCCGGGTTGGCCGCGCCCTGGGTCGGCAGGGTGCTGCCGTCGGTGATCAGCAGGTTCGGAACGGCGAAGCTGCGCTGCTCCGCGTCGACCACTCCGGTCGCGGCATCCGCCCCCATCCGGGCACCGCCGACGAGGTGGGCGTAGCGGTCGATCGTGATGACCTCTTCGGCGCCGGCGGCGCGGTGGATGTCCTCCATCACGTGCCGAGCCGCCTTCATGAGGGCGCGGTCGTTGTCCCCTTGGCTGTAGCTGAAGTGCGCGACCGGCAGCCCGTGCCTGTCGGTCTCGTCGGCCAGGGTTACCCGGTTGCCGGGGAGCGGCAGGAACTCGCAGAGTGCGCCGAGGTTGCTCCAGTGGACGTAGTCGCGCATGTACTCACGCAGGACGCCGCCCCAGTGTCCCTGGGCGGCGACGTGCTCGGCGAAGGTGATGGGCAGCGGGCTGACGCACTGGATGCTGAAGCCGCGCTTGTAGGGCTTGGTCGGGTCGGTCTCGTAGAACTGCTCGGTCGAGACCTCCGGTGGTGGGGCCTTGTAGCTGCGGACCTCCTGGGGGTAGCGACCGGCAGTCTGTGGCGCGCCTTGCACCATGAGGTACCGGCCGACGAGGTCATGGTCGTTGCACAGCCCGTGCGGGAAGCGGGTGCAGCTGCTGTTCAGCAGCAGCCGCGGGGTCTCGATGCTGTACCCGGCGACGGCGACGTGCCGCGCGCGCTGAAAGCGAGTGACGCCGTCCTTCACGTAGTGCACGCCAGTCACCAGGTTGGTGCGCGCGTCGTACCCGATACGGGTGACCATCGCGTCCGCACGGACCTCGGCTCCGTGTGCGAGGGCGTCGGGGATGTGCGTGATGAGGGTGCTGGCCTTGGCGTTGACCTTGCAGCCCTGCAGGCAGAAGCCGCGGTAGATGCAGTGCGGCCGGTTGCCGAAGCGGCCGTTGGTGATGGCGACCGGCCCGACCCGCATCTCGATGCCGAGCGCCGCCGCGCCCCTCATGGCGAGCTGCGCGCCGCCGCCGACGGGGTGCGGTGAGTGCGGGTAGCGGTGCGGATCGCCCCACGGCCAGCTCTGCCCGGCGACGGGGAGCTCCTGCTCGAGGTCGACGTAGTAGGGCTTCAGGTCCTGGTAGGTGAGTGGCCAGTCGGCGCCGACGCCGTCCGTGGTCCGGGTGTGGAAGTCGCTGGGGTGGAACCTGGGTGTGTAGCCGGCGTAGTGCACCGTGCCGCCGCCGACGCCGCGGCCGGAGTTGTTGGCGCCGAGCGGTACGGGGTCGGCTCCGCCGATGACGCGCGGCTCGGTCCAGTAGAGCGCGTGGCTGCCCGCCTCGTCAGACACCCAGTCGGTGTCGGGGTCCCAGTGCGGTCCCGCGTCCAGCGCGACCACGTCCCATCCGGCACGGGCGAGCCGTTGGAGCAGCACGGCCCCGCCGGCACCGCACCCCACGATGACGAGGTCGACCTCGTCCGCGTCGTCGAAGCGGCGCATCCCGGCGCGCAGCTCGTGGTTGGTGCGGGTGCCGTCGTTGGGCAGCAGCCACGCACTGTCGTTGCGGTCACGAACGCTCACGGGCGGGGACCGAGCCGGGCCAGGTGGGCGCGCCGCGCGGCCTCGGTCCTGTGCGCCCACGGCACCGGGTCGGCGGCGTCGCGCTCGGGCCGTTCCCATGGCTCGCGGCGGTCCAGGCCGATGTTCTTGTAGCCGCGAGGGTAGGCGGGACCGCCGAAGCCGATCTCGTTCCACGCCCAGGGATGAGCGTAGAAGGCGGCGCACCCGTAGCGGGTCCACAGGCTCCAGACGTGTCGGGCGGGCAGGTCGTGCCAGGTCCCCTCGAGCTGGTCCTGCACCGACTGGACGACGGCCATCTGCTGGGTGCGGCTGGCCGTAGCCAGGCCGACGCCGAACCGTACGTGGCTGTCGGCGTCGAGCAGCCGCAGGGTGGTGCGCCATGCCGGCCCGTCGTGCGGCATGTCGCAGTAGTGCCAGCCGTCGGTTGCCCCTTGGCTGAGGCGGCCGTCGATGTCGGCCAGCACGTCGACGTACGGGCCGTCGCCGGCGCTCTGGCCGAGCAGGCAGTCCAGCAGTGCGCGTGCGGTCGCCGCCTCCTCCGCGGTGAAGAAGCTCAGTGGTTCCGGCGGTCCCAGGCGTCGCAGCACAACCCCGGAGGTGACCGGGTCCCAGTGGTTGGCGACCGCGAGGACGTCATACCCGTCGAACCGTCCTTGCTCGCCCGGAGTCCTCACGGCACGTCCTGCAAGCTCTTCTCACGGCGCAGCACTGAGGCCAGCAGCCCCATCCCGCCGACCACCGTGACGAGCAGCGGCGCGAACACCGGTGGACCCATCTCGACGTTGTAGCGCCACTCCCGCCACCCGCCAGGTCGTTGCGCGACCCCGCGCGCGTGCAGGTAGGTGCCCTGCACGCCGTTCGCGACCACCAGCGCCGACGTCGCCGGGAGCACGGTCTTGGCCAGCCGTTCGCTGAAGAAGCCCGCGACGCCGGCGGCCGTGGCCACCGGGGTCAGCGCGATCGGCCACCACATCATGGAGTTGCCGAAGCTGGCGCGGTCATGCTCGGTCCAGATCTCCAGGCACGTCACCACCGCGCCCGCGGCGGACAGGGCGGCCAAGGACCTCTCGAGCCTCCCCTCGTGCACGTCACGCGCGTAACCGTGAAGCCGGCCCGGTCGGCTGCGGGTTCGCGGTCTCATGACCGGAGCTTGTCGGCCGTGTCGGCGACCAGCGTCTTCACGATCCCGGTCTTGTGCGGCTGGCCGTGGGTGAAGGCCTTCACGAACCCCTTGGCCTGGGCGTACTCGATCCTGCCCGGCATCGGCGGTTCGTCGGCGTTGACGTCGCAGTCGACCAGAGCCGGGCCGGGGTGTGCCAGGGCGGCGGCGATCGCCGCGTCGAGGTCGGCGGGGTCGGTGATCTTCACGCCGTACGCGCCGCAGGACCGGGCCCAGGCCGAGTAGTCGGTGAAGCCCTGCACCTGCGCGGAGTCCTGGTGCCGGACGCCGTACTCGGGGTAGCCGAGGGCGATCTGCTCCCAGAGGATCTGACCGTAGGCGCCGTTGTTGTTGATGACGACCTTGACGGGCAGGTCGTGGCGGGCGGCAGTGAGGAACTCGGCCATCAGCATGGCGAACCCGCCGTCGCCGACGAACGCGATGCACTGCCGGCCGGGATGGGCGAGCTGGGCGGCGTTCGCGTACGCCAGCCCAGGGGCCATGGTGGCGAGGTTGCCCGACAAGTAGAACTCGCGGTTTCCGCGGATCGTCCAGTGCCGCGCGGCCCAGGTGGCGATGGTGCCGGAGTCGCAGGTGAGGATGGCGTCGTCGCTTGCGTGCCGGTCGATGACGCTGATGAGGTACTCCGGCGCGATCGGGTGCCGGTCCGGATCCTGCAGCGAGGCCATCTCCCGGCGCCACGCGGTCATGTCCCGCTGGCACTGCTCCAGGAAGGACCCGTCGGGGGCGCGGGTGAGCAGCGGCAGCAGCGCCGCCAGAGCTTCCTTGGCATCTGCGACCACCGGGGCTTCGGTGGCGACGCGGGCGCCCGCGCGCACGGCGTCTGCCTCGATCTGAACGACCCGCACCTTGTCCGGCTCGGGGAGGTGCTTCGTGTAGGGGAAGTTGGTGCCCACCATGAGCAGCGTGTCGATCTGCGTCATCAGCTGCTCGGACGGGCGGGTGCCGAGCAGCCCGATCCCGCCGGTCGTGTAGGGCGAGTCGTCCGGGACGCAGGCCTTGCCCGGCAGCGTCTTCACGATCGGCGCGCGGAGAGCCTCTGCGACGGCGAGCAGCTCGTCGCGGGCATGCAGCGCACCAGCGCCGGCAAGGATGGCCGTCTTCGTGCCGGCGTTCAGAACGTCGGCGAGGCGCTGCAGGTCTTCGGTTCGGGGTGCGGTCGGGGGCGCGAACCAGAGCGCTGCGGTCGCCGGCGGTCGGGCGGGGGTGACGTGGGCGTACGGGTCGGAGTCGGCGTCGGCGACCTGCACGTCGTTCGGGATCGTGATGTGGCTGACGGTGCGCCGGGTCAGGGCGGTCCGGACGGCCTGGTCGACGACGGCCTGCACCTGCCGCGGGTTGGTGATCATGACGTCGTACTCGGCCACGTCGATGTAGAGCTTCTCCAGGTGCACCTCTTGCTGGTAGCCGGAACCGAGCAGCGCGGTCTCCTGCATGCCCGTGATCGCCAGTACCGGCTGGTGGTCGAGCTTCGCGTCGTAGAGCCCGTTGAGCAGGTGCACCCCACCCGGCCCGGAGGTGGCAATGCACACCCCGAGCCGCCCGGTGGTCTTGGCGTGCGCGCAGGCCATGAACGCGGCGGCCTCTTCGTGGTGCACGAGGACGAACCGGATCCGGTCCTGGTGCCGGCGGAGCGCCTCGAACAGGCCGTTGATGCCGTCTCCAGGCAGTCCGAAGATCGTGTCGACGCCCCAGTCGATCAGCCGGGTGATGAGCGTCTCAGCGGCGATCGACTTCATGTCACACCGCCCACGCTTCGCGAGGCTGCGGGACGACCACGTCCGCGGCGGCGAGCAGCTGCGGCAGCAGCTTGCCCAGAGCGCGTCGGCTGCTGACGGGAAGGCTGGCGAGGATGCTCTCGAGCTCGGCAGCGCGGGCGGCCAAGACCTGCCGCACCAGGCTGCGGCCGCTCTCGGTGAGGGCGATCTCGACCTCTCGGCGGTTGTCCGGCCGGTTCTGGCGGCTGACCCAGCCGGCCGCCACCAGCTTGTCGCACATCCTCGTGACCGTGGAAGCCGGCGTGTCGAGGGCCTCGGCGAGCCCACCGACGGTGCACGGGCCAAACCGTGCGAGGACGGCGAGGGCACGGAACGGTGGCAGCTGCACGGGCTCCGGCGCCGCCTGGAGCGAGCGGTACGCAACGCTGACCAGGAGTCGGCTGAGCTCCACCAGATGGCTCACGTCGTCGGTCATCGCGACGAGCGGGCCGTCACCCACCCGCGACGGGGTCACCGTGCTGGGCGAGTGCCCGCCTTCTGACGTCGGCTGCTTCATGACTGCCTCCTGCTCTGGGAACTGACGACCCCCTGCCCAACATTGCGCGATGCAACACACCCAGTTTGGAACGTTTGTGACTTGCAGATGTGGTGAGGAGGTCTTCATACGGTCCGACACCGGACTGTGCAGTCGAAGGAGGAGCACAGCCGTGAGTGTGTGGATGAAGACACTGCTGCTCGTCACCGCCGCACTCACCGGCGGGTGGCACGCCCTCGCTCGGTCGCGCCGCGCCCGGTCCAACGGGGAGCCCGTCGCGTGAGCGCGCCGGTGGCGGTCGTCACGGGAGCCAGCGGCGGGGTCGGCCGAGCGGTGGTGCGCGAGCTCGCTGCCCACGGCTACGACGTGGCGCTTCTGGCGCGAGGGTCAGCAGGTCTCGCTGGAGCCGTCGCGGATGTCGAGCAGCGGGGACAACGAGGGCTCGCGCTGCCGACGGACATGGCGGACTGGAGGCGGGTGCGTGACGCGGCGCGCCGGGTCGAGAACGAGCTCGGCCCGATGGACGTCTGGGTCAACGTGGCGTTCACCTCGGTGTTCGCACGGTTCACCGACATCCGACCGGAGGAGTACCGGCGCGTGACCGAGGTGAGCTACCTCGGCTACGTGCACGGCACCCGCGCAGCCCTGGACCACATGCTGCCTCGCGACCGCGGCGCCATCGTGCAGGTCGGGTCCGCTCTGGCGTACCGGGGAATCCCGCTCCAGACCGCGTACTGCGGCGCGAAGCACGCCATCCAGGGCTTCCACGAGGCGCTCCGGTGCGAGCTGCTGCACGACAAGCGCAACGTGCACACGACGATGGTGCAGCTGCCCGCAGTCAACACCCCGCAGTTCGACTGGGTCCTCAACAAGCTCCGGCACCGGGCCCAGCCCGTACCCCCGATCTACCAGCCGGAGGTCATCGCCCGGACCATCCGGTACGCCGCGGAGCACCCGCAGCGCCGCGAGTACTGGTGCGGAGAGACGACCGCACTCACCCTGATCGCCAATGCCGTCGCGCCGGGGCTTCTCGACAGGTACCTCGCCAGAACGGGCTTCGCCAGCCAGCAGACCGAGCAGCCCAACCCGTCCGGCAGCCCGGCGAACCTGTGGGAACCGATCGACGGCAGGACTGGCACCGACCACGGCGCGCACGGTCGCTTCGACGACCGATCGCTCTCCCGGTCACCCCAGGCCTGGCTGAGCCGGCACCACGGTGCCTCCTTCGCGGCCGTCACGGCACTCTCCGGGCTGGCGGCCCTGACGGCGCGACGACTCCAGACGTGATGACGCGCGGGACGCAGCTGCGCAGATGACGCTGAGACTCGAGGACTACGCCCTGATCGGCGATCGGCGCAGCGCCGCGCTCGTCGGGCGCGACGGGAGCATCGACTGGTTGTGCCTGCCGCGGTTCGACTCCCCGAGCTGCCTGTCCGCGCTCCTCGGCAGCCCCGCCGACGGTCGATGGAGCCTCAGAGCAGGCGACGGCGCGACTCCGGTCACCCGCCGCTACCGCCCGGGGTCCATGGTGCTGGAGACGGAGATCGCTACCAGCGCCGGGACGCTGCGGATCACCGATGCGATGGCTCTGCGTCAGCCGGACAGCCAGGGCGACCAGCCGCCCGACAGCCGGCCCACCTTGGTCCGCATGGTCGAGGCGGTCCACGGCAGCGTCGAGGTCGACAGCCGGCTCAACCCCAGCTTCGAGTACGGCACCCGGCCGCCGTTGTGGCGCGAGGACGGCAAGCGGTGCTGGGGCGTCGCCGGCCCCGCTGGGCTCACGGTGGACGGCGACGTCGGCCACCACATCACCCCTGACGGGCTGCAGGCCCGCTTCACGGTGTCCCCGGGCCACCCGGTAGCCCTGAGCCTGGTCTGGACCGGATTGGATCCGCCGGGCACGCGGCCTGACGCGCAGCGGCTGCTCCGGGAGACGGACGCCTTCTGGCGGAACTGGTCCGCCCAGTGCCGCTACACCGGTCCCTACCGCGAAGCGGTGGTCCGTTCGCTGCTCACCCTGAAGGCGCTGACCTACGCCCCGAGCGGAGGGATCGTCGCGGCCCCCACCACCTCGCTGCCGGAGCAGCTCGGCGGGAGCAGGAACTGGGACTACCGCTACTGCTGGCTGAGGGACGCGACGTTCACCCTGCTCGCCCTGTTCGACGCCGGCTACGTCGAGGAGGCACGGGCGTGGCGCGAGTGGCTGGTGCGCGCCGTCGCCGGCGATCCCGAACGACTGCAGATCCTCTACGGCGTCGCAGGAGAGAGGGACCTCCCTGAGCGGGCCGTCCCGCTGCAGGGGTACGCCGGCAGCCGCCCGGTGCGAGTCGGCAACGCGGCCAGCGCACAGGTGCAGATCGACGTGTACGGCGAGGTCATGGACAGCCTGCACCAGGGCCGCGAGCACCAGCTCACGGCGGGTGAGGACGCCTGGGCTGTCCAGCGCGGCCTGCTCGACGTGCTCGAGAGCCGCTGGCAGGAGACCGACCGCGGCATCTGGGAGGTCCGCGGGGCGCCGCAGCACTTCGTGCACAGCAAGGTCATGGCCTGGACCGCTGTGGACCGGGCCATCGCCGCGGTGGAACGACACGGGCTCGACGGTCCGCTGCAGCAGTGGAAGACGCTGCGCCACGAGATCCACGCACAGGTCTGCGACAAGGGCTTCGACACCCGCCGAGGGACCTTCACGCAGTCCTACGGTTCCGCCGCTCTGGACGCTGCAGTGCTGCTCATCCCGGCGGTGGGGTTCCTGCCGGCGCGGCACCCGATGGTCACCTCCACCCTCCACGCCGTCGAGCGCGACCTCCTCGAGGACGGACTGCTGCGTCGGTACGACCCGAGCGACGTCGACGACGGCGTGGGCGACCGGGACTGCGATGCGGAAGGCGCGTTCCTGCCGTGCACCTTCTGGCTCGCCGACGCACACGCGCTCGCCGGCCGCTACGGGAGGGCCACCCGCCTGTACGAGCACGTCCTCGGTCTCTGCAACGACGTGGGCCTGCTGAGCGAGGAGTACGACACCAGCCGGCAGCGACTGGTCGGGAACTTCCCGCAAGCCCTCTCACACGTGCCGGTCGTCAACACCGCAACGCTTCTCGCCCGCGGCAACGGCAGCAGCCACCGGGCCGCCAGCAGGTCCAGGAGCCGGTCGTGACGCCCGCCCGCGCTGTCTCGCTCCTGCAGCTGGCGACGGGAGCCCTGCTGCTCCGCCGACCTGGGCTCGGACTCACCCTGCTCGACTACCCCCGTGACACGCTTGGCCCCCGGAGCGTCATGCGGGTCCTCGGCGCTCGGCACCTCGCGCAGGGTGCTGCCGAGCTCACCGGCCGACGGTCTGCGCTGCTCGGGGGCGCAGTGGTCGACCTGCTGCACGCAAGCACCGCGCTGATCTACTCCCGCCGGTCCGAGACCGGCCGCCGGGCCGGTCGCCGCAACGCCGCCCTCGCCCTCGGCTTCGGCGCCGCCGAGCTGCTCGCCGCCGCGTCCAGCGCCCCGCCCCGAGCGCGTGCGGCGCGCCCACCGCAGTCCGACACCCCCACCGAGCGTCATGGCGGGGACGGCTCGGCCGCCGAGCCGATCGCGCACGTCAGCAGTCCGCACTCTCCGGCCTGGCCGATGCCCACCGACGCCGGCCAGCACGTCCTTGTCGACTACGCCGACGGAGGGCGACTGGTGCGATTGCGCGGCGGCTCGATGGATGGCGCGACGGTCTGCCTCGCCGCCGAGCAGACGACCTACTGCATCACCGACACCGAGCACGGGCTGCTGCGCTATCACCCGACCGCATCAACCAGCCAGGACGACGATGGCGACGGCTTGCCGGTGCTGCTTCTCGCCGAGCCCTCCAGAGCGCAGGGCGGTGACAGTCCCTGCTGGCTCCCCCAGGTGCGCGGCGTCGTCACGCCCTTCCGACGCCCCAGGCCAGCTCCACGGCCTCCCCAGGATCCAGGCGGAGCAGGTCTTCTCCGGTCTGCAGCGCGTTGGGCGGTGAGGTCATCGGCTCGACACCCAGACCTCGGCGGCGGCGCTCAGGGGCGAGGGTGTCACCGGTGAAGACCTCGAGGTAGTCGTAGCCCTGACCTGCCCACAGCTGCGTGACGATGACGTCGGCCCGGTCCATGTGCACCACCGCCCGTCCACTCGGGTCGCGATGCAGGTCAGTGAAGGCCAGGTCGATGCGTGCCGTTCCGATGGTCCGGGAGTCACGGAAGTCCAGTGGTGTCCCGGCGACCGGCTCGCGGCCCGTGGGGATGCCCCGCGGGTCGGTCGGCAGCACGGTGTCCGCCGGCACACGCAGCCCGCAGCCGTCGACCAGGCCGGCACCGGCCGACAGGTACGGATGGGCGCCGACGGCAACGGGGCAGGGCGCGGGCCCCAGGTTCGTCACCGCGGTCGTGACCTCCAGGGCGTCCGCGCGCAGGGCGTAGCGCAGGTCGCAGCGCAGCGGGAACGGCCAGCCGGGCTGCGGATGCAACCGGTGTCGCAGGTGCACGGTGGCGTCGGTGAGCTCGATCAGCTCCCAGTTGGCCCAACGGGTCAGGCCGTGGATGGCGTTGCGCCGGTCAGGTTCGGTGAGCGCGAGCTGCTGGGTGCTGCCGTCCCAGGTGTAGCGGCCGTCGGCGACGCGGTTCGGCCAGGGGATCAGGGTCTGGCCACGCGCGCCGTCGCACATCGCGTCCACCTCGAACCCGTCCAGCACGTCGACGCCACCGACGGCGAGCTGCCGGATGCCGCCGCCGACCTCCGTGATGACGGCCTGCGCGTCCGCGCTGGTGAGGACGAACTGCTGTCCTGAGGGGTGCTCCACCGTCGTTCTCTCCTAACTGTTCGTGGTCATGGTCGCCCTCCGCGGACGGCGGACGCGCAGCACCCGCTCGGGGTGGGTGGCCTCGTGCAGGTCGCGCACCCGACCTTCGAGAAGCTGCTGGAGGGAGACGACTCCCACCGGCCGCCGAGGGTCGTCGCGGTCGGTGACGACCAGACGGGTCAGCCCCGTCTGCGCCATGACGACGGCTGCCTGCCGGAGGGTGTCGTTGCCGTGCGCGTACACCGGCTCTGCGGTGGACAGCAGGCTCACCGACGCCTGGCCGTCACCGGCGACCGAGGCAGCCAGGAGCCGGTTCTGCGAGACCACGCCCTGCACGCCGTCGTCGTGGACGATCGGGAACAGCCGCTGCGTCCCGGCGATCGGGTCAACGGCCAGCAGGCTGAGCGCTTGCTCAACAGTCAGGTCGGGGTCGAGCTGCACGAACCGCTCGGCGAGCACCTGGTCGACGAACAGCGCCTCGAGCGGGTCGACGTCGTACTCGCGGGTCAGGTGATAGCCGCGACGGGCGATCTTCTCCGTCAGCACCGATCGGCGCAGCAGCAGCACCGATCCCCCGTACGCGACACAGGTACCGATGATGAGCGGCAGCACCGCGTCGAACCGGCCGGTCAGCTCGACCGCGAACACCACGCCGGTGAACGGGGACCGCATCACGCCACCGAGCACGCCGGCGAGGCCGACCAGCGGCCAGAACCCGGCGCCGACGTGCGGGAACACCTGCCCCTCCAAGGCGCCGAGAGCGCCGCCGATCATGAACATCGGTGCGAGCACACCTCCCGACGTGCCCGACCCGAGCGACAAAGACCAGATGAGCGTCTTCACGACCAGGATGCTCACGACCACGCCCAGCCCGATCCGGCCGGACAGCTCGTCGCCGATCACGTCGTACCCGACACCGAGCGCGTGCGGCTCGACCGTGCCGCCGATACCGATCACCAGCCCGCCGATCGCCGGCCACCACATCCAGTGCACGGGCAGCCGCGAGAAGAGGTCCTCCGCCGCGTACACCAGCGAGGTCGCCGCCACCGCCAGCAGCGCGGACGCGATCCCAGACACGGCACAGAACAGGTAGGTCGCGGTGCTGACGTGGAACATCGCCGTGGACGCGAACACGTGGGAGTGGCCGAGCAGCGGGCCGCGCAGCACCGACGCGACGCTGACCGCAGCCGCCACGGGCACGAAGCTGCGGGGACGCCACTCGAACAGCAGCAGCTCCACGGCCAGCAGCAGCGAGGCCAGCGGGGCGTTGAAGGTCGCGGCCATGCCTGAAGCAGCACCGGAGACCAGCAGGGTCTTGCGCTCGTCAGCGGTGAGGTGCAGCAGCTGCGCGAAGAGAGAACCCACCGCTCCACCGGTCATGATGATCGGCCCCTCAGCGCCGAACGGTCCGCCGGTCCCGATCGCGATCGCGGCAGAGACCGGCTTCAGGACAGCGACGCGTGGCGCGACGCGGCTCCCGCCCATCAGGATCGCCTCGATGGCCTCCGGCATCCCGTGTCCGCGGATCTTCTCGGACCCGAACCGCGCCATCAGCCCGACGACCAGGCCGCCGGCCACGGGCGCCAGCAGGAGCAGCCACCACGGGTGCTGCATCCGACCCGGCGCGATCAGCGACGTGGCGAACCGCTGGTAGAACACCCCGTTCGTGATCAGCCCGATCAGGTGCAGCAGCGTCCACGCCAGCCCAGCCCCCGCGGCGCCGACGGGCAGTGCCAGCCCGCTGATCAGCAGCATGCGCGGGGTCGCGGTGAAGTCGCCGAGGTGATCGACATCGCGTGCCGCCGCCATGCTCGTCCCCTTCTATCGTGACACGATACTTTTAGGAAGGGTAGGGCCGCGACCTTCGCGGGTGACCGCTGCGCCGGTGTGACGTTCACCGCGCAGCCTCGGACGGGCGACGCTGGACGAGGATGACCGGGTGGACCGAGCACTGAGCGACGGCGACTACCAGCGCCTCCTGACCTTCCGCATCGAGCTGCGACGCTTCCAGCAGTGGAGCGAAGAGCGGGCGAGGTCGCTCGGGCTCACTCCGACCCAGCACCAGCTCCTCCTCGCGGTACGGGGCCACCCCGACCCTGCCGGCCCGACCATCAGCGACCTCGCCGGCCATCTTCTGGTGCGACATCACACCGTCGTCGGTCTCCTCGACCGCACGCAGGCCCACGGCCTCGTCACCCGGGAGCGCGACCTGGCCGACCACCGCATCGTCCGGGTCAGGCTGACGACTGCCGGTCACAAGGTGATCAGGTCGCTCTCCGGAGCCCACCTCGAACAGCTCGAGCGCCTCGGACCTCTCCTGCACGCTCTGAGTGGGAGTGCGGGCACTCGCGTCGAGCCTAACTATTAGGTAGGCTCACTATGTGACTGCCAAACAGGTTCAGCTGTCCAGCGGTGCCGGCCGTGCGGTCAGCTGGTTGGCGCGCCAGGTCGAGTGCGTGCTCGCGGAGCAGGACCTGACACTGGCGCAGTACCGGCTGCTCGCGCTGCTGGACGAGCGTCCGGAGGTCGCCTCGGCGCTGGCGGACAAGCTGACGGTGAGCCGGCCGAGCGTGACGACGGTCGTCGACGGTCTGGTCGCCCGCGGTCTCGTCGAGCGCGTCAACGACACCGAGGACCGGCGTCGGGTCAACCACGCCCTCACCAGCCAGGGTCGCAAGGTGCTCCACCACGCGGACGAGGTCGTCGAGTCGGGGCTCCGGGGGGTCCTGGACCACCTGGACCCGGCCGGTGCGAGGGACATCGCGGCCGGGTTGGGCTCTCTCGGCGAGACGGTTGCCGGCTGGCTGGCGGCGTGGCAGCCCTCGGAGGGCGAAGCATGACAACCCTCTCGGCCGCGCCCCCCAGGTCGGTGCCCGTGCCGGTGGAGCCGCCCTCGGCGTACCACGCGCCGCGAAGCGGGATCCACCCGGACCGCTCCCGCTCGTGGCTGCGCCGCGCACTGCCGCTCGTCCTGAGCCACAAGGCCATCTTCGCGACGGCGCTGGTCGCGGCGATCGGCTCCATGGTGCTGGCGCTCCAGCTGCCCAACGTGCTCCAGCACGCCGTCAACGAGTCGCTGATCTCACGGCGTACCCCGCTGTCGCACTTCGTCTGGGAGGCGGCGCTCATCGCGGTGGGGGCCGGGGTCTGCGGCTTCTTCGCCCGGCAGTTCCTCATGCGGGTCGCCTACGAGCTCGAGTTCGACCTCCGGAACCTGCTCTACGAGCACCTCAGCCGGATGTCTGCCGCGTTCTACGACCGGCACCAGTCCGGCCAGCTCATCTCGCGCGCCAACTCCGACATCCGCGCGGTGCAGATGTACCTCGCGTTCGGCCCCTTCATCGTCGTGCAGTGCCTGAGCGCCGTCATCGCATTCGGCTTCATGCTCTCGATCGATGTGACGTTGGCCTTCGCGTCGATGGCGACCCTCCCGGTGGTGGCGTGGTCGGCCGTCCGGATGCGCAAGGTGATGCTGCCGGCGTCGTGGCTCATCCAGAGCAGGCTCGCCGAGGTCGCCACCATCGTCGACGAGAACATCAACGGCGTCCGCGTCGTGAAGTCCTTCGCCGCCGAGGAGCGCGAGGTCCGCGCCCTGACGCGTGCGGCCGGCCGGCTGCAGTGGGCCTACGTCAAGGATGCCGACCTGCGCGCCGGCTTCGGACCGGTCGTGCAGAACGTGTCGCAGCTCGGCATGGTCGTCGTGCTGCTGCTCGGCGGCTACCAGGTGGTGCACGGTCACCTGCAGGTCGGCGCGATCCTCGCGTTCTCCTCCTACGTCGTGATGATGCAGGCCCCGTTCCAGATGCTCGGCATGCTGGTGATGCTCGGGCAGCGCGCGGCCGCCTCCGCCGGCCGGATCTACGAGCTGCTCGACGAGCACCCGACGGTCGTCGAGCGGCCAGGAGCGACCGACCTCGTGGTACGAGCTGGCGAGGTCCACTTCGAGGACGTGGCTTTCGGCTACCTGCCCGGCCAGACCGTCCTCGACGGCTTCGAGCTGCGACTTCACCGCGGGGAGACCGTGGCGCTCGTCGGGCGCACCGGCAGCGGCAAGTCGACGGTCTCGCGACTTCTCACCAGGGCGTACGACGTCGACGGCGGCCGCATCACGATCGACGGCGTGGACGTCCGTGACGTGACCCTGACGAGCCTCCGCGCAGCGGTGGGCGTGGTGATGGAGGAGCCGTTCCTGTTCTCCACCAGCATCAGGGACAACATCGCGTTCGGCATGCCGGACGCCTCCCCCGAGCAGGTGCAGGCGGCGGCGCAGACGGCCGGGGCGGACGAGTTCATCATGGCGCTGCCCGGCGGCTACGACACGGTCGTCGGCGAGCGCGGCTACACCCTGTCCGGCGGTCAGCGCCAGCGGATCGCGCTCGCCCGGGCACTCCTCGTCGACGCACCGGTGCTAGTCCTCGATGACGCGACCAGCTCCCTGGATGTGGAGGTGGAAGCCGCCATCCACGAGGCCCTGATCGCAAGGCTGCCCGATCGCACCGTGCTCGTCGTGGCCCACCGGCTCTCCACCATCAGCATGGCCGACCGGGTCGTCGTCCTGGACGAGGGGAAGGTCGTCGCCCAGGGCACGCACGCCGAGCTGCTCGCCGGCTCCCCCATCTACAGCGAGGTGCTGGCACAGGTGCACGCCCACGAGCCGACTGACCCAGAGCCCGAGGTCGACGCTGAGATCGACTGGGACCTCGACGATGTCGCGACGGAGCTCCGCACATGAGCGTCATGGGCGGCTTCGGAGGTGGCGCCGGTGGCGGCCACTTCGGGGGTCGGGCCGACGGGCTGCCTTTCGCCGGTGTCCCGAGCGAGCTGCGGGCGAGCGTGGAGGCCCTCGTCGCCAAGGAGCCCGAGCACCCCGAACCGGCCGTGTCCTTCCAGCACCGAACCTCTGCACGCGACGCACGCCCGCTCACCCTGCGGAGGTTGGCCTCCGCGCACTGGCGACTCGGCATCGGTGCGGTGCTGCTGGTCGGCATCATCTCGCTGGCCGACCAGGTCGGCCCCCGGCTGATCGTCACCGCCATCGACGAGGGCATGGTGCGGCACCGCAGCATGAACGTCGTCGCCGTGGTGTCCGCGCTCTACCTCGGAGCGATCCTGCTGACCGCGCTGTGCCAGCGGTGGCTCGCGAAGGTGTCGGGCAGGCTGGCGGCGCACGTCATGAACGACCTGCGGATCCGGGTCTTCACGCACCTGCAGCGACTCTCCCTCGACTTCTACACGCGCGAGAAGGCCGGCGTCGTGATGACCCGGATGACGAGCGACATCGAGAACCTGCAGCAGCTGCTGCAGGACGGACTCGCCCAGATCGCGGTGCAGGCTCTGACGATGGTCGTCATCACCGGCCTGCTGCTGTCGATGAATGTGCCGCTCACACTTCTCATGATCGGGCTCACGATCCCGCCGCTGGTCGCGATGTCGGTGTGGTTCCGCAGCCGCTCCGAGGTGGCCTACCAGCGGGTCCGGGACGGGATCGCGGCCGTCCTCAGCGACCTCTCCGAGAGCCTCCGTGGCATCCGCGTCGTGGCCTCTCACAACCGGGGCCGCTACAACGTCGTTCGCCACCGCAACATCGTGGGTGACTACCGCGGAGCCAACGCCCTCACGGCGCGGCTCTCCTCCTACTACGGTCCCGGTACGCAGCTGCTCGGGCTGCTCAGCCAGGCGCTGCTGCTCGGCGTCGGAGGGCGGATGGTCCTGCACCACAGCCTGACCGTGGGTGAGCTGGTGGCGTTCTTCCTCTACTTCAACCGGTTCTTCCAGCCGATCCAGATGCTCGTGCAGCAGTACACCGTCTACCAGCAGAGCCAGTCCTCGATCCTCAAGCTGCGCGCCCTGCTTGCTGAGCAGCCCGCCGTGGAGGAGGCCGCTGACGCGGTCGAGCTGCCCTCAGTCGCGGGTGAGATCCGGTTCGAAGGGGTGAGCTTCGGATACACGGATTCGCCTGTGCTGCAGGGGATCGACCTCACGATCTCCCCCGGCGAGACCGTGGCGTTCGTCGGCCCGACAGGCGCCGGCAAGTCGACGCTCGCGAAGCTCGTCATGCGCTTCTACGACGCGACCGAAGGACGGGTCCTCGTCGACGGACGCGACGTGCGCGAGGTGAGCCTGGGCTCGCTGCGTCGGCAGGTCGGGCTGGTGCCGCAGGAGGCGTTCCTGTTCGCCGGGACGCTTCGGGACAACATCGCGTTCGGCCGGCCGTCGGCTCGCGACGACGAGGTGACGGAGGCCGTCGCCGCGGTCGGGCTCACCGCTCTCGTCGAGCGGATGCCGGACGGCCTCGACACCGAGGTGCACGAGCGCGGTCAGTCGCTGTCCGCCGGCGAGCGGCAGCTGGTCGCGCTCGCCCGCGCCTTCCTCGCCCAGCCGCACGTGCTGGTTCTTGACGAGGCCACTGCCAACCTCGACCTGCAGTCCGAGACCGAGATCGAGCACGCCCTCGACGCCCTGCTCCAGGACCGCACGGCGATCCTCATCGCGCACCGGCTGTCGACCGCCATGAAGAGCGACCGCATCGTCGTCGTCGAGGACGGCCGGATCGCCGAGACCGGATCCCCCGACGAGCTGCTGAGCGCCGGCGGCAGGTTCGCCGAGATGTATGAGGCGTGGACCCTGCACGCCGGCGTGTCAGCTGTCACAGCGGCCTGACACCACCCCCGGTGTTCCAGCCCACGGATGGGTTCGCTTCACGACACCCTCAGAGCAGGCCGGTGTAGTCACGCCGCGTCAGCGGTGCCGCGCTGAGCGAGCCGTCGGAACGGGGTACCGAGAGGGACTGTCCGTCCCGGGTGAAGCGCACCGCGGTGATGTCGCGCAAGCTGGTGAGGCTGAGCACGATCTGCCCGAAGCCGAGGACTTCGTCGGTGCGGCCGCTGCTGCTGGCGTCCGGCGCGGGGACCTCCACGGTGACGACGCCGCCCTCCGGCGAGCCGTTGACTGTGGCAGCCGTGACGGCGGTGACCAGACCGGCATCCCGCTCGCGCCGTGAGGGGCCTCCGAGCAGGGCCTGCAGCACCGCCGCCGGCGACGGGTCTGGTGGGACCGCCCGTGAGACTGCCACCAGCACCCCGTCATGGATGAGGTACACGAGGGCGCGCGCGGACCCCGACGACGCGGGCGAGGCGGTGACCCGGGCGCCCTGCGGCACGTCGGCCGACCCCAAGAGCTGCGGACGCGTGTCGGGTGAGACCCCGCAGCCGCACAAGGTCAACGCGACGCCCAAGGCAGCGCAGAGGTGCGCCTTCCGGCCCATCAGAGCGCGCCCGACGGAAGCTCGGGCAGCCGGACGCGGAACCGGCCGCCTCCGCCTGGTCTGTCGAGGACCCCTACGGAGCCGCCGAGCGACGCGACGTGCTCGGCGACGATGGACAAGCCCAGTCCGGTGCCGTCGGATGCGCCGCGCGCATGTGACGAACGACCGCGGGCGAACCGGGCGAACACCAGCCCACGCTCGTCGAAGGGCACTCCCGGTCCGGTGTCGTCGACGTCGATCACGAGGTGGTGGTCGATGTAGCCCGCGGTGACCTCCGCGACCCCCCCGCCGTGCTTGCGCGCGTTGTCGATCAGGTTGTCGAGCACCCGCTCCAGGCGCTGCTCGTCGGTGTGCCACGTCGGCACGTCGAGGTCGACCTGCACCGTGCCTGGTGGCAGCCCGTGGCGCACGGCGCAGCGCTGGAGCAGTTCCGGCAGGTCCACGTCGACGAGCTGAGCAGGCTGGTCGGACTTGGCCAGCTCGAGAAGGCTCTGGACGAGGCCACTGAAGCGATCGATCTCGCCCACCAGCAGCTCGACGGCAGCGGCGCCGCGTGGGCCGAGGCTCTCGCGCCGGTTGTGCAGCACCCTTGCCGAGGCGGCCAGTGTCTGGAGTGGTGAGCGCAGCTCGTGGCTGACGTCCGCAGCGAACCGCTGTTCACGCTCCATGCGGGTGCGCACCTGGTCCACCATGTCGTTGAACGATCGGGTCAGCTCTCGCAGGTCGGGGTCGGTCGATTCGGCGATGCGAGTGGTGTAGTCGCCTCCGCTGACCTGCTCCGCGGCCTCGGAGACCACGACCAGCGGCATCAGGGCGCGGCGCGAAACCGTCCAGCTCAGCAGAGCAGCCGCGCCCGTGGCTGCCAACGCGACGCCGGTGAGCGCAGTCGCCACAGTCCGCAGGGTCGACTGGACCTCGGACAGGTTCTGGACCTCGTAGAAGGCATCCCCTGCAGGCAGTGGCAGACCGACGACGAGCATCGGCTGACCGGCGACCCGCACTCGTTGCACAGCAGGATGGCCGGCGCTGACGGTCTCGACGAGCAAGCCGGGCACCGCTCTTGTCAGGTTGTCATCGGCACTGCGCGCATACCACGTGCCGTCACGCCGGATCAGCGGTCGCCGGATCTGGCCGCTGTCCAGAGCCCTCAGCGCGGAGACGATGTCGGCGTCGTCGCTGCTGATCCCGCCCCTGACCACCGCCGCGTCGAAGTACGCAGCCCGGACCGCAGAGCGCTGACGCTCCTGCAGCAGGTTGTGCCGCACGATCTCGTACGTGGTGACCGCGAGTGACGCTGTCAGGACCGCCGCGCCGCCGGCGAACAGCAGCGTGACGCGCGCCCGAAGGCCCGGCCGCCTCATCGCAACTTGTAACCGAGCCCGCGCACGGTGCACAGATGCACGGGAGCAGCCGGATCTGCCTCGATCTTGCGCCGCAGCCGACCGATGTGGACGTCGACGACCCGCTCGTCACCGTGCTCGTACTCCCACACCAGCCGCAGCAGCTGTGTCCGGGACATCACTTGGCCGGCATGGTCAGCCAACGCGCACAGCAGACGGAACTCGGTGCGGGTCAGCGACAGATCGACCCCGGCCAGCGACACCTCGCCAGCCGAGGCACGCACGACGAGGTCGCCGAAGGACCGCTCGTCAGAAGCAGGCTGACCAGCCGACTGGACGCGACGTCGCAACGCGCGGAGGCGTGCCGCGAGCTCCGGCACCGCGATCGGCTTCACGACGTAGTCGTCCGCGCCTGCCTCCAGCGCGGCCACGATGTCATGAGTGCCCTCACGCGCGCTCACGACCACGATGGGGATGTCGCTGGCACGCCGCACCTGCCGGATGCACTCGAAGCCATCCATGCCTGGGAGCATGAGGTCGATCAGCGCGACGTCCGGTCCGCACGCTTCCATCGCGGCCAAGCCCTGCTCCGCGGTCTCGACGGCTGTCACCTGATAGCCCTCATCCTCCAAGGCCATCGACAGCGCCAGCCGGATCCGGTCGTCGTCCTCGACCAGCAGCAGTGACGTCACGCCACCATCATGCCGGGGCGGCGCTCGCTGACCTCACGGCGGTCGTGAACTGTCACAGGACTGACACCGAATCGCCGAGGTGCTGTCGTGCGCGGCCAGCACAGTGAGCACAGCAGCAGAACCACGGCAGCGGCCCGTGACGACCAAGGGAGCAGACATGACCATGCTTGAGACCTCCAGGCCGACGGGGCCAGAGCCGCTTCAGTCCGAGGACGTCGTCGTCCCGATCCCAGCAGACCTCGACATCTCCACCCTGGGCAAGTTCCGTGAGGCGCTCTCGGAGGCGCTGAGCTCCCGACCCAGCAGACTGGTGGTGGACTTCTCCGCCTGCCGCTACCTCGACGCGCAGGCCATCCGGGTGCTCCTGGACGCCCACCAGGAGCTGTGGCGTCGGGACGGACGACTGGTCCTGCGAGCATGCAACGCCGACAGCACCCGTCTGCTCGCGCTCGCAGGTGTGCTCAACGTCTTCCAGCTCGAATCCGCGCCGGTGGCGATGGCATGAGTCCCAGGAGACTCGCCCTCCCACCACGGATCTCCGACGGCTCAGCGGATGGCCCACGCCTGCATCTCGTGGAAGGGACGGACTCGCCGCAACTGACCCTGCTGGGCAGTGTCGTCGTGCAGCGCCTTCGCGCCCGTCGGCGACGTCAGCGGATCCGCGCCCAGTCGCTGCAGTCCCAGGCGGGCTGGCGATGAGGCAGAACTACCCCTGCCCCTGCCAGACCACCGTGCAGCTCACTGTCACCGGAGGCAACGAGGCCCTCATCCAGGCCTCGGGAGAGCTCGACATCGCCACCGCCGAACGGCTCGATGACGCACTCGATGCCGCGGCACTGTGCTCGAGCTCGATCCATCTCGATCTGGAGCACGTGCGCTTCATGGATGCCCGGACGGTCGAGGTGCTCGCGCAGCACGACGCCCTCTGTCGCAAGGAGGGTGGGCGGCTGCACCTGCACAACACCACCGGGGAGCCTCGGAAGGTCCTGCAGCTCTGCGGGCTCGACAGGTTGCTGACTGAGCCGGGCGTCGACCACCAGTCATGACCGCTCCCCTCTCGTGAGCAGGAGCGGCTGGCAGTAGCGCGGCGGCTCCTGCCGGGACATCGACCGACGAGACATCCGCTGCGCGACGCGAGACGAACGCCTCTCAGCAGAGAGGCTGACTTCCATCATGACTTCGCTCACGGCACGTCGCACGCGCACGTCGGCACCGCGACCCGCTCCTCGCTGGCGCCGTCATGCGCTCGCAGCGCTCGTGGGGGGATCGGCCCTGGCCGTTGTCGTGCTCTGGGCTGCTGGGCGCGGCGCCACGTCGCTGATCCGGTCCCCTGCTGACGGGCTCACCTCGATCGGTCGGCTGACGGGACTCGTCGCTGCTGATCTCCTGCTCGTCCAGGTGCTGCTGATGGCGCGCATCCCCGTCGTGGAGCGCGCCTACGGTCAGGACGAGCTCGTGCGCAAGCACCGCCTGGTCGGGTTCTGGAGCTTCAACCTGCTCATCGCGCACATCATCATCATCACTGTCGGCTACTCCCTCACCGAACGCACCAACGTGCTCCGGGAGCTCTGGCGACTCGTCTCCACCTACCCCGGGATGCTGCTCGCGGCGGCGGCCACGATGGCACTTGTCGCCGTGACCGTGACCTCGATCCGGCTGGCGAGGCGACGGTTGCGCTACGAGTCCTGGCACCTCATCCACCTGTACGCCTACATCGGCGTCGGATTCTCCGTCCCCCACCAGCTCTGGACCGGGGCGGACTTCAGCACATCGCCCGTGGTCCGGGTGTTCTGGTGGGGCGCCTACTGCGCGGCGGCAGGCTCCGTGCTGGTCTGCCGCGTGGGCCTGCCGTTGTGGCGCACGGTTCGACACCGCATCACGGTCACCTCCGTTGCGCGTGAGAGCACCGACGTCGTGACGGTCCGCATGTCTGGTCGCGCCCTGGACGCCCTTCCGGTACGCGCCGGGCAGTACTTCATCTTCCGCTTCAGGGACGGTCGCGGCTGGACCCGCGGCAACCCGTACTCGCTGTCGGCGCCCCCACGCGGGCAGGGACTGCAGATCACCGCCAAGGACCTGGGAACGGGATCCGGGCGGCTGGCCGGTCTCCGGCCGGGGACGAGGGTCCTCATCGAGGGACCGTACGGTCGGCTCACCGGCGACGACCGGATCGGCACCAAGATCACCATGCTCGCGTGCGGGATCGGGATCACGCCGATGCGGGCTCTCCTCGAAGCGCTCGACTACGCCCCGGGCGACGCCTCCCTCATCTTCCGTGCCCGCGCCGAGCCGGATCTCGTCCTCAGGCGCCCCTTGGAGAGGCTCGCCGCCCGCCGCGGCATACGAGTCCACTACGTCACAGGCAGCCGTTCTCCCAGGGAGCCGTCCTGGCGACCGGCCGGCGAACCCTCAGCATCGGACAGCGCGGCGCTGCTGCGACTGGTCCCCGACCTGCCCGAGCACGACGTCTTCATCTGCGGACCCGACGCCTGGATGGACGCCGCGATCGCCGCCACCCGCGACGCTGGCGTCCCCCGCAACCAGCTCCACCAAGAGAGGTTCTCGTGGTGACCCCATCCCCCGGCCTGCCCCGCACTCCGCACAAGCGCTATGTCATCCGCAACACGACGGTCTTCGCGGTCACCGCCGCGTCCGCCGTCGCGGTGCTCCTCTACCCGACGAGCCTGCGCACCCACTTCGTCACGGCGCCCAAGACCCGCACCACCGCGATCCAGCCACTGCCGACCGACCTCGTCGTGACCGGCCCTGCTGTCAAGACAGAGTACGGCCCGGTGCAGGTCCAGATCCGGGTCCGCAAGGGCAAGCTCATCGAGGCCAACGCGATCGAGTACCCCACCGGTTTCGGACTCGACGACATCGTCAACAACCGGGCCGTGCCGATCCTCAACAAGGAAGCAGTCGCCGCCCAGTCCGCGCACATCGACGCGGTCTCGGCCGCGACCTACACCTCAGGCGGCTACCTGACCTCCCTGCAGGGTGCGATCGACAAGGCGCACCTGGGCTGACCGTCGGGGCCGGCTCAGCCGGGGGACGACAGCGTGACCGGGTCGGCGGCGTCCTCGTCCAGTGTCAGCCCGTTGCCGCTACCGGTCGGGCGGAGGGCTCCGTCCCGGACCGTGACGCTGCCCGGGAAGAGCTGCGACTCGATGCGGGTGTGGTCGTGGAAGTACTCCTGGTGCCGCAGGTTGGGCACCGCCAGCAGCATCGGTGCGTGCAACGCGGGCGCGCAGTGCGCGGAGACCTGCAGGCCCACCGACTGGGCCGCGGCGGCGGCACGCAGCCACACCGTGTAGCCGCCGCACCGGGTGGCATCGATCTGCAGGCAGTCCACGGCACGGGCCGCGAGCATGCCGGCGAAGTAGCCCAGGGTGTAGCCGTACTCGCCCGCGGCGACGTCGATCCTGCTCTGCGACCGGACCTCGCGCAGTCCGGTGAGGTCGTCGGAGCTCACTGGTTCCTCGAACCAGTCGACTCCGAGCTCGGCGAGCGCGGCGGCGACCCGGGCCGCCTGCCCCACCTGGTAGCCGCCGTTGGCGTCCACCATCACCGATCCGCTCGGGCCGACCAGGTCCCGCACCTGGGCCGTGCGCCGCAGGTCCCGGTCGACGTCGGAGCCGAACGACTCCCC
>CAMLIA010000040.1 GCA_946479905.1 uncultured Frankiales bacterium | reverse complement strand
GCCCGATCCGCCTCGCGCCTAGGGCAGTCGCTGGGTGGCGCCGGCGTAGACGAAGCACTTGCAGTCCTGCCGGTAGAAGAGCTTCCGGTAGCCGGCAGCGGCGTCGTGACTGCCCTGCCGGAACCTGACGGCAAAGGTTCCCGCGGGCACGTAGCCGCCGGCGACCTTGTCATACCCCGCCTCCAGGGCGGCCGTCGACGTGGTGGCGTCCGGAACGGTCGCCACGGCGAGAAGCAGTGTGTTGACGACGTCGCAGGTTGCTCGCTGAAGCGGGTTGTTGAGCGCCGAGTGGTCGGTCTGGCCGACGGAGTCCCAGAAGGCCAGGCACTTCTTCGCCTCAGGGGTGGAAGCCGTGGGGTCCTGAGCGGTTCCCACGTCCAGGCCCGGTTGATAGCCGATGCCGACGGCATTGGCCAGCTGGTCCGCGGCGGCGGTGATCGCCAGCACGTAGGGCGAGTCGGCGCTCCAGATGCCGTACTGCGGATGCCACTGCTGGCTGCTCGCGGCATTCATGAAATAGGTGGCGGCCGCACCGCCCGGTGCCATGAAGACGACCCGGTTGATGCCCTCGCCGTGGAACTTGACGACCGCGTTGGCGCTGCCCGCCGCAATGCTGTTGTTGTCGATCCCGGAGAACTTCACCCGATCCGCCACCCTGAGGCCCCGTTGCGCGAGAGCACTCACGAGGCCGTCGTCGACGGCGTGGTCGTAGCTGGCTCCCTCGTACTGGACGACCCCGATCTTGGGACCGCCCTTGAACCACCCCTGGCTGTCGAGGTTGGCGACAAGCGTCGAGAGCCCGCGGGTGAAGCTCGCCTGGCCCGGCTCGTAGACGTACCGGTGGTTCTGCGCGAAGTACCGCGCATCACCGCCTGCGTTCGCGCCGATCAGCGGGACGCCGTGCTTCGTCAGGCAGGGCGCCAGCTCACCCGCACCGCTGCTGATGCCCCCGAGCACGAGGTACGCGTGGTGGTCCTGCGTGAAGGTCTGGCAGGCCGCGGCGTCCTGCGTGTGGGGGTCGCCGCCGCTCACGTACTTGAACCAGACCAGCTGGATCTGCCGACCACCCAGGCCGCCATGGGCGTTGAGGTACTTCACCATGGCGTCGGTGAGGGGCTTGTTGTCCGGGATGACGAGCCCGGCGAACCCCGCCGCCGCGAGGGCCGTCGACCCGCCCTCGAGGTAGTAGCTGCCGACCACGATGGGCGGGAGCGCCGCTTTGCCGCCCGAGGACGATCGGACGGGAGAGGTCGCGCCGGGCACGACGTGACCGTCCGCTGCCGGTCCCGAGGGTGCGACGGCCCCGCCCGAGGACCCGATCGGCAAGGAAGCCCCGGAGGATCCCGGCCCGGCTCCCGCATCGACACCGGAGGCGGGCTGCGGCCCGCCCAGGCCGTCGCCGGCCGGCCCGGCAGCACCCCGCATCGGGACGGTCGTCCCGCACCCGGCCAGGGCGAGCCCGGCGAGGAGCAGCCCCATCCCGGCCCCACCGCGTCGTCGGGTCACAGGCACCTCATTGAGATATTGGACAGTATTGGGATATCGAAGGATATGCTTTCGGACATGAAGACGCAACAGGCACCCGGGACGCTCGCTCGACCCCCGCGCACCGATCTCAAGGTCCGGCTGACCCGAGCGGAGCGCAAGGCACAGACCCGCACTGCTCTTCTGATCGCAGCCCGATCGGTGGTGGCCCGCCGGGGGATGCAGGCCGCCACGCACGAGGAGATCGCGCGGGAAGCGGGACTCACCATCGGCGCCATCTACTCCAACTTCAGCAGCAAGGCCGACCTCATGACGGCGCTGTGGGGCGAGATCGCAGCGAGCAGCAGCGTGTTGCTCGAGGACCGCCCGACCGTGCGGTCCTGCCTGCAGGCGCTGGCGCACCGCCTCGTCCAGATCGTCGACGAAGACCCCGAGTCGGTCGACCTGCAGCTGGAGTTCCAGCTGTTCGCCATCCGGGTGCCCGAGGCCCGAGATCGCCGGCTGCCGCACTGGGAGGCCGGGCATGCCGCACACGCTGCGGTGCTGCAACGCATCGCTGCGCGGTCGGGAGAAGACCTACCCGTTCCTGCACGCGACTTCGCCGAGGCGGTGTCGAACCTCGCCTGGTCGCTCATGGTTTCGCGACGCACCCTGGGGGCGACCGTCATGACGCAGGAGCGCATCGAGAGCGCGCTGCTGGCCCTGGCACCGTCCCGTGGCTGAGCCCGTCGCCTGGGTGGCCGGTGCTGCCGGGCTGGCCGTCGTCGGTGCCCTTGCTCAGTGGCTGTGCGAGCGTCGCGACCGGCGCAACCTGCCCGCGCCGGGGCGGCTTGTCCGGGTCGCGGATGCCGAGCTTCACGTCGTGGTGGAGGGCAGCGGTCCCGTGGTGCTCTTCGACTCGGGCCTCGGCGGTTCGAGCATCGAGTGGGCCACGGTGGCGGCGGACCTCGCGGCCCACGGCTTCACCGTCGTCCGGTACGACCGCCCCGGTTTCGGCTGGTCTCCGGGCTCCCGCGCCGACCGCCGAGCCCTGGCGGCCGCGAGCAGGATCATCCAGTTGCTCGACGCCCTTCAGCTACCGGGGGCGGCGATCCTGGTCGGGCACTCTCTTGGCGGCGTCCACGTCCGGCTCGCGGCGGCGCTGGCCCCGGACCGGGTGAGCGGGCTCGTCCTCGTCGACCCGTCTCACGAGGGGATGCTCGAGGTCGTGGAGAACTCCCGGGAAGTGACGGTGATGAACGCCGTGATGCTGGCCGTGGCCCGGACCGCCCCGCTCGGTGTCGGGCGCCTCGCGGGAAGAGCCTTCGCGAAGATCGCCCTTGCGGAGCGACGAGAACCGCTGACGCCGGAACAGGCCGAGGGCCTTCGCATGGCAGGGTTGCTGACGTCGCGGACGTCGCACGGGCTGCGGGCCCTCGCGGCGGAGAGCTGCCTGCTGGCGGAGTCCTTGCGCCAGCTGAAGACCGGACCGGTGGAGCCATCGGTGCCGATGACCGTCATCACCGCCGCCGCCCCGCCAGCCGATGAGCGCGCTGCAGCTGCGCGGTCCCAGATCGATCGCATGCACATCGATCTCGTGGCGACCCGTCCGCTGGCCCGGCACGTGCTCGCGCACCGCAGCGGGCACCTGATCCCCCTCGACCAGCCGGAGATCGTCAGCCAGGCCGTCCGGGAGATGGCCGTCGGGGTGGGGTCATGAGCGAGCTCCACGACCTCACCGCCCTCGAGCAGGTGCAGGCGATTCGGTCGGGGGACGTGTCCTCCTGCGAGCTCACCCAGCACTACCTCGACCGGATCGACCGCCTCGACGGCGAGATCGGGGCCTTCCTGACCGTGCTCGCCGATCACGCCCTCACTGAGGCAAGGGCTGCGGACGAGCAACGGGCGGGCGACGACCTGGGGCTGCTGCACGGTCTTCCGCTCGCGCTGAAGGACCTCAGCCCGGCCGCGGGGCTGCGCACGACGTTCGGCAGCGCTGCCCTGGCCGAGCTCGTCACTCCCGCGGACGGTCCCGCGGTGGGCAGCCTGCGGGCAGCAGGTGCGGTGGTCATCGGCAAGACCAACGCCCCCGAGTTCGGTCCCACCTGCTACACGGAGAGCGATCTCGGTGGCAGCACCGCCAACCCGTACGACCTGCGTCTGTCTCCGAGCGGCTCGAGCGGTGGCGCCGCTGCCGCCGTGGCCGCAGGCCTGGTGGGAGTGGCGCACGGCAGCGACGGGCTCGGCTCCATCCGGACCCCAGCCGCCACTTGCGGTCTGGTGGGCTTCAAGACCAGCCGCGGCAGGTCCGCCGGATCCGGCGCGGGCTTCCTCGCGCTCGCGACGGAGGGTCCACTCGCCCGCACCGTCGCGGACAGCGCCCTGTTCCTCGACGCGATGGGGGCAGCCTCGATCGGCGACCTGTGGCGAGCCCCCGCCGCGGCGCCGGACGCGTTCCAGGTCGCCAGTCGCACGCCGCCGCGGGCAGGGCTGCGCGTGGGTCGTCTGACGACCTCTGGGCTCGACGTCGAGCTGCACCCCGACTGCCTCGCCGCCGTCGACCTGGCCACACGCGCCTTGCAGGAGCTCGGGCACGAGGTGGTTGAGGTACCTGCACAGCAGGTCCCTTCCTCCCCGGAGGTCCGGCAGGCCGTCAAGGTGGTGCTGAGCGCCAGCATGAGCCAGATCGTCGAGCTGGCCATCCCTCCGGAACAGCAGCACCTGCTGATGCCCTACACGCGCTGGCTGGTGGAGACGAACACCTACTCCGCCACGGACCTCGCGAACGCCCACGCCACGCTTGCCCGAGCGGCCCTCCACTTCCACCAGCTGCTCGGGTCGTACGACGTGGTGCTCACCCCCACCACGAGTGCGCCACCCCAACCGACTGGGGCGTTGCGCGCTGACGACGGCCCGGAGTCGCTGGAGGCGATGGCCCGCTGGAGCGCCTTCACGCCTGCCGCCAACATCGCCGGTACGCCGGCGGTCAGCCTGCCCGTGCACCACACCGCCGATGGGGTCCCGATCGGCGTCCAGCTGCTGGCACCGCTGTTCCGCGACGAGCTGCTGATGTCGCTCGCGGGCCAGATGGAACCCGGCTTCGGCTGGCAGCACCACCACCCTCCGGCGTGGACGCAGTGACCCCGACGCTGACCACCAAGCTCCCGATGCGGGACGGGGTCCGCCTCCATACCGAGGTCTTCCTCCCGACCGGGGACGGTCCGTTCCCCACGGTCCTCATACGCACGCCCTACCCGGACGCGACCTTCCCGTTCGCCGAGCGCCCCATCGAGGTGTTCCGGTCTTCCGGGTACGCCGTGGCCATCCAGTCCTGCCGAGGGACGTGGCTCTCGGAGGGGACCTTCCGCTTCTTCCAGAACGAGCCGGAGGACGGGTACGACTGCATCGAAGGGCTCGCTGAGCAGCCCTGGTGCAACGGCCGGATCGGCATGAGCGGGAGCTCCTACACCGGTTCGGTCCAGTGGCTCGCCGCGCGGCTGCGCCCACCCCATCTCACGTGCATCGCCCCTCAGTCGCCGGCGGCGATGTTCTTCTACGAGACCCCCTACGTCGGAGGTGCCCTGTTCAAGCAGCACCTCGTCACCTGGCCGAGGCTTGTCAGCGGGCACAGCTGGGAGGAGGTGGGCTTCCAGGCCTCGGACTTCCTCGACGGCAAGGTGCCGGACGCGGTGCGGGACGCTCTCGCGGCCAGCCCCAACCTCGACGTCGTCGAGCAGTGGCACCGGGGCGTCATGGCCGACGCGATGCGGGAGCCGCTGCTGCACTCGACCCTCGACGAGTGGTGGGACCGCATCATGCTCGACGCCGAGAGCGCGTCGCGGATCGACATCCCGGTCCTCACCATCACGGGGTTCCACGACGGGGACCAGGCCGGAGCGCTGCACAACTGGTCCTTGGTGGAGGAGCACGCGCCGGATGCCCAGAGGCATCGGCACCTTCTCGTGGGACCCTGGCGGCACGCCCAGATGCGCAACGGGACCGCCGCTCCGATGGGCCACGTCGACTTCGGCCCGGAGGCCTCGGTCGACCTCAACAGCCAGATCGTCCGGTTCTTCGACGCCTACCTGAAGGACGACACATCGGCGGGAGCTGACCTGCCCGCCCGCTGTCGGCTGTTCACGTCAGGGACGAACTCGTGGCACACGACGAGCAGCTATCCCCCGACCGACTCCCACGACACGCCGCTCTACCTTCGCAGCGGCGGACGCCTGGCGTTCGAGCTGCCCGGGGAGGAGCCCCCCGACACCTTGCCGGCGGACTGGCAGAACCCCGTGCCCGTCGTCCCGGTCGGGGCGGACTGCCGTGAGCAGCACGATCGGAGCGACGTGCTGGTCTACACCTCGGACGTGCTGTCACACGACCTGACCGTGCTCGGCCAGGTGCGCGCCGGCATCCACCTCGCGGCCGATGCCAAGGACGCTGATGTGATCGTCCGAGTCGAGGACGTGCTGCCCGACGGTCGCAGCATCAACATGACGGGCGAGCTCGGGATGGCCCCCTTCCGTGCCCGCTACCGCTCGGGCTTCGACAAGGAGCTGCTGCTGACGCCCGACGAACCGGCGTACCTGCCCTTCCACGTGTGCCACATGGGCCACACCTTTCTGGCAGGCCACCGCATTCGTGTCAGCCTCTGCGCCACGGCGTTCCCCGCCATCGAGCCCAACCACCACACCGGTGAGCCCGTTGCCACGGCCGTGGCGCGGAGGACCGCGACCGAGCGCATCTTCCACGACAGCTCGCGACCGTCGCACCTTGTGCTCCCCGTCCTCCGGAAGACCTGACGCGCCGTGCGCGTCACACCTCCCCTCGCCGCCTCGATCACAGATCTGATCGGAGGGACGCCCGCTGTCGAGCTCTCTCGGCTGCGACAGGTGCTCGGGTTCGACGGTCGGCTCGTGGTCAAGCTCGAGTACCTGAACCCAGGTCTGTCGAAGAAGGACCGGGTGGCCAAGGCGATGGTCGAGAGCGCTCGGGCTCAGGGGCTGCTCACGGAAGGGCAGACCGTCGTGGAGCTCACCAGCGGCAACACCGGCACGGGCCTGGCGCTCGTGTGCCGCTCTCTGGGGCACCCGTTCGTGGCCGTGATGAGCGAGGGCAACACTCCCGAGCGCGCCAGGATGATGCGCGCACTGGGAGCCGAGGTCGTGCTGGTGGCCCAGCAGACCGGCGGGACGCCCGGCCAGGTCTCCGGACGTGACCTGCAGCTCGTGGACGAGGTCGTCCAGCGGTTGGTCGCCGACCGAGGCGCCTTCCGCACCGACCAGTTCACGCTCCCTGCCAGCGCAGACGTCCACTACCGCGAGACCGGGCCCGAGCTGTGGGAGCAGGTCGGCCGCCGCCTCGACGGCTTCGTCAGCTTCGCCGGAAGCGGTGGCTCCTTCGCGGGGGTCACGCGTTTCCTGCGTGAGGTCTCCCCCCACACCTGGTGCTGCGTGGTCGAGCCGCAGCGGGCCCGGGTCCTCGCGGGACGACGCGTGGTCGACCCCGGGCACCGGATCCAAGGAGGGGGCTACAGCCGGGCCGACCTGCCTCTCCTCGATCGTTCAGCGGTGACGGACTACCTGGGTGTGGAGGACGACGATGCCGTGGAGCACGCACGCTTGCTGGCGAGGCACGAAGGAGTGTTCGGCGGCTACTCCACGGGCGCCGACTGCGCGGCCGCGGTGCGGCTGCTGTCCGGACCGCTGGCCGGTGGCACGGTGGCCTTCCTCGCCAGCGACAGCGGCATGAAGTACCTCAGCACCGACCTGCACTGACAGGACTCTCCTGAGTACGCCCCGGAATGTGGAGGTTCCCTCCCTTGCCGGGGGTGGCGCGCGGCCAGAAGGTGACGGTCCCTCGTGTTGCGGAGGTACGTCGCCGGTGAAGGTCCCCTACTGCCTCGGGGCGGTCGCTGTCGCAGCCCTGATCACGGGCGCGTGCGGCACCACCGTCCCGGTGTCGCAGCAGCAGACCAGCTCGAGCGGCTCTGCCGTCAGCGGGCTGGGCGGCGGTCCAGTCGGGGACGCCGGCGGGTCCGCGGGCGGCGGTACCGCTGCCACCGAGGACGGCGGGGCTGCGGGCGCCCTCGCCCAGCCCGGCGGGGGTGGCAACCCCCGCGGCAGTGCGAGCGGGACGACGGCAGCTCCGACGGCGATGGGTCCGAGCAGCACCTCGGCAGTTCCCGCCCGCGGGCGAGGTTGGGACGAGAAGCACGTCTACATCGGGGTCCTCACGCAGAAGGACTTCCAGAAGACCTTCGCCTCCGCCGGCTACAGCGGCATCGACCCGGGCGACACGCAGGCTCAGGCGCAGGCGGTGGTGGATGCCCTCAACCGGGAGGGCGGTGTGCTCGGCCGCACGATCGTGATCCGCACCTACGACGTACCCACGCTGTCGAGCGCGCAGGACCCGGACTCGGCCGGTCAGGCCGTGTGCACCTACTTCACGCAGGACCAGCCCGTCGTGGCGGTGTTCAACATCATCCACACCGTGGACAAGACGACGTTCCGCGGCTGCCTCGCGAAGCGGCACGTCCCGCTCTTCAACGGGGCGCTCTCGGTCGTCGCCAAGGCCGACGCCGTCAAGCTCGCGCCGTACTTCTACAGCCTCGGCACGCCGTACTGGGACGTCCTGGCTCCGGTGCTCGTCGCCCGTCTCAAGGCGCAGGGCTACTTCGGGGGCTGGGACCCGCGCCTCGGGCAGCCCTCGGCGACGGCGAAGCCGGTCATCGGCGTGCTGGTGGCGGACACCCCGCTCGGCCACGCCGACGAGGCCGTCATCACCGCGAGTCTCAAGGCGGCGGGCTACCGCAACGTCGTGAGCTACGCGTACCCGCCCCCTGGCAGCGAGATCGACGGCGCCGTGCTGCACTTCGCCCAGAACGGCGTCACGCACGTCATCAGCGACGACATCGAGCTCGTGACCTTCCAGGTCCACGCGCAGAGCCAGAAGTACTCGCCCCGCTACGGGATCCACACCTTCAACGCCCCCTCCACCAACCTCGAAGGCCTTGGCCCCCCGAGCCAGCAGGTCGGCGCCGTCGGCGTCGGCTGGGGCCCGAAGTTCGACGTCGACAACGCACGCGACCCGGGCGCCTTCAGCAGCGGGGTGAGCGCGTGCCGGGCCATGCTGGCCAGGAACCACGTCACGTCCTCTGACCGGCTGGCGGAGGCTAACGCCATGCTCGTCTGCGACGCCATCCGGCTCGGCATCCGCGGCATCGCCGCCGGTGGGGGCTTCTCCGCGCAGCAGATGCACACCGGGATGGTCGGCGTCGGCACCCGGTTCAGCCCGGCGTTCACGTTCAGCGCCGGGCTGACGGCCGACCGGCTGTTCCTGCCCGCCAGCGTCCGCGACCTGGCGTGGGACACCAGCTGCCGCTGCTACAGGTACGCCGGGAGCGCGGCCCACCCGATGTAGCTCAGGCCAGCGCGACCTGCACGGCCGGCGCGCTCACGAGCGTGTTGTGGACCGTGCAGTGCGAGGCGACAGCCAGCAGCGCGTCCCGGCGGTCCTCGGGTACGCCCTCGGGCAGCGTGATGACGATGCTGATCTCGCTCACGCGGGCCGGCCGCGATCCCATGGCGTAGTCCGCCGTGACGCTGAGGCCGGCGGTCGGCAGCTCGTGCCGGGCCAGGTAGCGGCGGGCGTAGTGCGCGACGCACGAGACCAGCGCGGCCACGAGGAGCTCGGTGGGCGTCGGAGCGGTGTCGGTGCCTCCGTCCGTCACCGGCTGGTCCACGGTGAGGCGGTGCTGCCGGATCGAGATGTCGAACCGGTCGCCGTCCAGGTGCCGCACCTCGAGCTGTGCCATCTCTGCTCCTCCTGTGCTGACCGCGGAGCCGGCGCGTGCGACGGGCACGCCGGCCCCGCGGTGTCCTGGAGCTGCTCAGATGAAGAGCAGCTGGGCGCCCGCCGTCATCTCGATGAAGTCGGAGGCGCTGATGATGCCCTCCACGTCGTCGCGCAGGTCCGCCATCGTCAGCTTGTTCATGTCGGCCGACATCCGGCAGGCCCACAGGTGCCCACCCGCCGCGACGATCTGGTCCAGGAAGTCCGGCACCTCCGGGAAGCCCAGGTCGGAGATCGACTTCTTCAGCATCCTGGTGGCCATGGCGGTCATGCCCGGGAGGGGTGCCATCGACTGCGGCAGGTGCATGTCACCGATGGGCAGGTGCATCGCGGCGTTTCCTGCGGGGCTGAACTGCAGGTCGTTCATCCGTGACTTCGTGATCATGTCGAAGCCCCAGAAGGTGAAGAAGACCATCGTCTCGATCCCCTCCGCGAGGGCCGCGTTGGCGAGGATCAGCCCGGGGTAGGCCATGTCGAGGTTGCCCTTGGAGCAGATGATCGCGAGCTTGCGGTCGGTGCTCGTCTCGTCGTCGAACGACGGCACGATCGCCGGACGAACGTCAGTGCTGGTCATGGCGGGCTCCTCCTCACACGCAGCCGTGCGGCTTGGGCAGACCGGCGATGTAGGCCATCTTCTTCGCCGGCTTCTTCGGGAACAGGGCGAACTGGTCCTTGACGGGGACGCCACCGACGGCCTGGACGCGACGAGCGGTGGCCGTCTCGCCCTGGGTCTTGAAGTCCTCCCGCAGGAAGCGGATGACCTTCCAGTGCTCGTCGGTCAGCTCGATCCCGATCTGGGCAGCGAGCACCTTGGCGAGGTCCTCGTCCCACTCGTCGTAGTCGGTCAGGTAGCCCTCGTCGTCGACGTGGACCTGGTGACCGTTGAGCTCGGTGACGGCCATGGTGCGCTCCTTCACTCGTCGCGGTGCTTGCCGGCCATCGACATCAGCGCCGGGACCGGCATCGGCCGCCCGTGCAGCAGCAGGTGCCAGTAGGCCCAGCGGAAGCCCAGCTTCCCGAGGTGGTTCGCCCGGCTCTCCTCGAGGAGCGCGAAGGGCCCGACGACGGGGACGGGGTACCTCCCGGGGAGCGGCTCGGTGTCGTAGTTGAAGTCGATCAGCAGGCCCTTGCCGTGACCCGACTCGATGAAGCAGTTGGCGTGCCCGTCGAACGGGTGGGTCATCGGCTTCCCCTGGGCGTGCTCGAGGAAGTTCTCGGTGAACAGCTCGACAGAGAAGTGCGCGACCGAACCAGCCTTCGAGGCCGGGATGTTGGACGCATCACCGATCGCGAAGAGGTTGCCGTAGCGGGTCGACAGCAGGGTCTGCTTGTCCACGGGGACGTAGTTCAGGTCGTCACCGAGCCCGGAGCGGGCGAGGAAGTCGGCACCCATGTTGAGCGGGATGGTCACGAGCAGGTCGAACGGCACCTCTCGCTCGTCCATCGAGACCAGGGTCTTGGTGTCCGGGTCGATGCGCTCGATCATGAAGTCCCCTTCGAGCTGCACGTTGCGCTCGGAGAGCATGCCCCCGAGGTGCTTGGACGCCACCGGCTTGGTGAAGGCGCCCTCCAACGGCGTCACGTAGGTGATGTCGACCCTGTCCCGCATCCCCTTCTCCTCGAAGAAGGCGTCGGCGAGGAACGTGAACTCCAGCGGAGCGACGGGGCACTTGATGGGCATCTCCACGATGTGGACGACGAGCCGACCGCCCTGCCAGGTGGCCAGCTTCTCCCGCAGTGCCACGGCGCCGTCCAGGGTGTAGAAGTCGAAGACGCTCTTGCGCCACTCGCTTCCGTCCATACCCGGCGTCTGGTCCGGCCGGGGTGACGTGCCGGTGGCGACGATCAGGTAGTCGTAGTCCAGGACGCGGCCGTCGGCGAGCAGGACCCTGTTGGCGTCGGCGTCGACCCGGTCGATCTCGGACAGCACGAGCTCGACGTCCTCGGGCAGGAAGCGCTGCCGCGGCTTGACGATCTCCTCGGGCGTGTACGCCCCGAACGGGAGAAGCAGCAGACCCGGCTGGTACAGGTGCACGTCGTCACGGTCGACGACGGTGATGGACCACTCCGCCGGCGACAGCCGCCTGCGGAGCTTGTTGACTGCCATGGTGCCGGCGGTCCCGGCGCCGAGGACGACCAATCGCCTCATGACCGCTCCCTCGTCAGCTCAGGCCCTCATCCTGATGTGAGGCGGCGGGGAGCGGCAGGGCCGAAGGTCCCTACCCCGGGGGGTATCCCGTCAGGCGAGCGACAGGAACAGCTTCTCCATCGCCGCGATGTCGAGCTCGCCCCCGTCCTCGGCCAGGCACTGCTTCAAACCGCTGGCGACGATGCTGAAGCCCGCCTTGTCGAGCGCCCGCGAGACGGCAGCGAGCTGCGTGACGATGTCCTTGCACTCACGGCCTGCCTCGAGCATCCGGATCACCCCGGCGAGCTGCCCCTCTGCGCGGCGCAACCGGTTCACGGCGGTCCTGGTGGCGACATCGTCGAGCTGCATGGCCGGCTCCCTCGGGGTCGGTCCCGAGGATACCCCCGCGGGCATCAGTCAGTGACTGAATCGGACGGTCGGCAGGACGCGTCGCAACCAGCGGGGGCTGGCCCAGGCAGCCGGCCCGGCGAGCCGGAGCAGGACCGGCAGGAGGAGGAGCCGGACCAGCGCGGCGTCGAGCAGGACGGCCACGCCGAGGACGATCCCCATCTCCTTGGGCGGCAGCGGACCCGAGAGGGCGAAGGTGAGGAACACCGCGACCATCACCCCCGCGGCCGCGAAGATGACCCGGCCCGAGTGCGCCAGGCCGCCGACCATGGCCTCCCGCGCGTCACCGCTGCGCTCCCAGTGCTCCTTGGCACTGGAGAGCAGGAAGACCGTGTAGTCCATCCCGATCGCGAAGATCATCGCGAAGAAGAACACCGGCGCCCAGGCGTCGAGGAAGCCCTGGGACTCGAAGCCGAGCAGCCCCGCGCCGTGGCCGTCCTGGAAGACCAGCCTGGCCACACCGAAGGCGGCAGCAGTGGCCAGCAGGTTCGTGACGACGCCCAGCGCGGCGATGAGCGGGGCCTGCAGGGCCACGAGCAGGAGCAGGAACCCCAGCCCGAGGACCACTCCCACCACCAGTGGGGTGCGCGCCGCCAGCAGCCGCTCGAGGTCGTGGTTCTCGGCGGCCGCGCCACCCAGGAGCGTTCCTGCCGGCAGGGCCGTCCGGAGCCGGTCGATCGTGTCCCCGGTCGCCCGCGCGGAGGGGTCGGTCGCCGGCACGGCCTGCAGCAGCACGTGGCCCGCGCTGCCCGGCATCGGGGCCATGACCTGAGCGATGCCGTGGTCGGCTCGCAGCACCGCGGCGGCCGCCGTCGCCTCAGCGGCGGGGGCGACGACCTGCAGCGTGCCGGGTGCGCCCGGCCCGAAGGCCTTGCTGACGAGGGAGTACCCGACGCGTGAGCCATCGGTCGCGGGCACCACCTTGATGCTCGGCATCCCGGTGCGCAGCCCGAGCAGCGGCAGGGCCAGCGCGACGAGCAGGCCGAGCGCGAGCGCACCGAACACGAGCGGACGCCGCCAGAGCCGCTCGGCCCAGCGCGCGAACCGCGGCGACCGGTGCTCGCCGCTGTGCACCCAGGGCAGAGCGAGGGCGTCGACCCTGTTTCCGAGCTTTCCGAGGACGGCCGGCAGCAGCGTCAGGCTCGCCGCCAGCACGAAGACGACTGACAGCATGATGCCGAGCGCCATGGAGCGGAACGCCGGCGAGGGCACGAGCATCACCGCGGACAGGCTGATGAGCACGGTGAGCCCGGAGAACAGGACGGCCTTCCCTGCCGTGTCCATCGTCTCCGCCACGGCCTCCTCGGTGGTCTCAGCCTGGCCGAAGTGCGCGGCACGGAACCGGACGACCATGAACAGCGCGTAGTCGATGCCGAGCGCCAGCGCGAACATCAACGCGAAGTTCATCGCCCAGATGCTGATGTCGCCCAGCAGCGTGCCGAGGTAGAGCGACCCGGCGGCCGCGACCAGCCCGACGATCGTGAGGAGCAGCGGCAGCCCGGCCGCGACGAGAGAGCCGAAGGCCAGCACGAGGATCGCGAGGGTGACGGGCCAGCTGTACAGCTCGCTCTTCATCATGGCGGTCCGGTTGGCGGTGTTGAAGTCGCTCCAGAGCGCGCTCGAGCCCGTCAGCGCCACGGTCAGGTGCGTGCTGCCCAGCGCCGAGAGCGGTCCTTTCAGCGCGTCGGCAGCGCGCACCAGCTCGTTCGTGTTCGCCGACGCCGCGCCCCCCTGCACGATCGCCGTGCGCCCGTCGGCCGAGATCGAGACACCGGGCGTCGGAGGGACGACCGTGGAGACGCGGGGGTCGCTCTTCAACAGGGCCTCCGCACGGGCGATGGCCCGAGCGCCGGGCCCGGACGTCACCGGACCGCTGTCGCTGTGGATCACCACCATGAGCGCCGCGCTCGACAACCCCTGGAACTCCCGGTGCACCAGGTCCCGCGCCTGGACCGAGGGCGAACCGCTCGCCTCCCACCCTGCGCCCGCGAGCGCGCTCTCGACGCGCGGGGCGAACGCTCCGAGCACGACGGCGAGCAGTGCCCAGGCGAGGAGGACCCGACCGCGCCTGCGGGCCATGACCAGCCCCAGGCGACCGAGCGCACCGTACTCGTGGTCGCCCAGGTCGACCGAGCCGGCAGGCGGTGCAGTGGTGCTGGACGTCATGGCGTTCTCCTCACGTGGGCTGATCGCCAGAGTGATACCCCCTAGGGTATTTGTCAAATACCCCCAGGGGTGTAAGACTGGGAGCCCGGAGCACCAGGAGGAACCATGACCTACGGCATGACCGTCACCCTCGACCAGCCCTTCGGGGCGGCCGTCGAGAGGGTCCGCACCGCGCTCCAGGAGCAGGGCTTCGGCGTGCTCACGGAGATCGACGTGGCTGCCACCCTGAAGGCGAAGCTGGGCGAGGACATGGAGGACTACCTGATCCTCGGCGCCTGCAACCCGCCGCTCGCCCACCGGGCACTGGGCGTCGACCGCAGCCTGGGACTGCTGCTGCCGTGCAACGTCGTGGTCCGCACCCAGGGTGACGCCACGCTCGTGGAGATCGCCGATCCCGACACCATGGTGCGGCTCACCGACAACCCCGATCTCGAACCGGTCGCCACCGAGGCGCGCGAGCGGCTGGCTCTCGTCCTGGAGGCGTTGCGCAGCTGAACCGGCGCTCATGCGCGGATCGCACGAAGGATCGGCGTCGGCTTCTGCGGCGGACACAACGCCAGCCCGCCGTCGGGACGTGGAAGATCTGCAGGTGACCGATCTCGCTGAGCTCTTCGCCGACGCCGGCGTCACGGCGGCCTTCCACGCGCTCGACCTCGACTCCGGCCGGGAGGTGGCCCATCACGCGGACGACCTCGCGGTCTCCGCGTCGGTGTTCAAGCTGCCGGTGCTGCTCGAGCTCTGCCGGCAGCACGCCGACGGCGAGCTCGACGCGACCGCGCCGGTGCAGGTGCCGGTCGAGGACCGCGCCATTGGCCCCTTCGGGCTGTCGATCATGCAGGACCCCATGACGATGAGCCTGCGCGACCTCGCCTGGCTCATGATGGGGATCAGCGACAACGCGGCCACCGACGTGGTCTGCGCACACGTCGGGCTGGACAAGGTCGAGGCGACCCTGCGCCGGCTCGGCCTGACCCGCACGCGCGTCGCCGGTGACTGCCGGGACCTGTTCCGCACCGTCGAGGAGGACCTGGACCTCGACTCGATCGACGACCTCGTCCCGTCGTGGGAGGCGCTCGAGAAGCTGCGCGCCGCCGACCCCGAGCGGACCCTCCAGGCGACGACGGCGCGCGAGACGACCCGGCTGCTGCAGCTGATCTGGGCAGACGAGGCAGCGTCGGCTCCCGCGTGCGCCGAGGCCCGGCGCATCCTCGGGCTGCAGGTCTGGCCGCACCGACTGGCCGCCGGCTTCGCCGACGACGACCGGGTCAAGACCAGCGGGAAGACCGGAACGCTGCCCACCATCCGCAACGAGGTGGGGGTCGTGGAGTACCCCGACGGCGGGCGCTACGCCGTGGCGGTCTTCACCCGCAGCTCTTCGCTCGCGGCGAAGAACGCCCCGGCAGATGCCGTGATCGGCCGGGCCGCGCGGTGGGCCGTCGACACCCTCCGCGAGGCCTGAGAGATGCACCTCCAGCACGACCCCGCGCTGGCCGACCTCGTCGCGGCCGCGGCGGAGGAGCTGGGCACGCCGGGCGTGAGCGCGGGTGTGCTGGTCGACGGGCGCGCCCTGGTCGCACCCGTGGGGGTCGGCAGCACCGCCGACCCGACGCCGGTCGACGAGGACACGCTGTTCATGATCGGCTCGACCTCGAAGACCTTCACCGCCACCGCGCTGATGGCGCTGGTCGACCAGGGCGTCGTCACCCTGAAGGACCGCGTGATCGACCACCTGCCCGGGTTCGCGCTGCAGGACGCGGAGGTCGCCGAGACGGTCACCGTCGAGCACCTGCTCAACCACACCAGCGGGTGGCGCGGCGACCTGCACCCCGACACCGGCTGGGGGGACGACGCGCTGGAGCGCTCGCTCGAGGCGGTGGCCACCGCACCCCAGGAGCTCCCGCCCGGCCAGCTCGCGTCGTACAGCAACTCGGGGTTCCTCGTCGCCGGACGCCTGCTGGAGGTCCTCCGCGGTGTCACCTTCGAGCAGGCGGTCAGGGACCTGGTGCTCGAGCCGCTCCGGCTCGGCGGCACGTGGTACCACCCCTGGGAGGTGGCGAACCGGCCGCACGCGGTCGGGCACGTCGTCACCGACGGCGTGGCCACCGCCGACCCGGACTACCCGCTGAGCCGGTCGATCGCCCCGGCCGGCGGGTTGTGGAGCTCGCTGCGCGACCAGCTGAGCTACGCCCGCTTCCACCTCACCGGGGCGACCGAGGGCGAGGCCCCGCTGCGGGAGGAGACACGGCTGCTCATGCAGCAGCCCACCGTGCCGGCCCGCAGCACCATCGACGGCATCGGGCTGTCGTGGCTGCTGAGCTCCCGGGGCGAGGTCCGCCTGGTCACGCACGGCGGCAACGTGTCGAACCTGCAGACCTCCACCTTCGTGCTCGCCCCCGAGCACGGCGTGGCCGTCACCGTCCTGGCCAACACCAAGCAGGCACCGACGATCGGCGCGAAGGTCCTCGCCTGGGTGCTGGAGACCTACCTCGGCGTCCCGGCACCGCCGCCACTGCCGACCTTCCCGTTCGACGCGGACGAGCTGGCCGGCGGCTACGACCTCGGGCCGTTCGCCTGGCGCCTCGCCGCTGACCAGGGTCGCCTGACGGTCTGCATGCAGCTGCCCGACGACGTCCCCGAGCAGACCCGGCTGGCCTTCACCGACCCGCCCCGCGAGCTCGTGTGCGTGGGCCAGGACGTCTTCGCGACCGCCGCCGACCCCTCGTCGCCGGTGCTCGACGTGCGGCGCGGCCCGGACGGCTGCGTGGAGGGCATCGTGCACGGCATGCGCTTCGCCCGGCGCCTCCCGGCATGACGGGGTTCACGACGCGCCCAGAGCTGACCGGCACCTTCGGGATGGTCGCGTCGACGCACTGGCTCGCCTCCTCCGCCGGCATGAGCGTGCTCGAGCGCGGCGGCAACGCCGTCGACGCCGCGGTCACCGCGGCGTTCGTGCTGCAGGTCGTCGAGCCGCACATGAACGGGCCCGCAGGCGACGCCCCGATCCTCGTCGGCGACCCGGGATCCGCGGTGCAGGTCTACTGCGGGCAGGGCCCGACGCCGGAGGCGGCCACGATCGACCGCTACCTCGACCAGGGGGTCGAGGTCGTCCCCGGCACCGGCCTGCTCGCCGCGGTCGTGCCCGGTGCGTTCGGCGCCTGGATGCGGCTGCTCCGGGACCGCGGCACGTGGTCGGTGCGCGACGTCCTCGAGCCGGCGATCGGCTACGCGGCCCACGGCTACCCGCTGCCGACCGGCGCCGCCGCGGTGCTCGGCGTGGTGGAGGACCTGTTCCGGACGGACTGGCCGACCTCCGCGGCGACGTACCTCACCGACAGCGGCCGCCCTGCAGCCGGTTCCCGGTTCCGCAACCCGGCGCTGGCCGAGACCTACCGTCGCGTCGTCCGCGAGGCCGAGGCAGCGGGCGCCGGCCGAGAGCGGCAGATCGACGCGGCGCACGCGGCGTTCTACTCCGGCTTCGTCGCCGAGGCGATCGCCGCGTTCTGCGCGACCCAGCAGGTGCGGGACACCTCGGGCACGAGGCACGGCGGCCTGCTGACCGGTGAGGACCTGGCCCGGTGGCAGCCACCCGTCGAGGACCCGGTGTCGCTCGACTACGCCGGGCTCACCATCCACAAGACCGGCCCCTGGGGCCAGGGGCCGGTGCTGCTGCAGCTCCTGCAGCTGCTCTCGGGGTTCGACCTGGAGTCGATGGGCCACCTGTCGGCGGACTGGGTGCACACGGTGGCGGAGTGCCTCAAGCTCGCCTTCGCCGATCGCGACGCCTGGTACGGCGACCCCGCGTTCGTCGACGTCCCTCTCCAGGACCTGCTGAGCGAGGAGTACGCCGACGCCCGCCGCGCCCTCGTCGGCCCCGAGGCCTCGGTCGAGCAGCGGCCAGGCAGTCCTGGCGGCCGCTCGCCGAGGCTGCCGACGTGGACGGCACCAGCCGACGGAGCAGGCGCCGGGGCGGGCGAGCCCGCCGACCGGTCGAGCCGACTGATCAGGGGCGACACCTGCCACCTCGACGTCGTGGACCGCAACGGCCTGATGGTCTCCGCGACCCCGAGCGGCGGCTGGCTGCAGAGCTCACCCGTCATCCCGTCGCTCGGCTTCTGCCTGGGGACGCGGGCGCAGATGCTCTCCCTCGAGCCTGGACTGCCCAACTCGATGGCGCCCGGGAAGCGGCCCCGGACGACGCTGACCCCGTCGCTGGCCACCCGGGACGGGCTGCCGTACCTCGCCTTCGGGACGCCGGGCGGCGATCAGCAGGACCAGTGGTCGCTGTCCTTCCTGCTCGCGCACCTGCACGGGGCGCTCGACCTGCAGGCGGCCATCGACGCACCGATCTTCCACACGACGCACTTCCCGAGCTCGTTCTTCCCGCACGCCGCTGCCCCCGGCCACCTCACGGTCGAGGATCGTCTCGGTACCGCCGTGATCGACGAGCTCCGCCGGCGCGGGCACGTCGTCGACGTGGCCGACGGGTGGTCGCTCGGCTACCTCTCGGCAGTCCGCCGCGACGTCACGAGCGGCTTCCTGAGCGCGGCGGCCAACCCGCGGGGCATGCAGGGGTACGCCGTCGGGCGCTGACGCGCGGGGCTCACGTCCTGCCGCGCAGCCTGACCCGCACCCCGCCGGTGAGCGCCGACACCGCGTTGTGCACGAGGACGGCCGCGGCGGCGCAGACGAACCACAGCGCCGACAGCGCCGCGCAGACGACCAGGACGGCGGGGAGCACGTTGCGGGCCTGCAGCACCGGGAGCACACCGGACGACGGCAGCGGCTGGTCGAGGATGACGGCGAGCGCCCGCGACACCGAGCCCGTGACGCCGAGCATCGCCAGCAGCAGGTAGCCGACACCGAGGACCACGAGCAGCACACCGAAGAGCACCGCGGCCCAGACCAGCAGGTACCGGAAAGCCGACGACAGCTCGACGGTGCCGATCCTGACCCAGCTCCCCGCGGCGGTCGGCAGCTGCCGTCGTGGCGCGGCCGGGCGGACGGCGACGGGAGAGGGCAGCGCGTCCGGAGGACGGCGGGCGGGTGCGCCGAGGGTGGTCACGGCCGGTCCTTCGGGTCGGGCGGCACTTGCGTACCTCGACCGTTCCCTGTTCTGCGGTGGGAACACCTCGCAGCAGGGGTACAGGCCGGTCATCATGCGTCTGCACACCGCTCCCCGCGTCGCCGAGCTCGTCGTGGGGCTGGGCGCCATCGCGCTGAGCCTGGCGCTCGTCGTCGACAGCGCGGCGGTCGGGGTCGGGCTGTGGGTCAAGCACCGCAGTGACGAGTTCGTCGCGCTGCCGTCGTCGGTGAACGTGTCGGACGTGCCCGAGCGCACCGTCCTGCTGGACCGGACCGGCCGGCCGTTCGCCTACTTCTGGGACCAGGACCGAGCAGCGGTCCCCGCCGCACGGATGTCCAAGGCGATCCGGGACGCGGTCGTGGCCGTCGAGGACGCCCGGTTCTACGACAACCACGGGGTCGACCTGCAGGCGACCCTGCGCGCCCTCGCGCACGACGTGAGCAGCGGCGGCCACGAGGGCGGGAGCACCATCACGCAGCAGTACGTGAAGAACCTGCTCGTGACGCACGCGCGGTCGACCGCGGGCCAGCGCGCGGCGACGCGGCTGACCTCGCAGCGCAAGCTGGCGGAAGCGCGGCTGGCCGTCGCGATCACGCGCCGGATGAGCAAGGACGACATCCTCACCGGCTACCTGAACCTGGTGTTCTTCGGGCGCGGTGCCTACGGCGTACAAGCCGCGGCCGAGACCTTCTTCGCGACCGACGCCGCCCGACTGACGCTGCCGCAGGCCGCCCTGCTCGCCGGGCTGGTCAAGGGCCCCTCGCAGTTCGACCCGTTCGCCCACCCCGACGCGGCCGTCGCCCGGCGCGACCTGGTGCTCGACCGGATGGCCGCGACGGGCGCGATCTCGGCGGCCCAGGCGGCGACCGCCAAGAGCGCCCCGCTGGCGGTGCGGAACGGGGCCCGGCGGGCCGGTTGCCCGGGCTCGAGCGCGGGCTACTTCTGCGACTGGGTGCTGCGCCGGCTGCTCGCCGACCCTGCGCTCGGCAGGTCGGTCCACGAGCGCCAGAGGCGGGTGGACACGGGCGGCCTCGTCGTCCGCACCACGCTGGACCCCGCGGTGCAGGCCAGCACCCAGCGCGCGGTCGACAGGGCGAGCGGCTCACGGGCCGCGATCGCCGCGGTCGTGCAGCAGCCCGGCACGGGCGCCGTCCTCGCGATGACGGCGTCGGTCCCCTTCGGCTTCGGTCGAGGGCAGTCCAGCGTGAACCTGCCGCTCGGCGGCAGCACCGGCTTCCAGGCCGGCTCGACCTTCAAGATGTTCGTGCTGACCCAGGCGATCGAGAACGGGCTTCCGCTGCAGCTGCGGATGTACGCCCCGCAGCAGTACGCCTCCCGGGCGTTCGCGCGCTACAACGTCGTCCACGGCCGGCCGACGCCGTACGTCGTCCGCAACGCGGCTGACAGCGAGTCCGGCGTCTTCACCCTCGAGGAAGCCACCTGGCACAGCGTCAACACCTACTACGTGCAGCTCGAGGAGCGGGTCGGCTTCGCCGGGCCGGCGCGGATCGCGGAGAGCATGGGCGTGCGACGGGCCGATGGGTCCCCGCTCCAGCGGGTGCCGTCCTTCACGCTCGGCACCAACGAGGTCTCGCCGCTGGCGATGGCCGGGGCCGTGGCGACGTACGCCGCGCACGGTCGCTACTGCCCCGCCTTCGGGATCGCGCGGGTCATCGGGGCACCCACTCCGCGGCACGCGCCGTGCCGTCAGGTCCTCGACCCGCGGGTCGCGGACACCGTGACCCGGGTGCTGTCCGGTGTGGTGCAGCGCGGCACCGCCCAGAGCGCGCGGGTGCCGGGCGACGCCGCCGGCAAGACCGGCACCGTGCAGGACTTCTCGGCTGCGTGGTTCGTCGGGTACACGCCCCGCTACGCCGCCGCGGTGTGGATGGGCGACCCGCGCGGCGGGTTCGGCCACCCGCTCGTGAACGTCCGGGTCGGGAGCCGGGTCTACTCCCGGATGTACGGCGGCGACGTCCCGGCCCAGACGTGGGCGGCGATCGTCACGGGCAGCCCCGGGGGGCGCACGGGGTCACGGTTCTCGCTGGCCGCGCCGAGCCCAGCCAGCAGTGCCGCCGGCACTCCCGTCCGGGCGCCCGCAGCCGCGCCGGTGGCACCGCCCCGCGCGGGGTGCACGCGCAAGCACGGCCACAAGTGCCGCTGAGCGGCACGGCCCGCTAGGCCTGCTGGACCTCGCGGGCGTCCGACGGCGCGGGCACCGACTGGGTGAGGCCGCGGAGGGCGGCGATCGCCTCGCGGCGAGCGGCGGTCTGGGCCTGCGTCCGGGCCAGGGCCGCACGGGCGTTGCGCCGGGCACCTCGCTGCCCGCCGTGCGGGAAGACGAGCATCATCAGGGCGGCCACCCGCTCCGAGCGCTGCACGACGACACCCCCAAGGAAGCTGCGCTGTGGTTCGGCTCGCTGGTTGCCGACCGGAAGCCATTTTCGGACATATCGCCCAGGTTCACAAGCCGTCACCCGCGCGCTGCCGGAGAGGTGCGTCACAGCCTCTCCTGATCCCACGGTCCTGAGCATATGATGACCTTGTCAAGTAGTTGAGTTCTCAGGTCTGCCGGGAGCGACATGACGACGCCGCTGTACACGCTGAAGGCCGAGTTCTTCCGCACGCTCGGTCACCCGGCACGCATCCGGATCCTCGAGCTGCTGTCCGCCGGGGACCGCTCGGTGGGTGAGCTGCAGCCCGATGTCGGCCTCGAGCTCTCCCACCTGTCGCAGCAGCTCGGGGTGCTGCGCCGCGCCGGGGTGGTCGTGGCGCGCAAGCAGGGCAGCTCGGTGATCTACTCGCTGGCCTCGCCGGTCGTCGCGGACCTGCTCGCCGTGGCGCGCCAGGTGCTGACGACGCTGCTGAGCGAGCAGGTCGGGCTCCTCGACGACCTCCGGGCCGGCGAGCCCGCCTCCCGATGACCCCGCCCGCCGGGCTGCTGCCTCGGCAGCAGGACTGGCAGGAGGCGCGGCGGCACCCGCGCTCGAACATCGTGGCGGGCCTGACCGTCGCCGTGGTCGCCCTGCCGCTCGCGCTCGCCTTCGGCGCCGCCTCCGGAGCCGGCGCCCGCGCCGGCCTGGTGACGGCCGTCGTCGGCGGTGCCCTGGCGGCGGTCTTCGGCGGCTCCAACCTGCAGGTGACCGGACCCACCGGGGCCATGACCGTGGTCCTCATCCCTGTCGTCCACCGGTTCGGCCTTCCCGGCGTCCTCCTGGTGGGGATGATGGCGGGGGCGCTGCTCGTCCTGGCTGCGGCAACGGGGCTCGGGCGGGCCGCGCAGTTCCTCCCAGCTCCGGTCATCGAGGGGTTCACCGCGGGCATCGCGGTCGTCATCGCCCTGCAGCAGCTGCCCGCCGCGCTCGGCACCTCAGGCAGCGGCGAGCAGTCCTGGCGCGTCGCGGGCGAGGCGGTCCGGCACTACCTGCAGCACCCGCACGCAACCGCACCGCTGCTCGCGGCCGGCGTCGCCGGCGTCATCCTGCTGGGCGCCCGCCGGCGCCCTGGTCTCCCCCTCTCCCTCGGCGCCGTGGCCCTCGGGACCGTGGCCGTGAAGGCGTTCGGTCTGGACACGGCGTCCCTGGGTGCCCTCCCCCGCGGGCTGCCGGCGCCGTCGGCCGGGTTCCTGGACCTGGCCATGGTCGTCCCGCTGCTCCCGTCCGCCCTGGCGGTCGCCGCGCTGGGCGCCCTCGAGTCGCTGCTGTCGGCGTCCGTCGCGGACGCGATGACGGTGGGCCAGCGGCACGACCCCGACCGCGAGCTCTTCGGCCAGGGGATCGCGAACCTGGTGACACCGCTCTTCGGCGGGATCCCGGCGACCGCTGCGATCGCGCGGACGGCCGTCAACGTCCGGGCCGGCGCGTCCTCGCGGGCCGCGTCGCTGACCCACGCCCTGGCCCTGGCTGCGATCGTCGGCGCGGCCGCGCCCCTGGTGAGCGGGATACCCGTGGCAGCGCTCGCGGGCGTGCTGCTCGCGACCTGCGTGCAGATGGTCGAGGTCGGGTCACTGGTCGCCCTGGTCCGCGCGACGCGACGCGACGCCGCGGTGCTGGTGGTCACCCTCGTCATCACCGTGGCGGTGAACCTCATCACGGCGGTGGCCGTCGGCAGCCTGGTCGCGGTCGTCCTCGCGATCCGCAGCGTCGCGAACAGCTCGGTGCTGGAGCAGGTGCCGCTCGATCGGGGCGATCACAGCGACGCCGAGCACGAGCTGCTCTCCGAGCACATCGTGGCCTACCGCCTCGACGGGCCGCTGTTCTTCGCCGCCGCGCACCGCTTCCTGCTGGAGCTCACCGAGGTCGCCGACGTCCGCGTCGTCATCCTCCGGCTCTCCCGCGTCACGGCGCTCGACGTCACCGGCGCGCGGGTGCTCGGCGACGCCATCGCGCGCCTGGAGCACCGCGGCATCGTCGTGATGCTGTCCGGCATCCGGGCCGAGCACGACGGCATCCTCACCACGCTGGGCATCTCCCAGCGGCTGCGCGACAGCGGTCTCGTCTTCCCCGACACACCCTCGGCGATCAGCCACGCACGGGGGCTCCTGCAGACGGTGTGAGGCTCAGCCGCGCAGCCAGGCGGCGAAGAACGGGTCGGCCACCCGGTGCTCCCCCGCCCGGACCACCACCAGCTCGTCGGCCAGCAGCGCCTCCAGTGCCTTGCGGACCGAGGAGCTGTTGGCCAGCCGGACGGCCCGCACGAACTCCGCGGACAGCGGCTGCGCCGACGGCTGCAGCGCGAGCTGGGCCACGACCCTGCGCTGGCCCGGCGACAGGGCCTCGAACCGGTCGGCGTGCAGCCCTGCCTCGTGCTCGACCGCGCGCTGCAGCCCCCGATGGACGTCGGCCTCCGTCACCGACGCGCCCGCCACGTCGAAGACCTCGTACGCCAGGTGCTGCACGTCGTTGGGCACCGGCCCGGCCAGCGACACCAGCAGCTGCGCCACGGGCCTCGGCATCTCCTTGCCCCCCGCGCGGCAGCGTCGTACGACGAAGCTGGTCATCACGTCCACCGGCAGGACGTCGAGGGCCAGGTGCTCCGCCATCCCGAACAGCGGCGCGTCCCGGGTGCTGACCAGCCGCTCCATCAGGTGCTTCTTCGAGCCGGCGAGGACCAGGGAGACGGTCGGGTGCTCGTCGGCCAGCGCCTTGAGCAGGCCGGGCAGGTGCTCCCCCAGATCGGTCACGGCCTGGAACTCGTCGAGCACCAGGACGGCCGGCGCCTTGTGGGACAGCTCGCCGAGCAGCGCGTAGACGTCGGCGATGACGGCGTCGGCGTCGGTCGCGGTCATGGTGGGTGCGAACGTGAAGCGGGGCGACCCGGCGGGGTCGAACGCGAGGCCGGGAGTGACCCGGAAGCGGCGCACGAAGTCGGGGACGCCGTGCTTGAGGCGGTGCCAGCCGCCGTGCCGGGCCCGGTAGGCGTGCGTGAGCAGCTGCGAGGCGAAGGTCGGCAGGTCCCGGCAGCGCAGCACGTTCACCTGGACGACCGCCGCCCCGGACCGCTCCACCTCGGCCGCGGCCTTGGTGATCAGCGACGTCTTGCCGTAACGACGGGGCGACGCGACCACCACGTTGATGCCGTCTCGCATCCTCGAGGTCAGCGCGCGCAGCTCGCCGGCGCGGCCGGCGAACTGCGCCCCTGACACCGGCGTGCCGTAGTGGAACGGGTTGGCCATGCGCGCCACTGTACTGCTTGGTATAGCGCCGTTCGGTACAGCGCCGGCTAGAGAGCCATGGGTGACTGGCCGTCGGGCTGGTTCGCGACCGAGAAGTGGCTCACGTCCACGAGGACGAACAGCGCGTTCCCGCGGAACGTGAGGACGCCCTCGGGCGACGTCCCCTCGCAGCTCACGAAGACCTTGCGACCCTCGGTGCGGTCCACGCAGGCCACGAGGTCGTACTCCACGCCGACGAGGACGGGGCGCAGGTACTCGACCTCCAGCTTGCGGGTCACCGCCGGCTTGCGCAGCAGGAACAGCGAGAAGCCGCAGACGTCGTCGACGAGCGCCGCGACCGTCCCGCCGTGCGC
>CAMLIA010000039.1 GCA_946479905.1 uncultured Frankiales bacterium | reverse complement strand
GGCTCGAGGTGCTTCCGGGTGTCGGGCACTTCCCGCACCAGGAGGCGCCGGACCACGTCAGCCGGCTGCTGCTTCAGGCAGCGTGACCTCAGGCAGCGTGACTGCGCTGCTCCGCCGCCCGGGCGAGGTTCGCCAGGAAGACCTCCGCCATCGCGGCGATCTCCTCGCTGCCCAGCACCTCGGCGCCCGCGCCGCGGCTGTCGAGGACCAGCGCGGCGTGCGTCGCGAGACCGCCGTCACCGTCCGGGGCGTAGGCCAGCGTGAGCTCGGCGGTCGTCTCCGGGAGCCCGGGTCCCGACCACTCGAAGCGGCTGATGTACGCGGTGGGCGTCCGGCGCGGCGGCAGCGCGCGCACGCTCGCCGCGGCGGTCCGCTGCTCGGGCAGCTCGGTCTCGACGACGACCCGCCCGCCCACGTCGGCGACGCGCCGCACACCGGGCCACAGCTCGAACGCTGTCGGGCCGGCGAGGAGCAGGGCCGTGCTCGTCGGGTCGGCCGCGATCCGACGGGTCAGGCGGGTGCGGGTCGCTGGGATCACGACGCACCTCCAAGTCTTCCGGGGGGTGCTTGCAACTGTAAGCACCCAGCAAGCATCCGTCGACCGGACGCGCTGTGAGAGAAGGCACGAGGGCATCGGGAACCCGGAGGAACCCGGACGTTTCACTCGGACGGCCCTGCTGCCGATACCTGCTCCGGGGCTACTCTGCCCCGCACGCAGGTGTCGGGGGTCATGTCGTGGGTCACGTGCGCACAGCCCGTCGTTCCGTCAGCAGAGCCGTCCAGCCGGCCGTCCTCGTCGTCGCCGTGACCGCCGTCGCGGCGGCGCTCTCCCAGCGGCCCCGCAGCAGCAAGGCCACCATGTCACGCACCGCACCGCGCACCGGCACCCGCAGCGAGGCCGGCACGCCGACCGCCCCTCTCGCTGCCGTGCCCGCCCAGCGGCGCAGCGGCATCGAGCGCCTCGGCCTCGGGGTCGAGGACCTCGAGGTGGCCGAGCACGAGGCCCGGGACGCCCGGCTAGTCGCAGCCCTGGGTGCTGACCGAGGCTGAGGCCGTCCGGCCGAGGGCCGCGTCCGCGCTGACCTCACGCGCGGTCAGGGCGTACCCCGTCTGGGCGTCGTCGGCCGCGGCGGCGAACACGACGCCGTAGACCCGGCCGCCCGGCGAGACCAGCGGCCCGCCGGAGTTGCCCGGCCGGACCCGGGCGCGCAGCGCGTAGATCTGCCGCACGACCGTCCGGCGCTGGTAGATGTCGGGGCCCTTCGCCTGCTGGACGCCGCGGACGCGGGCGGCGTCGGCGCGGAACGGTCCGTCCTGGGGGTAGCCGACCACGATCGCGCCGTCACCGGTGCGGGCCTCCCCGGTGAACGCCAGCGGCGTCACCCGCAGCCCGTCGACGGCGAGGACGGCGACGTCGCGGTCAGGGTCGTAGACGACGACCGTGGCGTCGAGGTTCCGGTCCCCGACGTGGACCTGCGGGTGCCGCACCCCGGCCACGACGTGCGCGTTCGTCATCACCCTGCCCGGGGCGTAGGCGAAGCCGCTGCCCTCGATCCGGCGGGAGCAGGAGCTCGCGACACCGGTGATCTTGAAGACCCGCGACCGGACCGACTGCACCACCGGCGAGGTGGCGAGAGCGGCGTCGGGCGGGTCGACCGGGCGCACGTCGGTGGGGACGAGGTCGCCGAACACCTCCGGGAACCCGCGGTTGTCGATGAGCCGGCGGAAGGACGCGAACAGCCCCTTGGCACCGCCGGGCACCGCGTCGTCGACGACCTTGAGCACCTGGGACCGCCGGACCTGGGCGGCGAGCCCGGTGAACGGCGAGCTCGCGACCGCCGTGCCGACCAGCCAGGCGACGAGCAGCAGCGAGACGATGGAGACCGCGGCTCCGGCGACGGCGTCGACGACCCGCACCGGGTGCCACACCAGGTGGGTCCGCACCCAACCGCCGGCGATGGTCGCGACCAGCTGGCCGAGGACCGCGGCGAAGAACACGATCGACACGGCGACCGTCGTCGTGGGCAGTCCCGAGAAGACGCCGGAGCGCGCGAGCGACGGCGCGACCTGCGCGCCGAGCACGCCACCGCCGAGGAAGCCGACGAACGACAGCACACCGACGACGAAGCCCTGCCGGTAGCCGGAGATCCCGAACAGCACGCAGGCGCCGAGCAGGATCAGGTCGAGCAGGTCCCCCCGGCCGCTCACGACACGACGACCTCTCCCGTCATGCCCTTGTGAACGGTGCAGACGAACGAGAACGTGCCCGTCGTGCTGAACGTCACCTTCAGGTCCTTGGCGGACTTGCCGTCGACCGTGCCGGTCTTGCCGAGAGCGTCGTCGTCGAAGGTGAGGTCGTGCGGCACCAGACCGGGGTTGCTGACGTGCAGGGTCACGGTCCCGACGCGCGCGTGCACCGAGCTGGGATGGAACTTCAGGTCGTCACGCATCTCCACCGTGACGGTCTGGGCGTCCGCGGAGCCCGTCGTCGTCGCGGAGCCGGTGCTGTGCGAGCCGCTCGAGCAGCCCCCCAGCAGCACGGCGGCGCTCAGCAGCGCCGCTCCTGTCAGCCTCACGCGCTGGTGTTCCTCTCTCGTCGTTCCCACGTCCTCATCGCGAGGCGGAGCGTCTCCGGGTCGAGCTCGCGCAACCGGTCCTGGTCCCACGGCTTCTCCCACCCGGCCAGGGTGAGCAAGCCTGCCAGCAGACCGGCGGTGAAGCCCCACACGACCATGCCCTTGACCTCGAACGCCGGCCCCATCAGGCCGCTGGTGTGGGTGACCCGGAACCGGTTGGCGGGATCGGTCAGCTCCGCCAGCGGCACGCGGACGACACCCGCGACCTCGCCGACGTCGACGGGCCACACCTCGTGCGGCTCCCGCCACCAGGCGACGACCGGGTGCACGACGAAGCCGGAGGGCGGCAGGTAGAGGGCCGGGAGCACGCCGATCACCTCGACGGTGTCGGCCCGCAGGCCGACCTCCTCCTCCGCCTCCCGCAGCGCCGCAGCGACCGGCCCGTCGTCCTCCGGGTCCTGCGCACCTCCGGGGAAGGCCGGCTGGCCCGCGTGCGAGCGCAGCGTCGCCGCGCGCTCGATGAGCAGCACGTCGGGACCGTCCGGGCCCTCGGCGAACAGGATGAGGACAGCGCTGTCCCGGCCGCCGCCGGGAGGCGGCAGGAAGCGGGTGAAGTGCTCGGCCCGGACCACGGGGACCTGCACCGCCAGCGGCTGCAGCCAGTCGGGGATCGTCACACCGTGACCCCGAGGTAGCTCCGCACGTCCCGCTCCAGGTCGGCGAGCGACGTGTAGCCGTTGCGGTGCTCCACGTGCGTCACCTTCCCCGCCGGGTCGACGAACACCATGAGCGGGACTCCCGGCGCGAAGTGCGAGCCGACCAGCCGCTCGTCGTCGACGATCGCCGGCCAGTGCTGCCCCATGTCGATCGCGAAGCGCAGTCCGAGGTGCGCGTCCTTCTCCTCGGTGTCCACGCCCACCAGCGCGACCTTCGCGCCCGCCTTCTCGTAGAACGCGCGCAGCACCGGCATCTCGCGCTGGCAGGGGGTGCACCAGGAGCCGTAGACGTTGACGAGGGTCGGCCGCCCGCTGCCGCTGCTCCTCAGCGCGACCGCCGGACCTCCTCCGAGGCAGGGCAGGGTGAGCTTCGGGAAGCCGCTGCCGAGCCCGGTGGGGCAGGGGTCGAGCGCCGCCTCCCGCTGCAGCGGTCCGAGGTCGGCCGCGGAGGTGTCGGTGCCGCGGTCCTGGAGCCCGTGGGCGAGGGCGACCCCGAACGCGAGGACGACGAGCACGAGGACGGCCCAGCGGGTGGGGCTCACGGCGTGGACCGGAAGAACTCGTCGGGTCGGACCAGCTTCGCGGCCCGCACCGGATCGGTCTCGCCCTCCCCGAAGGAGGGGCACAGGCTCGCGAGAGCGCACGCACCGCACGCCGGCTTGCGGGAGTGGCAGACGCGGCGGCCGTGGAAGATCACCCGGTGGCTGAACATCGTCCACTCCGACTTCGGCAGCAGCCGGGCGACCTGGTGCTCGACCTTCACCGGGTCCTCGTCGGACGTCCAGCCGAACCGGCGGACCAGCCGTCCGAAGTGGGTGTCGACGGTCAGCCCGGGGATGCCGAAGGCGTTGCCCAGCACGACGTTGGCCGTCTTGCGCCCGATGCCGGGCAGCGTGACGAGGTCCTCCAACCGGGGCGGCACCTCGCCGTCGTACCGCTCGACGAGAGCGGCGCCGAGCCCGATGAGGGAGGTGGTCTTGTTGCGGAAGAACCCCGTCGGGCGGATCTCCTCCTCCAGGACCGCGCGGTCGGCGCCCGCGTAGTCCGCCGCCGTGCGGTACTTCCGGAACAGCGCCGGCGTCACCTCGTTGACCCGCTTGTCGGTGCACTGCGCCGACAGGATCGTCGCGACGCACAGCTCGAGCGGGGTGGTGAAGTCGAGCTCGCAGTGCGCGTGCGGGTAGAGGGCCGCCAGCTCGCGGTTGATGCGGCGGGCCCGCCGGGTGAGGGCCACGTCCGTGACGGCACCGCCGGCGGGCGTCGTCTGCTGCGTCCGGCCCGCCATGCCCTCACCCTATGCAGAGGGTGCGACCGCTCGCCCGTTCCGGTGATCACCCTCAAGGAACCGGGCGTTCCTGACGACGTCCCTTGTGTCGGTCACACTCCGTGACGACAGGGGAAGGGTTCGTGATGGAGCAGGTCCAGCAGAGCGCGCGCAAGCAGCAGGTGCGTCCCGAGCCGCGGCGTACCGAGCAGCACGCTCACCTGACCCTGGACGGGTTGCGCGAGTACCGCACCGCCCTCACTGCCGAGGAGTCCAACGTCTCCTACTGGCGGCGCATCATCCAGGCCCGCCTCGACGTGGTCCGGGCCGGCAGCGACCTGGTCTCGGAGAACCTCAAGCCGGTCCTCACCGACGAGCGCATCGGCGCCGGCCGGCGGGCCCTCGTCGAGGTGCTCCCCACCAACGACATCCCGCCGCTGCCGGACCTCGCCTCCCTGTGGGAGCGCCAGGTGGACCCGAGCGACGCCGAGGGGCTCGCCCGGCTCGAGGCCGACCTCGACGAGGCCGAGAAGCAGCTGTCGTCGTACCGCAACGCGCTGCACGCGCGCCTCGGCGACGCGACGTCGGAGCTCATCGCCCGGTACCGCGACGAGCCCAACCTGTGCCTGACCGCGCTGCCCACGCAGCCGCGCCGCGGGCGCGTGGCATAACGTCGGCAGGTGTCCGTCCTGCTGCTGGGCCTGCTGCTCCCGCTGGCCCTGCTCGGCCTGATGCTCGCCATGGAGCGGGTGGAGCGGCCGCTGCGCCAGGAGACCGAGGTCAACGACCAGCTCGAGACCTTCCTCGACACGGCCCGCCCGGACGAGGTGGAGACCTTCGTGAGCGAGGGCTACGCGCCGGCGCTGGAGCGCTACTGGCGGCGGCGACGGCTGTCGCGACTGCTGCCGGGGCGTGGGCGTCAGTGACGTGATCTGACACACTCCCGGCAGACGCGCACGAGCAGGCAACGGGAGGCACGGACGGTGGACGAGGTCCTGGCGAAGGCGGGGCTCTTCCAGGGCATCGCGACAGAGGCCGCTGAGGCCGTCGCGGCGTCGCTGGAGCACGGCGACTACGGGCGGGGTGAGACCGTCTTCGCGGAGGGCGAGCTGGGCGACACGCTCTACATCGTGCTGCAGGGCAAGGTGAAGATCGGGCGCCGCGCCACCGACGGCCGGGAGAACATGCTCTCGGTCATGGGCCCCTCCGACATGTTCGGCGAGCTGTCGCTGTTCGACCCCGGGCCGCGCACCGCCACCGCCACCGTCGTCACGGACGCCCGGCTGGCCTCGCTGGCCCACAAGGACCTGCGCCCGTGGATCACCGACCGCCCGGAGATCGCCGAGCAGCTGCTCCGCGTCCTGGCCCGCCGGCTGCGTCGTACCAACGACGCCCTCGCCGACCTCATCTTCACCGACGTCCCCGGTCGCGTCGCCAAGCAGCTGCTCGCCCTGTCGGAGCGCTTCGGCTCGGAGGAGCCCGACGGCCTGCGCGTGCACCACGACCTCACCCAGGAGGAGCTGGCCCAGCTGGTCGGGGCCTCCCGCGAGACGGTGAACAAGGCGCTCGCCGACTTCGCCTCCCGCGGCTGGGTCCGGGTCGACTCGCGCGCCCTGACGATCCTCGACGCCGACCGGCTAGCCCGGCGAGCCCGCTAGCTCCAGCAAGCCGCTGAAGGTCGGGTCCTCGGCGTACTTCACCGACAGGCCCGCATCGACGAACGGCCGGCACCACTCGGTCGTCCGCGCGTAGAACATCCACTCCCGGATGCCCTCCAGCGTCATGACGGCGACCAGCCGGGCCTCCCCGGCGGCCATGTCGACCATGCCCTGCTCCAGCGTGCGCAGGTTCTCCTTGTCCGACTCGGCCGGCAGCCCGTCGCGGGTCTCGCCGAGCGGCACCGCGATCGCGACCTGCAGCGTGAACACGTCGTAGGGGACCGTCGTCACGATCGCCCGGTCCACCAGCACCACGACCGGGTTGCCCTCCGGCGTCTCCGCGCGCAGCGTCACCCAGTCCGGCGCGACCTCGAGCAGGTTCTTCATGCGCGCCATCCTCGCGCACCTCCCGCGCTGGCCTCAGCGATCTTCGTCAGGTTGCGGCCAGGCGGGACCTGAGACGGCAAGGTGACGAAGATCGGCGGGAGGGGGTACGGGGAGGGCGCGGGTCAGCGGGCGGCCAGGGCGCGCTCGGTGGCCGCGAGCTCGGAGCGCTGCCCGGTGGAGCGGGCGATCTCGAGGGCCTGCTCCAGGGCGGCGACCGCAGCGGCCTCGTCCCCGGTCGCGCGCAGGCAGCTGCCCAGCGCGCGCAGCCCGAGTACCTGCGAGCGGACGTCCTCGGCAGGCGTCGCGACCGCTTCGCGCGCGGAGGCGAGCGCCTCGTCGACCCGGCCGAGCTCCAGCAGCGTGCCGGCCCGGTGCGCGAGCGCCTGCCGCCGCGGGAACAGCAGGCCGGGGGCGTCGGCGGACGCGGCGAGCGCCGCGTCGAGCTCGGCGACCGCCTCCTCGCGCTGGCCGCGGTGCCGGCGCACCTGCGCGAGCAGCACCCGGGCCCCGAGTGCGGCGTGCGGCTCCAGGTCCATGCCCTCGAGGGTCACGCCGACGCGCCAGACGCACGTCTCCGCCGCATCCACCTGGCCGCGGTCCAGCTGCGCCCAGCCGAGGGCGACGAGCGCCAGGGCCACGTTGAGCGGGTGCCCCCCGCTCTCCCCGATCTGCACGGCCTGCTCGAGGAAGGCCACCGCACGGTCCGGGAGGTCGGCGCCGCGGGCACTGATGCCGGCGGCGCACAGCGCCAGCGACTCGCCCCAGGTGTCGCCGATCTCCGCGAACCGGACCCGGGCCCGCTCGGCCTCGTTGGCGGCGACGACGACGTCCCCCAGCTCGGCGGCCGCGATCGCGTCGATGGTCAGCAGCGCCCCGACGCCCCACCGCTCGTTGTTCTGCTCCCCGACCGGGAGCAGGGAGCGGGCCAGCTCACGAGCCTCCGCGAACCGGCCCTGCAGCGCGCGCACGAAGCCCTCGGTGCCCGCGACCCACGCCAGCCCGCCGGTGTCCTCCAGGCCGGCGAAGACCTCGACGGCCGCCTCGAGCGCCTCGTCGGCGCGCTGGTAGTCGCCGCGGGTCGTGGCGCTCCACGCGAGGTGCTGCAGCGCCCACCCGGCCCCTCGGTCGTCGCCGACGCGCAGCGCCAGCGCCCGAGCCTGCTGGAAGCGGCTTTCGGCGTCCCCCAGCCGGCCGTCGAAGTAGTCGAGCAGTCCGAGCTGGCGGAGCGCCTCGCCGGACAGCCGGTCGGTCCCGGCGGCATCGGCGGCCGCGAGCGCCGAGCCGAAGGCCTCGCGGGCGCCGGGCAGGTCACCCCGCTTGCGGCGCACCTCCCCCAGGACCAGCAGGGCGCCGGCCCGCACGACGTCCTCGGGGCCGGTGAGGGCCGGCCCCAGCTCGGCCTCGGCCTCCTCCAGCCGGTGCAGCGCGACGAGCGCCTGGGCGTGCGCCACCCGGACGGGGACGAGCAGGTCGCCGGGGATGGGGTCGCCGAACCGCGGCTCGGCCAGCGCGAGCGCCCGGGACAGCACGGCCTCGGCCTGCGCGGCGTCGTCGCGGCCGAGGGCGAGCTGGGCCAGCCGGGCGAGCGCGGCGAACGCCGTGCCGCGGGCCTGCCACGAGGGATCCTGCGGGGGCAGCCCCATCTCGGCCGCCAGCCGGACGGCGCGCTCGCCCTGGGAGGCGGTGACGACGTCGGCCTGCGCGCTGCGGGCCGTGGAGTCCTGCGCCCACAGCGCGACAGCGGCGTGCCGGCGGGCCCGGTCGGCCTTGGCCAGGCCGGCGTAGGCGACGTCGCGCACGAGGGTGTGGCCGAACGCGAAGGCGTCGTCGTCCTCCTCCTCCTCGAGCAGCCGGCGGTCCACCAGGGTCCGCACGGCGGCCCGCACCACCTCGGGGTCGCCGTGGCCGGAGGCGCGCCCGACCGCCTCGAGCACGGGCAGCGTGGCCCGCAGCCCGATCACGCTGGCGTCGCGCAGGACGCCCTTGGTCGCGCCGTCGAGGTCGTCGATGCGGGCGGCCAGCACGGCCTGCACGCCGGCCGGCAGCACGTCCTCCGGGACCTGCCCCTCCAGCCCCCAGCCGTCCGGGCCGCGGCGGAGCACCCCGCGGTCGACCAGCAGGTGCAGCAGCTCGGCGAGGAAGAACGGGTTGCCCTGAGCGCGTGACAGCAGCGCGTCGCGCACGCCGGCGTCCAGCTCCTGGGCGCCGAGGTAGGCCTTCAGCAGCCGCTCGGTCGCGCTGTCCTCCAGGGGCGCGAGCGGCAGCAGCTCCGCGTCGGGCAGCTGCTGCCACCACTCCGCGCGGCCCGGCACGTCGAGCACGTCCAGCCGCCCCAACCCCAGGAGCAGCACACCGCCACGGACCTGGCGCGCCACCTGCAGCAGGCCGTCGACCATCGTGGGCGTCGCCCAGTGCAGGTCGTCGAGCACGAGGACGAGCGGCCCCTCGCGGGCCAGGGCGGAGAACAGCGCCGCGACGGCGTTGCGGACCCGGTCGCCCCCGACGGGCGCGCCGGGTGTCGCCACGTCGCGCGGGGCGGTGAGGTCGAGGTCCTCCAGGCCGAGCAGCAGCCGCAGCGACTCCTCGAGGTGCGCGGGCAGCTGCTGGCGGCCCTCGCGCTCCAGGCGCGCGACGGTGCGGGCGACCCGCTCGCGAGCGGTGTCGACGTCGTCGCTGTCCTCGACACCGCAGGCGGTGCGGACCATCTCCGCGACCGCCGCCAGGTCCCTGCCCTCGCCGTAGGGCGCGCTCCGACCCCAGAGCACCCGGGCGTCCGGCAGCTCCCCGACGTAGCGCGTGAGCTCCTGCGCCAGCCGGGTCTTCCCGACACCCGCCTCGCCGGTCACGAGCACCGTCCGCGGCGTCTGCCGGTCGATGGTGTCGTTGGTCCGGCCGATGAGCTGACCCAGCTCCGCGTCCCGGCCCAGGAACGGCGCCTCGTCGCCCAGACCGAGCCGGGTCGCCCCTGCCGGGCGCAGCCCCATCAGCTCGAAGGCCTCGACGGGCTCGCGCTTGCCCTTCAGCCGCAAGGGCTGCAGCGCCCGCCAGGAGGCGATGGGCATCGTCGCGAGGGCCGTGTCCCGCCCGGCCACGACGGCCCCCGGGCCCGCGACGTCGGACAGCCTGCTCGCGGTGTTCACCGTGTCGCCGACCACGGTGTAGGACAGCTGCGCCTGCACGCCCGCGATGACCTCGCCGGTGTTCAGACCGACCCGGAGGCCGAGCTGCCGCCCGCCGCCGCTCTCCTCCGACACCAGGCGGCGCACCGACGCCTGCATCCGGGCGGCCGCGCGGACGGCGCGCTCGGCGTCGTCCTCGTGCGCCGTCGGCGCCCCGAAGACCGCCATCAGGCCGTCACCGACCAGCTTGTCGACGTGGCCACCGAAGTCGGTGACGATCGCCGCGAGGCTCGCGAGCACCCGGTCGGTGACGACGCCGACGCGCTCGGGGTCGAGGTCCTCCGCCCAGCTGGTGAAGTCGGTGAGGTCGCCGAAGAGCACCGTCACCACCCGGCGGTCGGTCTCGACCTCGGCCGAGGTCTCCGCGAGGGCGGCGCCGCAGTTGAAGCAGAACCTCGCGCCCGGGACGACGGGCGAGCCGCAGACCGGGCAGTCGGTCATGCCGACAGGAAGTCGAGCTGGGCCCGCACCGAGAGCTCGGCGGCGGGCCAGAGGACCCGGTCGACGTCGGCGTAGACCACCTCGACCACCTCGCGGGCGGTGCCGGCGCCGGCGGCCACGGCGGCCCTGACCTGCTCCAGCCGCATCTCCCGGTGGGCGAGGTACATGGCCGCGGCGTCGCCCGCCGACAGCAGCTCGGGACCGTGACCGGGCAGCACCGTCCGGTCGCCCATCTCCTGCAGCCGCCGCAGCGACTCCAGGTAGTCGGCGAGCACCCCGTCGGGGTGGGCCACCACCGTCGTCCCGCGGCCCAGGATCGTGTCGCCGGTCAGCACGGCGTCCGGCAGCGCGAAGCACAGCGAGTCGCTCGAGTGCCCCGGCGTCCCGAGCACCCGCAGCTCCAGGCCGCCGCCGACGACGACGTCGCCCTCACCGAGCCCCTCGTCGCCCAGCCGCATCGCGGGGTCGAGGGCACGCACCTTGGCACCGGTCAGCTCGGCGAACCGCGCAGCCCCCTCGCTGTGGTCGAAGTGCCCGTGCGTCAGCAGCACCACGTCGACGGGCCCGTGCGACGCGACCTCCTGAAGGTGGTCCTCGAGAAGGGGTCCCGGGTCGATGACGATGCAGCCGTCGTACCCCGGCTCCCGGAGCACCCAGGTGTTGGTGCCGTCGAGCGTCATGGGGCCCGGGTTCGGCGCGAGCACGACCCCGGCCGTCTCGGTGACCTGCCTCATCCGGCGTCGCGCGGGTCTGAGGTGGGGTAGTCGAGATCGCCCGGTACGACGAACTTCACGCTGTCGTCCGGCAGCACGACCAGCTTGGGCGCGACCACGTGGATCTCGCGCTGGTCGTCCAGGGCGCTGCGGACGTCGGGGTAGCCGGCGAGCTGCAGCAGCGAGTTGTGCGTGGGCGGCAGCATCCGCAGCTCCTCGTCGATCGCCGCCTGCGGCCGGATCCAGACCCGGGAGTCGGCCTCGCCGCCGACGTGCCGGCACACCTGACCGGCGGGCATCTCGGCGAGGAAGAACCGGGTGTCGAACCGCTTCGGCTCGATCTCCGGGGTGATCCAGTGCGCGAAGGGTCGCAGCAGGTCCGCGCGCAGCACCAGGCCGCGGCGCGCGAGCAGCTGCGACAGCGACTGCTCGCGGGCCTCCAGCGCGACCCGCTCGGCCTCCCACTCGTCGCTGCTGACGTCGGCGAGCAGGTGCTCGGCCGACTCCCCGGCGAGCAGCACGCCGCACTCCTCGAAGGTCTCCCGGACGGCCGCGCAGACCAGGGCCCGGGCCAGCCGCTCCGAGGCACCGAACCACGTGCCCCACTGGGAGGCGGGCGGACCGGCCCACCCGATGTCGGCGTCCTCGTCGTCGGGGTCCACCGACCCGCCGGGGAAGACGTGCATCCCGCCGGCGAACGACATCCCCCGGACGCGGCGCAGCAGGTAGGCCTCCGGCCCGGCCGGGGAGTCGCGCAGCAGCACGACGGTCGAGGCGTGCCGGGGCTCGGTCGGCACCTTGTCACCGCGGTGGAACGCGCGGGCCAGGTCCTCCAGCTCCGACAGGTCCATCAGCCGACCTCGACGATCAGCTCCACCTCGACCGGCGCGTCCAGCGGCAGGGCGGCCACGCCGACCGCCGAGCGGGCATGCCGCCCGGCGTCCCCGAAGACCTCGCCGAGCAGCTCGGACGCCCCGTTGACGACCGCCGGCTGGCCGGTGAAGCCGGGAGCGCTCGCGACGAAGCCCACCACCTTCACGACCCGGGTGACGCTGTCCAGCCCGACCAGCGCGTCGATCGCGGCGAGCGCGTTGAGGGCACAGGTCCGGGCGAGGTCCTTGGCCTGCTCCGGCGTGACCGGTCCGCCGACCAGGCCGGTCTGGGCCATCGCGCCGCCGGCCATCGGGATCTGGCCGCTGGTGTAGACGAGGGACCCGGTCTGCACGGCGGGCACGTAGGCCGCGACCGGCGGCACGACCTCGGGCAGCTCGAGGCCGAGCTCCTTCAGCCGGGCTGTCGCGCTCACTGCTTGCCCCGCTTGAAGTACGCCACCAGCTGCTCGGGGTTCGGCCCAGGGACCACCTGGACGAGCTCCCAGCCGTCCTCGCCGAAGTTGTCGAGGATCTGCTTGGTCGCGTGGATGAGCAGCGGCGCCGTCATGTACTCCCACTTCTGCATGAGGGGAGCCTAGGTGCCGCTCAGGCGGAGCGCTGCTGGGCCTCCGCTGCCCGCTTGCGCAGCAGCCGCCGGCGCTCGAGCTCGTTGAGCCCGCCCCAGATGCCGTGCGGCTCCTGGACCGTCAGGGAGTACTCGAGGCAGGCCTGCTGGACCGGGCACGCGCGGCACAGCGCACGCGCCTGGCCCTCACGGCGGTCCTTCTCGTCCTTGCGCTCGAAGTGGGCGGGCGCGAAGAAGTGGACGGCGTTGTCACGGCGGCACTCCGCGTGACCCCGCCAGGTGGGCTCCGGCGCGGGCCGGCCGGCGGTGCTGATGTTGGCGCTGAGCATGGTCGCTGTGCTGGGCATGGCTGGTCGTCCTCCGTACACGCACAGGGTGTGGCCTGTGTCACAACCGCTCTGTTCGACCTCCGCGCGGCAGTTCCTGCCGCCGACCGCCACCGATCTGCGCGCGCTCTAGGGTTGACCCATGTCGGACTTCCCCGCGGCGCGGCTGCACGTCGTCTCCGGCAAGGGCGGCACCGGCAAGACCACCGTGGCCGCCGCGCTGGCCCTCGCGCTCGCCGCGGGGGGCAAGAAGGTCCTCGTCATGGAGGTCGAGGGCCGGCAGGGCCTGGCCCAGCTGTTCGACAGCCCGCCGCTGCCCTACCAGGAGCGCAAGGTGGCAGTGGCGCAGGGCGGCGGCGACGTGTTCGCCCTGGCCGTCGACGCGGAGCAGGCGCTGCTCGACTACCTCCACATGTTCTACAAGCTCTCGCCGACGGGGCTGCCGGCCCGCACCCTGCGCAAGATCGGGGCCATCGACTTCGCGACCACCATCGCGCCGGGCATCCGCGACGTGCTGCTGACCGGCAAGGTCAAGGAGGTCACGACCCGGGCCGGGAGCCGGGGTGGCCGCTACTACGACGCGGTGGTCGTGGACGCCCCGCCCACCGGGCGGATCACCCGGTTCCTCAACATCACGCACGAGGTCGGCAACCTCGCGAAGGTGGGGCCCCTCAAGGCGCAGAGCGACGGTGTGATGGCGGTGTTCAAGAGCCCCCAGACGGTCGTGCACCTGGTGACGCTGCTCGAGGAGATGCCCGTCCAGGAGACGATCGACGCGATCGAGGAGCTGACGGGGGCCGGCCTGCCGGTCGGCGGCGTGATCGTCAACATGGTCCGGGCCCCCTACCTCAGCCCCGAGCTGCTGGCGGGCATCGAGGCGGGCACCGTCGGCGACCGGCTCAGTGCCGGGCTGCGCAGCGCCGGGCTCGACACCGCGCTGGCGCCGGCGCTGCTCGGGGAGGCCGCCGACTTCGCCGCCCGCGTCGCGCTGGAGGAGCGCGGCCACGACGCGCTGGCCCAGCTCGCCCGGCCCACCTACGAGCTGCCGCTGCTCTCGGATGCGGTGGACCTCGGTGGCCTGTACGACCTGGCGACCGCCCTCACGTCGCAGGGGCTCGCGTGACGAGCCCCCGGCCGGCGCTGCAGGTCGACGAGCTCCTCGACACCGCCCAGATCATCGTGTGCTGCGGCGCCGGCGGGGTGGGCAAGACGACCACCGCGGCCGCCCTCGCCGTACGCGCCGCGGAGCGCGGCCGGCGGACCGCGGTGCTCACCATCGACCCGGCCCGGCGGCTGGCGCAGTCGATGGGGCTGACCGAGCTCGACAACACCCCACGTGCGGTGCAGGGGATCGACGGCCAGCTCGACGCGATGATGCTCGACATGAAGCGGACGTTCGACGAGATCGTCCTCACCCACGCCGAGCCGGACAAGGCGGAGCAGATCCTCGCCAACCCCTTCTACCAGGCGCTGTCCAGCTCCTTCGCCGGGACGCAGGAGTACATGGCGATGGAGAAGCTGGGTCAGCTGCGCGCCTCGGGACGCTGGGACCTGATCGTCGTGGACACCCCGCCGACCCGGTCCGCGCTGGACTTCCTGGACGCGCCCGACCACCTCACGACGTTCCTCGACGGCCGTCTGGTCAAGGTGCTGCTCGCCCCGGCCAAGGCCGGCGGCCGCGCCTACCTGAAGGTCGTCAGCGCCGGGCTGCACGTGTTCACCAACGCCATCACGCGGATCATCGGCGCCTCCGTGCTGCAGGACGTCAGCCAGTTCGTGGGCGCGCTGGAGACGATGTTCGGCGGGTTCCGCGAGCGCGCCCAGGCCACCTACGACCTGCTGAAGGCGCCGGGCACCACCTTCCTGGTGGTGGCGGCGCCCGAGCGCGACGCCCTGCGCGAGGCGGCGTACTTCGCCGAGCGGCTCGCCGAGGAGCAGATGCCGCTCGCCGGCCTGGTCGTGAACCGGGTGCACCGGACCGCCGCGACCGAGCTCACCGCGCAGAAGGCGCTGGACGCGGCACAGGACGCGGACCCGCTCACCGCCGGGGTGCTGCGGGTGCACGCCGAGCGGATCGAGCAGGCCCACCGCGAGGCTCGGCTGCAGGAGCGGTTCAGCTCGGCGCACCCGCGGGTGCCGGTCGTTCAGGTCGGTGCGCTGCCGGGGGACGTGCACGACCTCGACGGCCTGCGGGCCGTTGGCAAGGAGCTGGCGGGCTAGCTCAGGGGTCGGCGCAAAGAGTCAGGTCAGACGGCGTCGGCGGCCCGGTCGGCCGCCCTGGCCTGCGCGAACAGCTGCTTCCACGACCGGACGTCGGGACGGCGGCGCAGCAGGGCGCGCCGCTCGCGCTCGGTCATGCCTCCCCAGACGCCGAACTCGACCCGGTTGTCGAGCGCGTCGGCGAGGCACTCGGTGCGCACGGGGCAGCCCATGCAGACGGCCTTGGCACGGTTCTGCGCTGCACCCGTGACGAACAGCTCGTCGGGATCGGTGGTGTTGCAGGACGCCAGCGAGGTCCAGTCGTGGACCGTGTCGAGAGTACGCATGCTCAGGGCGCTTCCAAGGTGAGGGCTGGAGGACTGCACGCACCGTAGGAAGCGGTAGCACGCAGTGGCAGTCCCCGAACGGGCCCCCCGGCACTAGTCCGTTCGGGCCATACCGGACGGAACGGACATCCCGTCGTGGCCCCCGCAGCCCGACGTACGCTCGAGCCGTGCAGCACCCCCAGCCGATCGTGCGCGTCGCGCTCGCCCTCGCGCTGTGCCTGGTGGCGGGGGTCTGCCTGGCCGGGCTGGCGTTCCCCCTGATCGGGGGGCTCGGCCTGGCCAGCAAGGGCGTCGCCGACCAGTTCCGGCCGGAGAAACCCCCCGCCCTGGTGCTGCCGCAGGCCACCCGGATCCTCGACCGCGAGGGCAAGCCGCTCGCGACGCTGTACACCGAGAACCGGGTCGCCGTGACCCTCAAGCAGGTCCCGCAGGTCGCGCGCGACGCGCTCATCGCGATCGAGGACAACCGCTTCTACGAGCACTCCGGCATCGACGTGAAGGGCACCCTGCGCGCGGTCCTGCACAACTCGAGCTCCGGCTCCACCCAGGGCGGCTCCACGCTCACCCAGCAGTACGTCAAGAACCTGCTCATCGAGACCGCCGACAGCGCGGCCGCTCAGAAGGCGGCGGTGCAGAAGTCGGTGAAGCGCAAGCTGCAGGAGGCGCGCTACGCGCTGTACCTCGAGAAGCACATGACCAAGGACCAGATCCTCGAGGGGTACCTGAACATCGCCTACTACGGCAGCGGGGTCTACGGGATCGGTACCGCGGCCCGGCACTACTTCGACCGTCGGGTGGAGCTGCTGACGACGGGCCAGGCGGCGATGCTCGCCGGGATGGTGCAGAACCCGAACCGGTTCGACCCCAGCGACCACCCGAAGGCCGCGATCGCGCGCCGCAACGTCGTCCTCGACCGGATGGTGGAGCTCGGCTACCTCACGCCCGGCCAGAAGGCCAAGGCGCTGAGCGAGCCGGTCGGCCTGCACGTCACGAGCTCCAAGCCGGGCTGTGAGGCGGCGGTCTACGCACCCTTCTTCTGCGACTACGTCCGGCGCTACCTCGAGGAGGGCCCGGCAGGGGCCTTCCTCGGCAGCACCAAGCAGGAGCGCCAGGAGAAGCTGCTGTCCGGCGGCTACACGATCCGGACGACGCTGGACCCGGTGGTCCAGGCCGCGGCGGACACCGCCGTGCGCGACAAGGTCCCGCCGTCGGACCCGTCGCACGTCATCGCGGTCGCCGACACCGTGGAGCCCGGCACCGGCCAGATCAAGGCCATGGCGGTCAACCGCGGCTTCGGCACCGGGAAGTACCAGACCAAGCTCAACTACGCGATCGGCGGGTCCCGCGGCTTCCAGGGCGGCTCGACGTTCAAGGCCTTCGTGCTGGCCCGGGCCCTGCAGATCGGCATCCCCACCTCGCTCACGCTGCACGCGCCGACCCGCTACTGCCCGAAGGCCTTCCCTTACGTCGCAGGCGATCTCAAGTGCGGGCCCTCCAACGCCGGGGACTCCGAGTCCGGCACCTTCGACATGGTGCGCGCCACCTGGGCGTCGGTGAACACCTGGTTCATCCAGCTCGAGGAGCGCACCGGCATCGACGGTCCGGTGGCGCTCGCCGAGTCGCTCGGTGTCCGGGACGTCGACGGCTCCTTCGCCGGCGACCACATCGCGCACCACCCGTCGTTCGTCTTCGGCGCCGCCGGTCCGCACGGCTACAGCCCGCTGGCGATGGCCGGGGCCTACGCGACGTTCGCCGCGCACGGCACCTACTGCGCGCCGGACCCGATCCTGTCGATCGCCGACAGCGCGAACAAGCCGGTCGAGCTGCCCTCCACGTCGTGCACCCAGGCGCTCGAGCCCGAGGTCGCCGACAAGGTGACGTCCATCCTGCGGGGGGTCGTCGACGGGCCCTCGCGCAACAAGACCGGCGGCGGTGCCGCGATCGGGCGGCCGGTCGCGGGCAAGACCGGCACGACGAACGAGGAGAAGGCCGCCTGGTTCGTCGGTTACACGCCCCAGCTCGCGACCGCCGTCTGGATGGGCAAGGCGTCCCCCACCCCGATGAAGGACATCACCATCAACGGCCGCCGCTACGGCGCGGTGTACGGCGGCAGCATCTCCGCACCGATCTTCGCCGAGCTCATGAGAGCCGCCCTCCAGGACCAGCCGGTGGAGCCGATGCCGCCGATGATCGGCGCCGGCACCGGGAGCAACGCCCAGCTGGTCAGCGTCCCGAACGTGGTCGGGCTGCGGACCGCCGACGCGCAGGTGCAGCTCCGGGCCGCCGGCTTCGAGGTGACGGTGGCGCCGGCCGTCAACGCCGCGCCCGTCGCCGCCGGGGCGGTCGCCAGCCAGTCACCTGCGGGCCGGGCACCCGCCGGAGCCACCATCACCATCGTCCCGTCGAACGGGCTGGCACCCGTCGCGACACCGTCGGCCACGTCGACGGCCGCGCCACCACCCACCGGCAACCCGAAGCCGACCCACAAGCCCAAGCCCCCGCCGGGGCCCAGCCCGACGGCCACCAGCTCGCCCTGAGCTACCCCGCGAGCGCCGCCTTCACGGCCGCGGCCACCCGACCGCCCTCGGCGCGACCGGCGACCTTCGGGTTCACGACCTTCATGACCTGACCCATCGCCTGCGGGCCGCTCGCCCCGGTCTCGGCGATCGCCTCCGCCACCAGCGCGGCCAGCTCGTCGTCGGAGAGCTGCGCCGGCAGGTAGCCGGCGATGACCCGCTCCTCGGCGAGCTCGCGCTCGGCCCGCTCGGTCGCGCCGCCGGAGCGGAAGGCCTCGGCTGCCTCCCTGCGCTTCTTCGCCTCACGGGCGACGACCTTGAGCTCCTCGTCGTCGGAGAGCTCCCGGGCCGAGGCACCGGCGACCTCCTCGTTCCCGAGCGCCGTGAGCACCATCCGCAGGGTGGCGCGCACGAGCTCGTCCTGCGCCTTCATCGCGGCGGTGAGGTCGGACTGCAGCTGCTCCTTGAGGGCTCCCATGGCCGGAAAGGCTAGTGCGGGGGTCCGCTACGCTGGTGCCCAGTTTCATCGGGGTGTGGCGCAGCTTGGTAGCGCGCTACGTTCGGGACGTAGAGGCCGCAGGTTCAAATCCTGTCACCCCGACCATGTGGGATGCCGCGCGCCCTGCTGGGTACGCTAGGCCGGGTGACCGTCCCCTCCGGCCGCATCGTCGCCCTGACCGGGTTGCGGGGCATCGCGGTCGCCCTGGTCGTCCTGGCGCACGCGCACGTGCAGCACCTCAGCGTCGGCTCCTACGGCGTGGACGTCTTCTTCGTGCTGTCCGGCTTCCTCATCACGAACGTGCTGCGCGACCTCGCCCCGTTCGACGCGCGCTCCTGGAAGCTGTTCCTCGGCCGGCGCGCGGCCCGGCTGCTCCCCGCGCTCGCGGTCACCCTCGTCGCGCTCGCCGGCTGGGTGCTGCTCACCGGCGTCCCGGGCGGCGGGCGCTGCCTGGCGCTGGCCACCACCCACACCATGGACCTGCCGGTCGGGGCTGCGACGACCTGCCCCGGCCCGCTGCACATCACGTGGTCGCTGGCGGCCGAGGAGCAGTTCTACCTCGTCTGGCCGCTGCTGGTCGTGCTGCTCTCGAGGGTCCCGGTCCGCCGGGCGGTGCTCGCCTGCCTCGCGGCGTACGCCGCCTGCTGGGTCGTGTCGGACCTGGTGGCCCGGTACGACGAGGGCGCGGCCGGCTGGTGGAGCTTCTTCCCGCCCGGCCGGCCGTCCGCCCTGCTGCTCGGCTCGGCGCTCGCGTTCGTGCTGCCGCTGCGGTCGGCCGGGAGCAGGGTCCTGGCGCCGGGACTCGGTCGTCTCGCCGTACCCCTGTTCGCAGTCGGGCTGGTGACCACCGCCGTCCTCCTCGCGCAGGAGGACGGGCCCCGGCAGGTCGTGCTGGGCCCGCTGGTGGCCGTGCCCGCCACGCTGCTCGTCGCGGTGCTCGCGCTCGCGCCGTCGGGGACGGGGCCGGCGCTGTTCCGCAGCCCCTGGCTGGTCTGGCTCGGCGAGATCAGCTACAGCCTCTACCTCGTGCACGTCCTGGCGCTGCACCTGCTCCGGGACCTCCGCGACGACGACAGCCTGGTGACGAACGGCCTCGGCGTGGCGATCGCTCTCGCCGGCGCCTGGGCGCTCCACCGGTACGTCGAGCAGCCGTTCCGCACGCGCGGGTACGCCTGGCTCCGGCAGCGGGAACGGGCCCTGGAACCGGCACGGACGCCTACGCTGGTCGGGTGACCTCCGACCCGGAGCAGGTCCGGCGCGACAAGCGCTGGAAGAAGCTGCAGGCGCAGCCGAAGGGCGGCGCGACGGGCGCGCTCGGGGAGCTGATGACGGTCTTCAGCCCCGGTGTCGAGCACGCCGCCGACGAGCAGCGCCGGATGGCGAACACCGCCTACCAGCAGCAGAGCGAGGGCGACCCGCTCGGCGTGGACCTCGACAAGGGCGTCGTGAAGATCCGCCGCAAGAAGGCATGAGGCGGCTGCTCGTCCTGCTCCTGCTCGCCGGGTGCACCAGCGGGTCCGTGGCGGTCTCGACGACCGGCCTGCTGCGCGCGGCGCCGAACGGCGACGGCGACTCGTGGAAGGACACCGCAGGGCGGGAGTACCGGCTCGGGCTCGTCAACACCCCGGAGCTCGGCGAGTGCTTCGGGCAGACCGCCAGCGCCGAGCGCAAGCGCCTGGTGCGCAAGGGGTTCCGGGCCACCGTCTACAGCCGCGACACCCATGGCCGGCTGGTCGCCGTCGTGTACCTCCCCGACGGGACGAACCTCAACGTCTTCCTGGCGCGGCACGGGTACGCGAACGACCGGTACCTCGCGCGGTTCCGCGACGAGAACCCCGCACTGGCGGCGCAGCTCGACGTGGCCTTCGCCGCCGCCCGCCGCGAGCACCTCGGCCTCTGGAGGGCCTGCAGCTAGGACATCCGGAAGGGCTTCGGCGGTGGTGCCAGGTCTGCCCGGGGGCACTCGGCCAGCGTGAAGCCACCGAAGCCGAGCGCCTCGTCGCAGAGCGACTCGACCGTCCAGCCGTGCTCGGCGCCGAAGGGGGTGATGGTGGCCCGGTAGACGGTGATGGAGTACTTCATCGGCGTGCCGTAGGTGACCTGCAGGCTGCCGATCAGCGCCGCACTGCCCGGGTCGTCCGGGTCGTCCCAGGGCCGGTCGTAGCGGCGCCACATGGTCGGACTGCTCCACCACTGGCCGTCGTTGCGGACGTCGCGGAGCGCGAGCTCCACCAGCACCACGCGCGCGGCGGACTCCGGGAGGACCGCCGCCGGGCGGATCACCTCGGTGATGGCGACGTCCTCGTACGCCGCTGCAGCGAGCTCTTCCAACGGGTTCACCCTCACCTCATCGGCACGCCCGAGCCCGGACCGAAGTCCCGTCTAGGCTCCGGCCGTGCGACTCACGATGCGACTCACGAGCGGCCCCAGGAGCGGGCGGGGGATCCTCGCCAACGCCGTCCTCGGCCTGCTCGTGCTGGCCGAGGGCGTGCTCACCGTCGCCACGCACCACGACGACGGCCCCCGCTGGCCCAAGCACTGGGACGCCCGGGTGCTGCCGGTCGTGTCCTTCGTCGAGGTCGAGCGCGGGCTGACGTTCAAGCACCCGGCGCCGGTGCAGTTCCTCAGCGACGCCGCCTTCCGCAAGCAGGTGTCGCCCGAGACGGCCGAGACGCCGCAGGACAAGGCCGAGCTCGAGCAGGCCGTGGGCGAGCTGCGAGCCCTCGGGCTGGTGGCGGGCAAGGTCGACCTGCGCCAGGCGGAGAGCGACCTGCTGCAGAGCGACATCATCGGCCTCTACGTCCCGTCCAAGAAGACGGTGTACGTCCGTGGCTCGTCGTTGACCCCGGCGACCCGAGTGGTGCTGGCCCACGAGCTGACGCACGTGCTGCAGGACCAGTACTTCGACCTCCAGCACCTGAAGGAGTCCGCCCCGGGCGACGACACGACGGCCGTGACCGCCCTCATCGAGGGCGACGCCGTGCGGGTCCAGAACGCCTACGTGGAGACGCTGTCCGCCGCGGACAAGCGGTCCTACCTGCGTACCGAGCAGCAGCAGGCCAAGCAGTCCGACGGTGCGACGGACGGCATCCCTCCGGTGCTGTCGGACTTCCTGTCCTTCCCCTACGTGTTCGGGCCGGTCCTGCTGCAGGACCTGATCGCCGACGGCGGCAACAGCACCGTCGACGCGGCCTTCCGGCACCCGCCGTCGGAGGAGGCGCAGATCTTCGACCCGGCGCGGCACCCGTACACCGAGCAGCCGCTCGCCCTGCCGGCACCTGCCGTGCCCGCCGGCGCCAAGCGCGTCGACAAGCCCGCGCCGTTCGGGCAGATCTCGCTGTTCGAGGTGCTGAGCAGCCGCGTGGGGTACGCGACGGCGCTCACCGCGGTGCGTGCCTGGCGCGGCGACACCGCGCAGGCCTACGCCACCGGCGGCCGGACGTGCATGGCGATCGACGTGACCGTGAACGGCAGCAACGCCCCGCTGCTCAGGACCGCGCGGACGTGGGCCGCCTCGACCCACGCCACCGTCACGGGCTCCGGGTCCCGTGTGCTGATCCGCTCCTGCGACCCCGGCAGCGCGGCGCGGATCCCCAAGCCGACCTCGCCCACGGCGTTCGAGGTGCTGTCGGCGCGAGCCTCCCTGACCGCGGAGTTCATGACCCACGGGCTGACGCTCGCCCGGGCGACGTGCATCGCCGACGGCGCCATCGCCGGGATCGGCCCTGCGCACTACGACGTGCTGCTGGCCGAGACCCTCACGCCCGACCAGACGACGCGCCTGCAGGCGATCTTCCGGCTCGTCGCCGCGCGCTGCTGATCAGCCGGCGACGGCGCTCGGCGTCGGCGTGGCGCTGCCCCCGTCGATGCTGGTGAGGCTCGGCAGGGTCGGCGACACGGTGACAGGAGGAGGGGTCGGCGACGGCGTGGGGCTCGGAGTCGGCGACGGGGTCGGGCTCGGTGTGGGTGACGGCGTCGGGCTCGGTGTGGGTGACGGCGTCTCGGAGACGGTCGGCGACGGCGTCGGGGTCGCTTCCAGGTCACCGGCGTTCTGCTCGATCTGGTCGAGGTAGCGGTCGATCGCCGTGGCGTCGGCCGGCCGGATCTTGTTCTGCCCCAGCAGGTTGCTGACGTCGGTGCGCACGGTGCCGACCGCGCTCCGGACGGCCGCGACGTCCTTCGCGTTCACTGCGTCCACGAGCGAGGCGGTGTCGTCCTTCAGCTGGTCCTTCAGCGACAGGTCCGACGAGCACGCCGTCAGGGCGAGGCAGGCGAGCGCTGCGACCGCGGCGCGCCTCACAGCCCGTTCACCTTGCCCACCAGGTTCTTGGTGGGCGTCCCCACCGACGGCGGGGTGTCGTCGCTGACAGGTGGGATCGGTCGCGGCGTGCTCTTGCCCTGCTGGGAAACCACGACGCCGCCACCGATCACCGCGAGCAGCGCAGCGGCGCCGAGGACGGCCCAGAGCCCCCGGCGGGAGGTGCGCGCGGCCACGGGGGCGGGTGCGGGTGCCGGGGCGGTGCGCGGCAGCACCGTCGTGCGGTCCACCACCGGCGCCGCGACCGGCAGCACGGTGGTCGAGCTCGCCCCGGCCTGGAGGTCGCGCAGCGCCGCGGCGACCTGAGCCGCGGTGGGCCGGTCCGCCGGCTGCCGCGCCGTCATGGCGGTGAGCAGCCCGACCCAGCCGGGTGGCAGCGAGGAGGGCATCTCCGGCGCGCGGTGCAGGCGCGCCATGGCCGCTTCGACCGGCGGCCCGTCGTACTCCCGCTTACCGGTCAGCACCTCGAGGAGCACCAGCCCGAGGGCGTAGACGTCGGCCGCCGGGCCCACCGGCTCGCCGGCGACCTGCTCGGGGGCGAGGTAGGCGGCGGTGCCGACCATCAGGCCGGTCGTGGTGACCTTGGCAGCGTCGACCAGGCGGGCGATCCCGAAGTCGGTCAGCTTGGGCACCCGTCCCAGCAGCACGTTGGCCGGCTTGACGTCGCGGTGCACGAGCCCGGTGGCGTGCACGTGGGCGAGGGCGTCGGCGACGGCGACCCCGATCTCGAGCACCTGCGCGACCGGCAGCGGTCCCTTGCGCATCGCCTCGCCGAGGGTGTCCCCGTCGACGTACTCCATGACGACCCAGGGCCGGCCCCCGCCGTCGGTGCCGGCGTCGAAGACCTGCACGAGGTTCGGGTGGCTGAGCTGCGCCAGCGTCCGGGCCTCGTCCGCGGCCCGCGCCGCCGACTCGTCGTGGGCGCCGGTGACCAGCTTGAGGGCCACCGTGCGGTCCAGCGACGTGTCGGTCGCGGCCCACACCTCGGCGGTGCCGCCCCGGCCGACGAGGACGTCGAGGCGGTAGCGGCCGCCCACGACGGCCGCCGAGGGAACGGCCTGGGTGGGGTCGTCCTCGGAGGAGCTCACACCAGCAGCTCGGCGATCTGGACGGCGTTGAGAGCGGCGCCCTTGCGGAGGTTGTCGTTGCTGACGAACAGCGACAGGCCGTGCGGACCGTCCTGGCGGACGCGGCCGACGAAGGACGGGTCCTGGCCCGCGGCCTGCAGCGGGTTGGGGACGTCGGTGACCACCACACCGGGAGCCTTCCCCAACAGCTCGAGCGCACGCGCCACGGACAGCTCGCGCTCGAACTCGACCGTCAGGGACAGCGAGTGGCCGGTGAAGACGGGCACCCGCACGCAGGTCCCGCTGACCCGCAGGTCGGGGATGCCGAGGATCTTGCGGGACTCGTTGCGGAGCTTCTGCTCCTCGTCGGTCTCGAGGCTGCCGTCGTCGACGATCGAGCCGGCCATCGGGAGCACGTTGTACGCGATGGGCCGGACGTACTTGACGGGGTCGGGAAAGGTCAGCGCGGCGCCGTCGTGCACGAGCTCGGTCGCCTTGTCGCCGACGGCGGCCACCTGGCCCGCGAGCTCCTCGACGCCGGCGAGCCCGGAGCCGCTGACCGCCTGGTAGGTGGAGGCGATCATCCGCACCAGCGACGCCTCGTCGTGCAGCGGCTTGAGGACCGGCATCGCCGCCATCGTCGTGCAGTTGGGGTTGGCGATGATGCCCTTCGGGGCGTGGCGGGCCTGGTCGCCGTTGACCTCGCTGACCACGAGCGGCACGTCGGGGTCCATCCGCCAGGCGCTGGAGTTGTCGATGACGGTCACGCCGGCGGCGGCGAACCGCGGCGCCTGCGCGCGCGACGTCGTGGCGCCGGCCGAGAAGATGGCGACGTCGAGACCCGTGACGTCGGCCGTCGAGGCGTCCTCCACGGTGAGCTGCCGGCCGTTCCACGGGATGACGGTGCCGGCCGAGCGGGCGCTCGCGAACAGCCGCAGCTCCTCGACGGGCAGGCTGCGCTCCGCGAGCAGCCGCAGGACGACGCCGCCGACCTGGCCGGTGGCTCCGACGAGTCCCAGCCTCATCGGCCGGTGCCGCCGTACACGGTGGCCTCCTCGTCGGTGCCGAGGTCGAACGCCTCGTGGACCGCCTTCACGGCAGCCGGCACCTCGGTGTCGCGGGTGACGACGGAGATCCGGATCTCGGAGGTGCTGATCGCCTCGACGTTGACCGCGGCCTCCGCCAGCGCCTCGAAGAAGGTCGCCGACACCCCCGGGTGGCTGCGCATGCCGGCGCCGATGAGCGACACCTTGCCGATGTGCTCGTCCGACAGCAGCGACTCGAACCCGACCGAGGCCTGCCGCTTCGACAGGGCGGTGAGCGCGCTCGACAGGTCGGCCTTGGGCAGCGTGAAGGAGATGTCGGTGCGCCCGGCCGCGCCGGAGACGTTCTGCACGATCATGTCGATGTTGACCTCGGCGTCGGCGATCGCGCGGAAGATCGCGGCGGCCTCACCGGGCTTGTCGGGGACGCCGACGACGGTGACCCGCGCCTCGGAGAGGTCGTGCGCGACCCCGCTGATGATGGCGTGCTCCACGGTGGGCTCTCCTGTGATCGTGGTACCGGGCTTGCTGGAGAAGGAGGATCGGACGACGACGGGTACGCCGTAGCGGCGGGCGTACTCGACGCAGCGCAGGTGCAGGATCTTGGCGCCCGAGGCCGCCATCTCCAGCATCTCCTCGTAGCTGACGCTGGGCAGCTGGCGCGCGTTGGGCACCAGCCGCGGGTCGGCGGAGTAGACCCCGTCGACGTCGGTGTAGATCTCGCAGACGTCCGCGCTCAGCGCGGCGGCCAGCGCCACCGCCGTCGTGTCGGAGCCGCCACGGCCCAGCGTGGTGATGTCCTTGGTGTCCTGGCTGACGCCCTGGAAGCCGGCCACGATCGCGACGTGACCGTCGGCCAGGGCGGTCGAGATCCGGCCGGGGGTCACGTCGATGATCCGGGCCTTGCCGTGCACCGAGTCGGTGATCACCCCGGCCTGGCTGCCGGTGAACGACCGCGCGCTCATCCCGAGGTTCTGGATCGCCATCGCGAGCAGCGCCATGCTGATCCGCTCGCCGGCGGTGAGCAGCATGTCGAGCTCGCGGCCCGGAGGCAGCGGCGACACCTGCTGCGCGAGGTCGAGCAGCTCATCGGTGGTGTCACCCATGGCGCTGACCACGACGCAGACGTCATGTCCGGCTTTGCGGGTCGCGACGATGCGCTCCGCCACCCGCTTGATGCGCTCAGCGTCCGACA